>NZ_JAAGMG010000872.1 GCF_010548525.1 Streptomyces sp. SID14478
TCGCAGTTGGTGCCTTCCTCGGCGTAGAGGTAGGGCACGGCGTCGAGGCGGAAGCCGTCGATGCCCAGGTCGAGCCAGAAGCGCAGGGCGGCGAGGATCTCTTCCTGGACGGCGGGGTTCTCGTAGTTGAGGTCGGGCTGGTGGGAGAAGAAGCGGTGCCAGAAGTACTGTTTGCGGACGGGGTCGAAGGTCCAGTTGGAGGCTTCGGTGTCCACGAAGATGATGCGGGCGTCCTGGTACTGCTTGTCGTCGTCGGCCCAGACGTAGTAGTCGCCGTAGGGGCCGTCGGGGTCGGAGCGTGACTGTTGGAACCACTCGTGCTGGTCACTGGTGTGGTTCATGACGAAGTCGATGATGACGCGCATGCCCCGCTGGTGCGCGGCGTCGACGAACTCGACGAAGTCGGCCAGATCACCGAACTCCGGCAGTGCCGCGATGTAGTTGGCGACGTCGTAACCACCGTCGCGGAGTGGGGACTTGAAGAACGGAGGAAGCCAGAGCGCGTCGACGCCGAGCCACTGGAGGTAGTCGAGCTTCGCCGTGATCCCTTTGAGGTCGCCGATGCCGTCCCCGTTGCTGTCGTAGAAGGAACGAACGAGCACCTCGTAGAAGACGGCGCGCTTGAACCACTTCGGATCACGCTGTCCGGCCGTGCTGGACGGGATCAGCACCGGTTCTTCGACAGTCATGGGAGATCTCCCTCCGTTGCCGCGTCATGGCAGGTGTGGGCGGAGCGAACCGTTCGCTCACAGGACGGTGAAGATGTGGGCGGGGGACTCGCCCGGCACCAGACGGACGTAGTTGGCGGCGCCCCAGGTGTAGGTCGCGCCGGTCAGTTCGTCCCGAAGGCGCAGGGGTGCGCCGGGGGCCAGGTTCAGGTGCTCGCAGTCGAGCCGGACCGTCGCTTCCTGGGTGTGGTGCGGGTCGAGGTTCACCACGGTCAGGACGGTGTTCGCCGCTCTGCGTTTCGAGTACACGATCACCGCGTCCTGGTCGGCGTGGTGGAAGTGCACGTTGCGCAGGTGGTGCAGGGCCGGGCTGCGCCGCCTGATGGCGTTGAGCTTCGTGATCAGCGGGGCGATCGTCCGTCCCTCGCGAGCGGCTGATTCCCAGTCCCGCGGCCGCAGTTCGTACTTCTCGGAGTGCAGGTACTCTTCGCTGCCGGACGGCCGCAGCGCGGTGTTCTCGCACAGCTCGTAGCCGCTGTAGACGCCCCAGCTCGGTGACAGCGTCGCGGCCAGCACCGCACGCAGCTCGAAGGCCGGGCGGCCGCCGTTCTGCAGGAACTCGGGCAGGATGTCAGGTGTGTTCACGAAGAAGTTGGGCCGCAGCACTGCCGCCGTGTCGTGAGCCAACTCGTTGACGTAGTCGGTGAGTTCACGCTTGGTGTTGCGCCAGGTGAAGTACGTGTACGACTGCTGGAAGCCGCTGCGGGCCAGCGCGCGCATCATCGCGGGGCGGGTGAACGCCTCGGCCAGGAAGATCACGTCGGGGTCGGTGCCGTTGACGTCGGCGATGACGTGCTCCCAGAACACCACCGGTTTGGTGTGCGGGTTGTCGACGCGGAAGATGCGCACGCCGTGCGCCATCCAGTGGCGCAGGATCCGCGTCGTCTCGGCGATCAGGCCCGGCATGTCCCGGTCGAAGGCGATCGGGTAGATGTCCTGGTACTTCTTCGGCGGGTTCTCCGCGTACGCGATCGAGCCGTCCGGGCGCTGGCGGAACCACTCCGGGTGCTTGTCGACCCACGGGTGGTCCGGCGAGCACTGCAAGGCGAAGTCCAGGGCCACTTCCAGGCCCGACTCCCGGGCCCGGGCGACGAAGGAGTCGAAGTCCTCCAGCGTCCCCAGATCGGGGTGCACCGCGTCGTGGCCGCCCTCCGGCGACCCGATCGCCCACGGCACCCCCACGTCGTGCGCACCGGCCGTCGGCGCGTTGTCCGGGCCCTTGCGGAACGTCGTCCCGATCGGGTGGATCGGCGGCAGGTACACGACGTCGAAGCCCATCTCCGCGATGGCCGGGAGCCGGCGGGCCGCCGTCCTGAAGGTCCCGCTCACCGCCGGTTTCCCCGGCTGCACCGACGCTCCTTCAGAGCGCGGAAAGAACTCGTACCAGGACCCGTACAAGGCCCTCTCGTGCTCCACCAGCAACGGCAGCACATCGCTCTGGGTCAGGCGCTCGCGCACGGGGTGGGCCTTGAGCAGCGCGCGGACCGCCGGGACGGTCGTCGCCGCAAGCCTGTCGCGGGCTTCGTGGCGGCCGTCGCACAACACGGTGAGAGCGCTCCGCAGCACAGCCTGCTGTGCGGTGCCGTCGGGCATACCGAGCAGGACCCGCTCCAGCAGGAGCGCCCCTTCCTCGAGCGTGAGATCCGTGTCCGTGCCCGCTTCCACCTTGAGCGCGGCATCCCGTTGCCATGTGGCCACGGGATCGCACCAGGCCTGGACGCAGAAGTTCCACCTGCCGACCGCGGACGGGGTGACCTGCGCGCTCCAGAGGTCCTCTCCCGGCTTCAGCTCGCGCATCGCGCGGCTGTCGACGGTGGAGCCGTCGGTCTCCCGCAGGACGGCCCGGGCCCGGACGACCGAGGATCCTTCGACGAAGATTGTCGCCGTGACCGGGAAGGGCTCACCGACCACGGCTTTGGCCGCCCCCGGACCGCCGTCGACGCGGGGTTCCACGCCTTCGATGGAAACGGGCACATGATGCGACACCGTCGTCATCGGACTCATCTCCTGTGCTGGGCTCGGCAGTTGAGGATCACACGGCACTGCTGGTCACGACCCGGGCGGGCCGCGGTCCGGCGCGCAGCCGGCGTTCCGCCGCCGCGGCCGCTTCCCGTCCGCAGCGTTCACCGGTTGCGGCGCACAGCGCGGCGACGGTGCTTTCGAACCGTGCGCGCACGGTCGCGTTCGTCGGAGCGGCGAGGAAACGCCGCTCCCAGTGGCGGTAGCACCGCAGGCACCGGTCGATCTCCTCACGGGTACGCAAGGCGTCCATGGCGTCCGAGGACCTCCTGGGCTCCGCGACGCCGGGCCCGGCAGGCCCGAATACCGTGCACGGAGAGAGAGCGGCCGGTCACACGAGGCAGCTCCTCCCTCATCGTGCGCGGCGAATCGCCATCCGTCCTGTTGAGCCGAATGCCACGCGAGCGTGGTCGTGTTGCACGAATGGAGTAGCGGGGTGAAGCTGATCTGTGACTCTCGAGCAAGCAGTGCTCACGTTCCGTGTGCACCACTCGTCGTGTCGACGGGCGTGAGCCCCGCGGTGAGGAGCAGGAACCATGAACCGGACAGTGCCCCGCTACTACCACGTGGAAGTGGATGCCGAGCCGGAGCGCATCGGGCAGGTGCAGCGCATCGTCGGCGCGCACCTGCGGTACTGGGGGCTGCAGACACTGGTGACGGCCGCGACCCGGGGAGTCGGGCTGTTGATGGAGGCCAACGAGGGCAAGGGCCCCGTGACGATCGAGACGTGGTGGACCGGCCAGCACCTGATCACCGCCGCCTCGCACCAGGACGCCGACGGAGCGCCGCGGCAGCCCGCCGCACTGACCTGCCTGAGCCGCATCGCCGCGCTCAGCGACGGCTGGGGAAGCCTGACCACGCACGCCCAGTGGATCGTCTGGTTCTCGCTGCGCAGCCGCAACAGCGTCCGCGAACCGCTGGCGCCGAAGCGACCCGCGCCGTTCGCGGGTGCCGCGCGGCAGCTTCCGCGGGCCATGGCACCGGCGAACGACATGGACGCGCCGCAGCCGGCCGGTGCGGCTTCGTGACGACACCCGTGCGTACAGGCCGCCCCTATCCGCTGGGGGCGGCCTACGACGGTCGCGGCACGAACTTCGCCTTGTTCAGCGCCGTGGCCGAGCGGGTCGATCTGGTCCTGGTCGATCCGGACGGCACGGAGCGCACGGTGACACTGCCCGAGGTCGACGGATTCGTCTGGCACGGCTACGTGCCGGACACCGGACCGGGACAGCGTTACGGGTTCCGGGTGCACGGCCCTTGGGAGCCGGCGTCCGGACACCGCTGCGACGCCTCGGCCTTCCTGCTCGATCCCTATGCGCGGGCGGTCCACCAACAGAGCGCGGCTGACGCCGGATTCGCGCAGGGCCTGTGCGGAGTCGTCGTCGACCCGGCCTTCGACTGGGAGGGCGACGAGTCGCCCCGGCACTCCTACACCGACTCCGTCATCTACGAAGCCCATGTCCGCGGACTGACACGGACGCACCCGGGCGTGCCCGAGAAACTGCGCGGCACGTACGCCGGCCTGGCGAGCGAGGCGGTCCTCGAGCATCTGACGTCCCTGAAGGTGACGGCGGTCGAGCTGATGCCGGTCCACCAGTTCGTCCAGGACGGATTTCTCCTGGACCGCGGGTTGTCCAACTATTGGGGCTACAACACGATCGGCTTCTTCGCGCCGCACGACGCCTACGCCGCCACCGGCACGCTGGGACAGCAGGTCGACGAGTTCAAGGGCATGGTCAAGGCCCTCCACGCCGCGGGTCTCGAAGTGATCCTCGACGTGGTCTACAACCACACGGCCGAGGGGAACGAGAAGGGGCCGGTGCTCTCCTTCCGCGGCATCGACAACGCGTCGTACTACCGGCTGTCCGACGAGGACTTCAGCCGCTACTACGACACCACGGGCACCGGGAACAGCCTGCTGATGCGGCACCCCAACGTCCTGCAGCTGATCATGGACTCGCTGCGCTACTGGGTCACCGAGTGCCACGTCGACGGGTTCCGCTTCGACCTCGCGGCCACCCTGGCACGGCAGTTCCACGAGGTCGACCGGCTCTCCGCGTTCTTCGACCTCATTCAGCAGGACCCCGTCATCAGCCGCGTGAAGCTGATCGCCGAACCGTGGGACGTCGGTGCGGGCGGCTACCAGGTGGGCAACTTCCCGCCGCTGTGGTCGGAGTGGAACGGCAAGTACCGCGACAGCGTGCGCGACCTCTGGTGCTCCCGAGAGCATTCACTGCCCGAGTTCGCCGCCCGCCTCACGGGCTCCGCGGACCTGTATCAGCACGACCGCCGCCGACCGCGCGCCAGCGTCAACTTCATCACCGCGCATGACGGGTTCACGCTGCGTGACCTGGTCTCGTACGACGCCAAGCACAACGACGCCAACGGCGAGAACAACGAGGACGGCGAGAGCAACAACCGGTCCTGGAACTGCGGCGTCGAAGGGCCCACCGACGCACCCGCCGTGCGCGCGCTGCGCTCCCGGCAACAGCGCAATTTCCTGGCGACCTTGATGCTGTCGCAAGGCATTCCCATGCTGAGCCACGGCGACGAACTCGGCCGCACCCAGAGCGGCAACAACAACGCTTACTGTCAGGACAACGAACTGGCCTGGGTCGACTGGCAGTTCGGCGAGGAGGAGTCGGCCCTGCTGGACTTCACCCGACGACTGGGCGAACTGCGCACGGCGCATCCCGTCCTGCGCCGACGCCGCTTCTTCGAAGGCGAGACGCGACGAGCGACCGGAGAACGGCCGGCGGATCTGGTGTGGATGCTGCCGGACGGCACGCAGATGACGGCCAAGGACTGGCGGTGGCCGGACGCGCATGCGCTGGCCGTCTTCCTGAACGGGGACGCGATCACGGAACCCGACCCCCTCGGAAACCCGGTCGTGGACGACTCCTTCCTCCTGCTCTTCAACTGCTACTGGGAGGACCTGGAGTTCCGGCTGCCCGACGCGACGTTCGGAGCGTGCTGGACGACACGGGTCGACACGGCGCTGCCGACGGGCGAGCCCGAGGAGCTCGACGAGAAGGAACACAAGGCCGAGACCACGCTGCCGGTCACCTCACGCAGCCTCATCGTGCTGTCCCGGCCACCGCTGCGCGGCCCGGAGGGAGAACGGAGTCCGGCCTGAGCCCGGGTGCGTAATGCGGCGATGTACCGCCGATCCGGGAGGGGAACGCGAGTGTCACGGGCGCCACGACGTCAGGTAGCCAGGGCGGTCCGCGTAGGGGAGGGCGAGCAGATGCAGCACTTCGCGCAGGGCGTCACGCCTGTGCACGGCGGATGCGTGCTCCACCTCCGTCATGAACAGATCGCCGCTTCCGGCGGACAATGGCACGCGACGGTTCGTGCCGTCCTCCATCTCCTGGACGGTCCGGGCGTACGCGGCGAGCACCTGCCGCTTGGCGTCGATCTCCCGCAGCGCCCGTGCCGGGGTCCCGCAGTCGCAGACAGCGCCAGGGGCATCGTGGAACATCGCCATGGTCGCCTTCACGGAGTCGAGGTCGCCCTGAAGATAGGCGTGGATGTCGCACTCAAGCGCGTGCCAACTGCTCGCCCGCCGTGCGTCTTCGTCGAGCTGTTCACCGAGCCACTGTGCGAGATCACCCATGGCAGTTCCGTTCTTTGCGGGCGCGGGTAGCGCCGTTGGTGTCTCGGCAGAGGGCGCGGACGGCTCGCGCGTTCAGACGCGCCTCCATGCGGATCGAGCGGAAGCCCTGGGCAGGGCGTTGCGGTGCCTCTCCCCGTCGGTGGCCATGAACGGCATAGTCCCACGCGCACCGCCCGCCTTCCAGACGGACTCAGTTCGGGGGCGCGCTCTCAACTGCCGCAGCAGGGTGGGACTAGCGTCGCCGGGCGATGGCGATGAGCACCACGGCGAACGCCATGATGACCACGAGCCAGCCCCACATCGGCATGTCCCGGTAGGCCAGCCTTCCGTACACAGCGATGATCATGGCTTCCTCCCTGCGCTCACCGCACAGGTGCCCGGCCGCGAGATCGACATGCCGTGGTGGAGTCGCGCTCATATACGGCTCCTCCGCGGGTAGCCGGTCGGCATGAGGACGGTCGAGGCAACTGGCGTATGGGTCGCGGTTGGGCTGTTCTGGGGTGCCCTCGTGTGGGCGGCGACCGATCTGCCGTGGTCGGTGACCGTGGGCTCGGGAGCGGCTTGGGGCGTGGTGTCCGGGCTGGTCTTCTGCGTGTGGGTGCGCCTTCGGGCCGACCGCCGGTAGCGGGTGTGCCTGCTGAACTGCCCTGTTCCGCAGCTCAGTTCGGTAAGTGAGGCGGCCCCTGGACGCAGGAGTGAGCACGGCGAATGGCTGCGGCTGGCCGCTGTACCGGCGTCATTACTGCGAGGGGTAGTACAGCCGCAGGAACTCCTCCATCGCCGCGTCGACCCCGGCCCGGTCGCCGGTGGCGAGCAGGTCCAGGAGCAGGCCGCGAACGGTGGCAAGCCCCAGTCTGGCTCGGCTCGGGGCCACGGCGGGATCCGTTCCCGCGGCCACCTCGGCGGCCACGAGTGGTCCCAGCCAGTCCGTCACGATCCTTTCGAGTACGGGTGTCGCCTCCGGCCTGCCGCGCATTCCCTGCGCACAGATCTCAAAGAAAAGGCGTTCCTGGTCTGCCAGTTGAGGGTCCGTCAACTGTGCCCAGAGGCGACGCGAGACGTCGGCGGGAGAGAGGTCCGGATCCCATCGGAGCCGGGACAGATGATCGCGCTGGCGCTGTTCCGACGTCTTGACGATCTCCACGAGCAACTGCTCCTTGGAGCCGAAGTGATGGATCAGCATGCGATGGCTGACGCCGATCGCGGCGCCCAGGCGGCGCAGGCTCAGGTCGCCGATGCCGTGTGCGGCGACGTAGTCGACCGCCGCGTCGAGGAGTTGGGCCGGTCGCTCGCCGACGCCCGCGGGGGTGGTCTCGCGCGTCGGGTGCACGTCGTCTGGAGTAGCCACCTCGCGAGTGTACCAAGCGGTACATCCTTCATGTACCGTGTGGTACATGAAGGATGTCAGTGTGTCGATCGATGTCCCCCACGAGGCCGAGCAGGTCTACGACTTCCTCGATGTCATGGCTCACCACGAGAAGTTCACTGATCACTACCTCACCAACTGGCGCTGCAGCGGCCCTGATCGCGGCATCGGTGCCGCTGCCACGGTCACCGCCGCGTTGGGTGGCACCAAGACCGACGTCGCGATCGAGGTCGTCGAGGCCGAGGCGCCGCATCGCCTGGTCGAGCGCAACGTCAGCGCGGGCGGCCGGCGTCTGGCACACGGCACCTATGTCGTCGACCGCTTGCGCGGCGGAGGCAGCCGCGTCTCGTTCACGTACGCCTGGGAGCTGGCCCCGTTCGCCGATCGGCTCCTGGCCCCCGTCGTCCGGGCCACGATGCGACGTGCCAACCGCAGGGTGTTGACGAGACTGGCGGCCGAGTTGGCCCGGTCCGAACACCCCCTCCCACCGTGAGCCGAGAAGGGATCGTCGGGGCGAGGCGGCGTGATGGAGGGGCGGGTGTGGTCACGGGAGTTGACGCCGGACCGGGTTGTCTCCGAGAGCCCCTTGGCTCGCCTCCATCGGGTTGGTCATCCCGGTCAGCCATTCTGTGGAAGGCTCACGGCATGGACAGTGCCAAACTCGAACTCGCCGCCATCCGCTACCGCGAAGCCGAAGCGGCCCTCGACGCCGCCCGCGCCGACGTCCAAGCCGAGGCGCTCGCCTTCCTGCGCGACACCGACGAGAGCGGGGCGCAAGCGGAGGTGGCACGGATTACCGGCTGGACCGGAACGCATTTGCGCCGACTGGCCAAGAAGGCTGAGGAGGCTGCCCCTTGAGCATCTGGTTGAGGCTTCCGGGCCCCGACATACTCGCCCTGGACGGCGCCGACGACGCAGCCAATTACCACGCCGCGGGTGAGCCCGTGATCAACATAGACGTGGCCACCAACGGCTTTCACGATCACATCCGGCTCGCGCTGTTCGACGGGGGAGCCGATGCCGAAGCGCTGCTCTCCCCGGCCGCCGCGCGCCTCCTGCGCGATCGGCTGACCGCCGCGCTCGGCGACGAACCCACCGCATGAATACGGCCGGCCCCGCCCAGGACGATCGGGCGAGGCCGGCAAGACTTCCGCTGAGGCGAGGCGGTCCTGCGTTCGCGGGGCGGTTCAGGCCGCCGAGACCTGGTCCGCGATGTTGCGGTCCTCCCCGGACGGATGCGTCACGAGGTGGACCATCGCCGCGATCACGCCGCCGACGAGCGGCGCCACGATGAACAGCCACAGCTGCGACAGTGCGGGGCCGCCGGCGAACAG
Organism: Streptomyces sp. SID14478; assembly: GCF_010548525.1. Classification (GTDB taxonomy): domain Bacteria; phylum Actinomycetota; class Actinomycetes; order Streptomycetales; family Streptomycetaceae; genus Streptomyces. The sequence goes on from NZ_JAAGMG010000872.1 coordinate 9,064, forward strand.
GGCCGGGCCCAGGCTGCGCGCGGGGTTGACGGAGGTGCCGGTGAGCGGGATGCCGACCAGGTGGATGACGGCGAGCGCGATGCCGATGGGCAGGCCGTCGAAGCCGGTGACCGCGACGCGGTGCGTGACACCGAGGACCACGAACACGAGCAGGAAAGTGAGCACGACCTCGGCGAGGAAGGCTCCGCCCGTGTTGATGTGGACGGCGGAGCGGTCGCCGTAACCGTTGGTCCCGAAGGCGCCGTGGGTCTTGATGCCGGGTACCTGCTTGGCGAGCAGGAACAGCAGAGCCGCTCCCGCGATACCGCCGACGAACTGCGCGATCCAGTACGACACGGCAGTCTTGACGTCGATGCGGCGCGCACAGAGCATGCCGAGGGTGACGGCCGGGTTCACATGGCAACCGGAGATCGGGCCCAGTGCGTACGCCAGGGCGAGCAGGGTGAAACCGAAGGCAAGGGCGATGCCCAGGGTGCCGATGAATTCGACTCCCAGGACTGCTGATCCGACGGCGAAGAAGACGAGCAGCAACGTTCCGAGGAACTCGGACACCAGGGCGCGTGTCTGCATCCTTACCACCTCGCACGTGAGACTGAGTGTGGGATCAGTTCAGTCGGGTGAGGGGGGACGTGCCCGCTGGGAGCAACCTGACTGGGCCGGAAGGGTGAATCTTCGCCTCTGCGGTTGACCACTGGGTGCGGGAGTGGGTGGGGCGTTGACCGTGTCTGCGAGCTGAGGCGGTACCTGGTGTCACCGGCGCCGATCAGCGTCCACGGGAAATCCTCGGTCGGCGGTCGATTTGGACGGTTCCCGGGGCCGAAGCGGGCATCGGGCGCGCAGAATGACGTCATGTCAAAGCTGTGGGTGCGGTCTGACCGTCGTTCCTCCTCGGGCTCGGTGCTCTCCCTGTGGTCGCAGGACTCCGTGTTGTCGATCGGCTCCGTCGGCTCGGTGCTCTCCCTCGGATCCGTCGGATCGGCCCTGTCCGTCGGCTCGATCGGAAGTGCCCTTTCGGTGGGCTCGATCGGTTCCTCCTTGTCCCTGATCTCGACCGGGTCGTGGCTGAGTACGGGATCCCTGTTCTCGGCGCAGTCGCGTTGGTCGGTGCTGTCCTGGCGCTCCTCCCGCGGGTTCCTGGCCGCGGGGGCGGCAGTGGCTGCGGCGGGAGGCGTCGTGGTGGTGGCGGAGGTCCTGCAGGCGGGCCGCCGACTCGCGTAGGGACGAGGTGCCAGATGGGCCGTGGTGCGGCGTCCGGGCTGAGCCCGCACCAACGGCCACCGGGGTCACGCGCCGAGCGGTCGAGCCCGGAATGCGTGCGCGCGCACCGACTCCCTCGCCCCGAGGATCGCGCGCTGATTCCGCGCACTGAGCGGTCGGCCGAGGTCAGCGCGGTGCCGCAAGCACGTCCTGGAGTACGTGCGCGAGCGTGACGCGGGCGAGCTCGCTTCGCAGGGTCTTCTCGATGCCGTCGTAGACGTCCTGCATCGCGGGCTGGATGCCGTGGCCCACCACGCATTCCTGGTCCGGGGTGGTGCGGTGCATCGCGAACAGCGGCCCGGATTCCACGGCCTCGTACACGTCGAGCAGGGTCATCGACTCCAGGTCGCGCCCCAGCGACCAGCCCGCACCCATGCCTCGGCGAGACTCCACGAGCCCGGCTCTGCGCAGGTCGCCGAGCAGTCGCCTGATCACCACGGGGTTGGTGTTCGCGCTGGTCGCGATCTGCTCGGAGGTGGCGACCTCGTGGCCCTGGCGCTGGTAGAGGCCGATCCAGGCCAGCGCGTGGGCGGCAATGGTCAACCTGCTGTTGGCACTCATGCACCCTCCTGCTTCTGTCTGCCGCAACGCTTTAGGTTACGACGGAACTGTCGTAACAGGCATGGTTGCAACTGACTGTCGTAACAATTAACGTTGCGACGGTCGGAATGTCTCGATCAGCGAGGTGGGAAACATGAGCAAGTCACTCACGGGCAAGGTCGCCCTGGTCACCGGAGGGTCGCGAGGGCTGGGAGCCGCGACCGTGCGTCTGCTGGCGGAGCAGGGCGCCGACGTCGCCTTCAGCTACGTGAGCTCCGAGAAGCAGGCGCAGGCGGTCGTCGACGAGGTGTCCGGCACGGGAGCGAAGGCCGTCGCCTTCAGGTCCGACCAGGCGGACACGGGTCGGGCGCCCGCGCTGATCGACGATGTGGTCGCACACTTCGGAGGCCTGGACATCCTCGTCAACAACGCGGCGATCTCCGTGGAACAGGGCCGCACGGTGGACGACCCGGACGTCGACACCGCCGCACTGGACCGGATGCACGCCACCAATTACCTCGGCGTGATCGCGGTCATCCGGGCGGCCTCCCGGGTGCTGCGCGCGGGAGGCCGCATCATCACGGTGAGTTCGGGGCTGGGCTCCCGGGTCGGCGCCCCCGGCCTTGCCGACTACGCGGCGACCAAGTCGGGGATCGAGCGGTACACCTTGGGGGTCGCACGGGACCTCGGACCGCGGGAGATCACCGCCAACGTCGTGGAGGCCGGACTGATGGAGGGCGGCATGGAAGGTCCGGGTCCCGAGACCCTCAGGGCCCTCATCGGTTCGCTGTCCCTGCAGCGTGTGGGTCGCCCCGAAGAGGTCGCCGCGGCGATCGGCTTTCTGGCGAGCCCCGCCGCGTCGTACGTCACGGGCGCGGTGCTGGATGCCCACGGCGGCTACAACGCCTGAGCCGCAACCCGGGTCGCCCCCGTCCTGAGGGCCCGGACCGAAACCGGCGGGCGTTCGCCGCCGCCCTCATGGCTTTGCGGTGGGCAACAGGCGGATCGCGGTCGTCACCGGCCCGATGCGTTGGTGCCACGGTGACAGGCCTGTGACAGAAACGAGGGCAACGGGTGCACGGGGCGGAGGGTCGTATGGGGTGAGTATCGACCTACATGCCTACACGACGGGGGATCACCGACATGAACACTCACCTGCGCAAGGGAACCTTGGCGCTGGCCGCGATGGCGGCCGTCGCGGGCGCCGCCGCCGCGACGACACCTGCGGCAGCCGCCACCGACCCGCAGTTCCTCGCAGCGTCCGAACTGCCGCCGCACCCGCATTCCGCATGGGTGGCGGGCCCGGTCACCGCCGGGCAGCCGGACCCGCTGCCGATGTGCGTGGGCGCGGCGCTGCCGTCGACGTCCGAGCACCGCGTCTTCCGCACCGACTACGACACGGCGGCGTTGCAGGTGACCGTGGTCGAGCGCAGCGTCCAGCGTGCGAAGGACTACGTGGCGTTGCTGCGCGAGGACATGTCGGGATGCCCGCATGAGCTCGTCACGCAGGACCCGGACGTGACGGCCACCGAGCGCTTCTACGGTCCGCTCGATGTCGGTGACGGAGCCGAGGTCTTCGGCATCAACACCACGACCACGTGGGGTGCCACCGACATCAACCTCTTCTCCATCGGCCGCGTGGGCAATGTCGTCACCGTCGTGCAGTGGGGCGAGATGGGCGACTTCACGAACGCACCGGTCGACGATTTCAAGCAGACGACGATCACGGCGGTGAACAAGCTGAGTTGACCGTCCGCATTCCGTACGGGGGCGCGGCGCGAGGGAAGCGCCGTGCCCCCGTGAGCGGGACCGGATCCGGAGCCGGGCCGGGGCCGGGAGGCAGAGCCGGACTCACCGCAGGCCGCACTGCCCCTACGTAGACGGATTGCCGGCGGTCCGGAGGAATCCCACCGGACCAGCCCGCGGACCGGACCAGCCCGCGGGCCGGTAAGACCTCCTGGAAGCCGATACGCGCCAAGCTGGAACCGGCCCGGTAAGGACTCTGATCCGCACGGCGTGCTGCCGAGAACTGGCCGAGGACTGCCGGTGCGCGCGGAAAGTGGTCTTCGGGGCCGCGGCGATGGCGTAGTGTTCATCTCACCGACGCGGGGTGGAGCAGCTCGGTAGCTCGCTGGGCTCATAACCCAGAGGTCGCAGGTTCAAATCCTGTCCCCGCTACTGCTCTTGAGGGCCCGGATCCTTTTGTGGATCCGGGCCCTCAAGCATTTGTGTCGACGGCTCGCACCGCAGTGGTTCGCCTGGGCCTTGTCCGGCCGTTCCTTGCCGCTGTGACCGCTGTGACCGCTGTGACCGCTGTGACCTCAGTGACCGACAGGTGTGCCGCGCTCGACGAGTGCCCTCAACATGCCCAGGCCCGGTGATCCGAACGCAGCCTCAGCGGCCGGTGGGGCGTTGGGCGGGGAAGGCGTGGGTGCGTGCGGCGAGCACGATGAGCAGTACGGGGGCCAGGAGGGCCAGCCCGGTCCACGGGAAGGCATCGGGGCCCAGTGTGCCGAGCAGGACACCACCGAGGGCGCCGCCGCCGGCTATGGAGGAGTTGCAGGTGGCGACGAACAGCGCCTGGCCCCGGTCACCCCCGGCGTCGGTGACGGCGGTCTGGAGCAGAGTGGCGACGCCGCCCCAGCCGAGTCCCCACAGGACCGTCGCCGCGTACACGGCAAACAGGCTGGTTGGCAGGACGGCGAGCAGGCCGCAGGCGGCGAGGAACAGCACCGCGCCGACGATCGTCAGGGTCCGCAGCCGGCGGTCGACCAGCGCGCCGGTGAGGAAGACGCTGACCATCGAGGCCGCGCCGAAGACGAGCAGGACGGTTTCGCGGGCACTGCTCATCGCGTGCGCGTCGAGGAACGTGGCGATGTAGGTGTAGAGGATGTTGTGGGCCAGTACATAGGCCACGGTCACCCCCAGAATGGCTGAGACGCCGGGCAGTCGCAGCGCCTGCAGGACCGGGCGACGATGCCCGGGGTTCTGTCCCGGTGCGTCGGGGACCGAGACCTTGATCCAGCCGAGCAGAGCCAGGGCGATCAGCGTGATGAGGGCGAACGTCGGCCTCCAGCCGACGAGGTGGCCGAGGAAGGTGCCCAGCGGGATGCCCAGGGACAGGGCGAGCGGAATGCCGGCCAGGGCGATGGCGATCGCCCTGCCCTGGAGTCGGGGCGGGGCCAAACGGCGTGCGTAGCCGACCAGTTCGGCCCAGACCGCGGCGGCGGCGATGCCGGCGAAGAGGCGGAAGACCAGGGTGAGGGGATAGCTGGCGGAAAGGGCCGTGACGGTGTTGGCGAGGGCGAAGGCCGCCACCGCCGTCAGCAGCAGTCGCTTGCGGTGCCAGGTGGCGGTGGCTTTGGCCAGGGGGATGGCGGCGAGGCCGGTGGCGATCGCGTAGACCGTGAGGGCCTGGCCCATCGCGGGTTCGCCGACCGCGAGGTCATGGGCCATCTCCGGCAGGACGCCTGCGGGCAGCGCTTCGGTGAGCAGGGTGAGAAAGGCAGCCATGGACAGGGCCAGCAGCGGGGACAGAGGCAGCTTCGGGCGGCCTGCCGTGGCAGCAGGGGCGACCGACGGCTCGGTCAGGGGCGTCGACATGCGGGGGCATCCGGAATCTTCGAGCGCGGCGAGGCCCAGCGGACAACCGCAGTGTCGGCTGAGCGCAGGGTGAAGGGCAGATGGGGCCGGGCACTCCGGGCGACAGGGCGGGGGAGCGAACTCCCCTCAGGCACCCTGCTCGGTGCGCGGCGGGCCCGGCCATCGCATCCCGTTGACCTGGCCACGCTCGGAGCCGATCACGTACCGCACCCGGCGGCCGTGCACGCGTCGCGCGGGCGCCCGGCAGCCGCGGGGACGGCAGCCAGGCGCGAGACGGACGGTGATCGGCATGGCGCAAGCGTAACCACGGCCCGTACGGCCGGGCCAGAACAAACGGCCTTACAAGCAGCCGCCACAGGTCCTCGAGCCCTGCCGCAAACGGCCATGATCCTCCGAGAGTCCAAGTCCGGTCGTGCATTCGTCCATGGCTCCTATGGCACAGGAGCCGTAGGAAGTTCGACGAGCGACGTCATGGCGTCTGTTCCGCAGGGCGGCCATGACACTCCCCCCACACAAAGGAGTACGAGGACATGCCGCGAGGATCGACATTTGGCAGAAGCGCCGTACTCGCCCTGGCAGCGGGGCTGTTGCTGGCCGTCGCGCCCGCGACGGCGAGCGCGTCTGTCGGCGGTGGGAACGTCCTGGTCAGCTGGTCAATCCCGGGAACCCCGTCGGAGGGCCTGACCAACATCACGTTCCCGATCACCGTCAACCCTGCCACGGCCCACCAGGCCGGAACCTACTTCGCCCAGCAGTACGACTTCGCCAACGCCATGGGCTACACGGGCCTGCAGCCCCGGGAGAACAACGGCAGCACCGAGCGCCTGTCCGCACGCTTCTCCACCTTCACCGCCGGTGCGAGCACCACCGACCCGCTCTGCGACGAGGGAGCGGACGGCGGCCCCGGTGTCACCTGCGCGGTGGACTTCGACGGGGTCTACGGCCACCGCTACGACATCAAGGTCGCCCGCACCGGCACCGAGACCTGGTCCGGTACGGCGACCGACACCGTCACCGGTGCCGCCACCCACCTCGGGACCTGGACGCTGCCCACGGGCAGCGGCAACCTCAAGGGCTCTCAGGTCGGCTTCGTCGAGTACTACGCAGGGGTTCCCAGCTGCGCCGAAATGCCGCGCACGGATGGCGTTTTCGGCGGTCCCACGTCCACCGACGCGGGCGGTCTGAGCGGTACGACCAGGGCCGAGTACGAGTACAGCAACTGCGTCGGAGAGGCCGGCTACCACGCGGAGGACGACGGATCGGGGGCCCACGTCACGCGCGGCTTCGTGTCCTGACCCCGGGCCGATCGGGGCGCGGTTCGACTCAGTCCGGAATGAGTCCGATGGCGGGGCGCGGACGCGTGTCAGGGCACGTCCGCGCCCCTCGCCCTTCCTGCCACCCCCGTGACGCGGCAGGGCCGGGACACGGTAGGCATAGACCAATCCGCGTGCACACCGGCGGGGTGCATTGGTCACAGAGTCTTTGCATACGGAGGGCCGCTCGACCTACGGGGGAGAAGGGCGAGCGGCCCATGTCCTTCACCGTAGGGGTAGGACGGCGGGTACGGCAGCCCCCCGACCGGGCGGTGGCCGGATCGGGCCCGTGCTGTCTCGGGCCCGGCACTTGCCGAGCTGAGGAGAGTGCCGAGGTGGCCGGGCCCGGGCGAGCGCACGAACGCGCTTCGTGTCTCCGCATCGTCGCATCCGGCGTTGACCATCAGGCGGCGCCAATGCAACGGCGGCGTCCCATCCGGGCGCGGCCCCCGGACCGGGGCGGACGGCGTGGCGCCACGCACCAACGACGACAACGAACCCACTGGGTTCTGCCGCCGGCCGGTGCGGAGAGGCCGCGGCAGGTTGTCGGGAACTTCGCCGGACTGCCGCGTGCACGCGTTCGTGGTGCGCTCGCCTCATAGGGACGCCACTCCGTTGCTGCTGTGCCACGGCTGGCCGGGTTCGGCGCTGGAGTTCCTCGGATGCCTGCCGGCGTTGACCGACCCCACCGCGCATGGCGGGCGTGCCGAGGACGCCTTCCATGTGGTGCTGCCGCGTCGGATGCGTACGGCTCGGACGCCGAGGTGTGGGGACGCAGGGTGGACGTCCCCCCCGGCATCGCGCTCTACCCGAGGGAGAAGACCCGGTCCCCACGCCGGCGGAGCGAACGCCAGTGAAACGTGGTGCATTGGGCGGAGCAGTCGCGCGGCGGCCACTTCGCGGCCTTCGAGCAGCCGCGCTGTGCCGCCTCCGACGTAAGGGACTTCGCCCGAAAGGTGCGTGACGCCCCTACCCGGCTGCCCTCTGTCCCTCCACGTATCGGCGTAAGTGGGCAGGAAAGCAGGGCGAGTTGTCCTCCGGGCCTCTATGGAGAGGCAGGCGTCCACCCACCCCTTGTGGTGCAGATATCCAGCCGCGTGACAGTGGTATCGGACACCGCTAAGTGATCAGGTGCGGGTCACCATCGGTACCAGCGGCCCTTGCGGCCACCGCTTGCAGCGGGCCGGATCACGAAGCCGAGCAGCCATACGACCAGCACGATGACCGCGATCCACCACAGAGCCTTGAGCGCGAAGCCCGCACCGAAGAGAATCAGAGCCAGAAGAAGAACCAGAATCAAGGGAAACATTGTTAAAACCTCCTGGCGATCTTGTGCTCTTAACCGGCACCTACAAACACGCAAAAAGCGTGTTTGTCTGCCGGGAGACCGGGAATTCGACCGCGCCGCGGGCTGCCCCCTCTCCTCTCATTTATGCAGGTGAAGGCCGGGAAAATGGTGTCGGTTCTTCGTGTGGTGGTCGTGTTTAGCGCAGCCCTGAGCGGCCAGTCGGAGGGTGCACACATGATGTCGATGCCAAGGGAGCGTGAGCGGATATGACCGCCAACGAGAAGGCCAAGGCGAAGACCGAGCAGACCGCCGGCGCCGCACAGGAAGCCGCCGGCCGCGCAGTCGGCAACGAGCGCCTCACCGCCAAGGGCCGCGCCCAGCAGATGAAGGGCGACGCTCGCCAGGCCAAGGAAAAGACCAAGGACATCGGCAAACACTGATACGCGTAGCTCGCAACGCACGTGGGGCGGCCCCGAGTGGGGGCCGCCCCACGTGCGTTGCAGTGCCGCACCACCGGGCCCGGGCCACCGGGCCGTTCGGCCGGCACGGCATCGGAGGCGCGGTCGCTTAACGGGTCGCCGTCGATATCCGACCGCTGGCACGCTGGCCCCATGGATCACGCGGAAGCACTGCTCATCGGAGGGCGTGCCGGAGTCGGCAAGACGACGGTGGGGTGGGAGGTCTCGGCGCTGCTGCGTGCGCAGGCGGTCGCACACGCGATCATCGACGGGGACTTCATGGGGCAGGTGCATCCGGCGCCCCCGGGAGACCCGCACCGTTGGGAGATCACCGAGAGCAACCTGACTGCCGTGTGGGCCAACTTCGCCGAGCGCGGTTACCGACACCTCGTCTACACGAACACCATGAGTGTCCTGCCGGAGGCGACGGGCATGTTCGAGCGTGCCTTGGGGGCCGGAGTGCGGATCACGCGCGTCCTGCTCACCGCCTCCGACGCCACTGCCCGGGCGCGGCTGGTGGGCCGGGAACTCGGCTCGGAGCTGGAGCACGAGGTGGAGGGAAGCGTCCGCAAGGCGCGGCTCCTGGACCAGCGGGTCTCCGCGGAGACCGTGCGCGTGGCGACGGACGAACGGTGCGTCGTCGACATCGCGCGGGAGGTGGTGGCCGCGACGGGGTGGGCCGGGCCGCACCTCGCGCGCGGAGACTGACGACCAGGGGCGTTCCGGTCGGGAGAGGCCGGCACACGCGGCGCAGCACGCCACGACGCGGACGCATCACGCGGGTCGGCATGGCCACTGCACCCGGTCCCGGCTGGTACGCGGCCCAGCCGGGACATCCGGCACACATGGTCCGCGCGACGTGCGCCGACGGCTCAGGTTCCGGGCTTGCGGCCGTAGACGAACACGTCGTCACCGGTCTTCAGGAGCGACCAGTACTTCTTCGCGGTGGAGGAGGTCATGTTGACGCAGCCGTGCGAGCCCGGCGGGTTCCACATGCTCACCCCCACGGAGTGGAAGGCCTCGCCGCCGTCGAAGAACTGGCTGTACGGCATCGGGACGTTGTAGATGCTGGACACGTGGTTGATGTGGCGCCAGTAGACCTTGTGCAGGCCGGTGCGCGTCTCGTACCCGTTGCGTCCGGTGCGCACGGGGACCGGGCCGTAGACCAGCTTCTTGCCGTCCTGGATCCAGCTGAGCTGGAGCGTGAGGTTCACACAGGCGATGCGGCCCTTGTTGACGGGGCACTTCCCGCTCTTGTTCGGCGTCCGGCCGACGGCCTTCTGCTTGTTCATGAGGTCCATGACGCCCCAGGTGACGGACCCGGCGTAGCCGATGTTCGGGGTGATGCCGTGCTTCGTCTGGAACGCCTTGATGGCCTTGCAGTCGGTGGCCGACTGCTTTCCGTCGACCGGACGGCCGAGGAACTTCTCCACCTGCTTCTGATGCGGCCCGACCTGGGTCGTGCAGCTGCCGGCCGCCTGCGCCGGAGTCGCGCCGAGCCCCAGGGCCAGCGGTGCGACCAGTCCGGCGATCACTATGAAGCCGACAGAAGCCACTCGTCGTCTGTTGTTGTCCCCCATGGCAGGTCCCTTCCTTGCTCCCTCGGCCGCACCGCCGGTCTCCCCTGCGGATGAGCGCGTCCAGGTCTCGATGCGGGTCTCGCCGAGGCCTTTCGCAGGTAGACAGCCGTTGGGGCGTGCGGGTTGTGCCGTTCCTCCGGCTGGAACAGAACGGTGACAAGTCCGCGGAACGGAAGGGGTGGGAGGCAACGGTGCAGGACCGTGTGCAGGACCGTGGCCCCGCCGTGCCACAGGCGGCGGGACCCGGACGGTGCTGTGGGCGTCAGCCGAGGAGACCTGCGGGAAGCACGGTGGTGCAGGGCGGTGGCGTGGCGTGGTGGGGGTCGAGGGCGTTGAGGACGAGGGCGTCGACCGTGGGGGAGTAGGGGCTGCGCAGATGCCCGGACTTGTCACTGGGGCAGACGTCCTGCAGCAGGATGTTGGTGAGGGGGCCGGACGCGGGAGGCACGATGCCGTCGGGGCCGGGGGTGGCCACGACGGTCGGCTCGCGTTCGGGATCGCGGTTGCCGCACAGCGTCTTCGGACGGCCGGCGTTGTCGTGCAGGAACTGGTTGGTGTGCGGTGTCACGACGGCGTCCTGGTCGGAAACGATGGTGGTGTAGCGCACGTCCGGTCGGATGTCGCCCCCGGCGTCCAGAGCCGCGTTCACCTCCGAACACGGGGTCTGGTCCTGGAGAGCCTGTGCGCCCGTCAGGGCGCTGGCCGGAGCGATGACGCCGATCCCGCGCAACAGGGTCACGAGGTCGGACAGGCTGGTGCCGTGGTTGCTGGGCGAGATGCCGATCAGCTGGTCCACCTTCTCCTGTCCGCCCAGGTACTTGAGGTACCAGCGAGGCATCACGCCTCCGCCCTGGGAGTAGCCGACGAGGTCCACGTTGGAGGTGCCGGTCGCATCGAGGACCTTGTCCACGAATGCGGACAGTTCCTGCGCGGAGTCCGGAACTGCGGCGAGCGCCTTGGCCGCGCCGGGCAGCACCACACCGTAGTCCAGGGCGAACACGCAGTACCCGGCGTCCTTGAGCAGCGGCGCGAGGCGGCCGAAGGACGACAGGCTGTCGGCGGCCGTGCCGTGCACGAGGACGACCGGTCGGGGATGCGCCGACGAAGGGCGGCAGGAGAAGTCGTTGACCCCCGCCGGATACGCCTGGGGCGCGGCGAGACTGTACGCGTAGGCCTGGGCGAACGTCTCGAATCGCGGGGTCGCGGAGACGGCAGGATCGGCCCGGGGAACCGGCGGCGGAGCGGCTACGGCGGGGCCGGCGCAGGCCAGGGCGAGGGCGCCGAGTGCGGCGGCGAGAAGGGAACGCGCACGCATGGGATCTCCTTGCGTCAGGGAGCTGGATGTCCCGAAATCGGTTCCCTGCGGTGCGTGCCGCCTCGCGATCGGCAGATCGATTCGCTCCTACGGCTCCATGGCTGAGGTAGAGCAGCGTCCAGTCATCAACGGTGGGGGCCCTCCACAAGTGGCCCTCCACAAGTGGCCCTCCGCAACGGGCTTGGACGTGCGGACGGTTGTGGTGGTCCGACCCACAGTTGAACCGCACCTGCGCACCATCCCGAGCCGCACCTGGTGGATCGGTGAGGGTGAGAGCCGCCTACGGCACATTGGCTCGGGCTGCTTCGACTCGGCGTGGTGGCGAGCTCCATCGCTTGCGATCTGCGCCGCGCCATGCCGACCTTGCGTCCACCGCCACGCTACGGGCGGGTCCAGGGCGAGGCGAGTCCGCTGGGCGTTGGCTGACGCGGGACGTCTGGCCGGTGGGTCCTTGGGAAAGGTTCGGCGGATGGGGAACAAGGTCCCCCTTCATGCAGTTACTTCAGAGGCTGTAACAATGCATGCACACATACCAGCGGTTAGCCCCACATTCTCCGAGGAGTCCATGTGACCGTCACGACGTCCGCCTCCCGCGCGGCCCGCCTCTTGTCCCGCCCGATCGCGCTGGGCGGCCTGACCGTCCCGAACCGGATCGTGATGGCGCCGATGACGCGCATGTTCTCGCCGGGCGGCATTCCCGGCGAGGACGTGCGCTCGTACTACGCGCGCCGCGCCGCCGCCGGAGTGGGCCTGATCGTCACCGAGGGGACGTACGTCGGTCACGACTCGGCCGGGCAGAGCGACCGCGTCCCGCGGTTCCACGGTGAGGAGCAGCTGGCCGGCTGGGCCAAGGTCGCCGAAGACGTGCACGCGGCCGGCGGCACCATCGTTCCGCAGCTGTGGCACATCGGCATGGTGCGCCAGCAGGGCGAGGCCCCCTATCCCGAGGCTCCCGCCGTCGGCCCCTCCGGACTGGTCACCGCCGGTGCCGAGCCCACCGGCAAGGCCATGACGCAGCGGGACCTGGACGAGGTCGTCGGCGCGTTCGCACAGGCTGCCGCGGACGCCGAGCGCATAGGTTTCGACGGCGTGGAGCTGCACGGGGCGCACGGTTACCTCCTCGACCAGTTCCTGTGGGACGGCACGAACCGGCGCACCGACGCCTACGGCGGTGACCCGGTGGCGCGCACGAAGTTCGCCGCGGAGATCGTCGCGGCGGTCCGTGAGAAGGTCTCGCCGGACTTCCCGATCCTGTTCCGCTACTCGCAGTGGAAGCAGCAGGACTACACCGCACGGCTCGCCGAGACCCCGGAGGAGCTGGAGGCCATCCTGAGTCCGCTCGCCGCGGCCGGCGTCGACGTGTTCCACGCGTCCACCCGCCGCTACTGGCTGCCGGAGTTCGAGGACTCGGACCTCAACCTGGCCGGCTGGACGAAGAAGCTCACCGGCAAGCAGGTCATCAGCGTCGGCTCGGTCGGCCTCGACGGCGACTTCGTGAAGGCCTTCCAGGGCGAGGGCTCGGCGGTCAAGAACATCGACAACCTTCTCGACCGCCTGGAGGACGAGGAGTTCGACATGGTCGCGGTCGGCCGCGCGCTGCTCCAGGACCCGGAGTGGGCGGCCAAGGTACTCGCCGACCGCTTCGACGAGCTGAAGCCGTACGACGCCGCGGCGCTCAAGACGCTCAGCTGAGCCGCCTGCCCGGTAGGTGAGGGAGTCCCGTTCGCTCAGGGGCGCGCGGTGCGTGAGGACGCACCGCGCGCCCCTTCTCGTCCCTGGGTCACCTGGCCCGTGCCCGACCGGACGGGCGAGACCCGCGTTCGCTGTGACGAGAGCGTGCCCTCCAACGCGCCTTGCGGGGAAGCTGGTTGGGCGCGTCGGGCTCTTGTGGGAGGTGTCCGCGTGCTCCGATCGCCGCAGCTTCATGAGCCGTCGCCTTGGGCTCGGGCCAGGGCCCGCTGGGTCGCCTGGCTGAGCTGGCAGAGTCCGTCACTTGCGCGGCAGCATTCGTACCCGGTGGATCGGCGCGGTGTCTATCGCGTGGTGGCGATGACGGAAGTGGCCACTGTCAGCACGGAGACGGCCGTCATCACCGGGTGCGCGTGCCGGCACAGCGTGCGTCGAGGACGGGCCTCGGGGCCGGGTAGGGCGGGGGTGCAGTGTGCACAGGGCTGATGTGTGCGTACGAGGGGCGGCGTGCTGAGCCAGTAGGCGTCGGACAACTGCGCGATGTTCGCGCTCGTGCTGCCGTGGTCGTCGTGCATGTGAAGGCCAACGACGTCCGTGCCGCGAGAGGCATGGCCTGACAGCGAAACGCCACCGTGCGCCAGGTTCGCCACCCCCCTGTTCCGCGGCGCGGCGCGCCGCGGTCGCCTGACCCCGTTGGGCGAGCTGTCATTCGAGTCCTGTCCTGCGGACCCCGTTCGGGATCTTGAGACCGCGAGGCGGCACATGGCAGGCTCACGCTGCATGATCGATGAATTCGCGAAGGACCACCTGCACGGGAGACTGCGGCGGGACCGCAAGGCACTGCTCTGGAAGCTCGACGGCCTGTCCGAATACGACGCCCGCCGACCTCTGACGGCAACGGGGACCAACCTCCTCGGCCTGGTCAAGCACGTGGCCACCGTCGAGGCCCGGTACTTCGGCGAGGTCTTCGGCCGCCCTTCCCCGGAGCCGCTGGGCCCATGGCAGGACTCCGACGGCAGTGATCTGTGGGCGACCGAGGACGAGACGCGCGAGCAGGTCATCGGGTTCTGCCGGCGCACGTGGGGGCACGCGGACGCGACGATCGACGCGCTGCCCCTAGACGCCCCCGGTCACGTGCCGTGGTGGCCGGAGGCCTCCCCCAATACGAACCTGTTCGCCATCCTGGTCCACGTCCTTGGCGAATCCATCCGGCATGCCGGGCACGCCGACATCCTGCGCGAGGGCCTCGACGGCCGGACCGGGATGCGCGCCGAGATCGAGAAGCAGATCGACGTACAAGCCCGAGCCGCCCACTGCGCGAAGATAGAGCGGGCCGCGAGGTCGGCCGCACCGACCAAGGCGCAGAGGGTGTCTCAAGCGACTTGATGTGCGTGTGGCACGAGGCCCGTCGGGGCGCTGGCTTTTCAAAGCGCCGGTTCCCGGTTCCCGGTTCCTGGATCCTGGGGTGGTCCTGGAGTCGGTCGCTTCCTCCGGCTCCGTGGGCGCTGCCTCGGGACACTGCTCGCCGCGTACGGGCGGGGGCTGTATGCGAGGCAGCGTGTGCAGTGTGCGGGTGCGTCAGGGGCGGCCGAGGATCTGGTTGATGCCCGTCAGCGCCAGCAGGGCCGTTGCGGTTCCCCTCAACGGCAACAGGTGCGCCAGGGGACAGGCGGAGACGGTCGCCTGGTGGTCGACTTCCCAGAACCGTATGGCGGCACCTGGGCCGCGGGTGTCACTGAGGACGTACAAGGCGCCGCCGCAGCCGGAACAGGACCAGTGCGCACCGCTCACGACGAGGACCTCTCTGTTCGGTGGAGCGGAGGCGCTCCGAGATCATTCTTAGCCAAGAAGCGCGGTGTTGCGGGCTGCACTCGCAGGGAAGGGCGACAGGAAGCCGACCGGTGGTATCTGCAGCAACGCTTTCCGCTGCGATCCAGCAGGCACCCGCACCCGCATCCGGAGAGGAGAAGGAGAAGGAGAAGGTGACGGAGATCGATCCGCACCGGGCTCTTCGTGCGCGCCGCAGCTCGCCCGCGATGGACCGGATGATGTCGGCGATCGAGGGTCCTGGCGGTGGCCCGGTGTGGAGAGGTGGCAGGGGAGCGGGCGCCGGGTCAGTCCGTGGGCGGGGCGGGTGTGGGCCAGGACCGGCGCAGTTGCGCGTCGGTCATCGCGGGCGTGCGCGCGTCCGTCGCCGGTTCCAGGCCGAATCCGGTCAGCAGGATCTCCGCGTAGCGGCGCCAGGCGTCGGGAGAGACACCATGGGTGCGGTCGGCCACCGCGCCCACCATGTACAAGAAGTGGTACACGTCCGCGGACGCGAAGTCGGCGCGGACCGCCTGTGCGGCCACTGCGCGTTCGACCATGGAGTCCACCAGCCGGCCGAGCTCGTCGCGGGCCCGGGTGACCGCTTCCGTCTTGAGGCTGGCGTGGGCGAGGATGACCTCCAGCGCCTGGTCCCGGGCCCGCCACTGCGCGGCTTCGAGCAGGTAGTGGCACAGGGCCCGGCCCGGCTCCGGCTGCCACGCGGCCTCGGTCGCGAGCTGGACGAAGTGGGTGAACCGCTCGGTGAACAGCGTGTCGATGAGGACCTGGAGGTCGGGGAAGCGCCGGTAGACGGTGGCGACCCCGACGCCCGCTTCGTGCGCGATCTCGTTGAGGGTGACGGCCGCCCCCCGTTGGGCGAGCATGCGATCGGCCGTGTGCAGGATCAGTCGGCGGTTGCGTTCGGCGTCGGCGCGCAGCGGGGGGTTCGGGTCGGGGCTCACGCCGGGACATTCTCCACCATGGCCGGGCGGCGCAGATGCCGTGCCAGGAGCAGAGTGCCGGTGACGACGCTCCACAGGAGCCATGAGTAGACGCCGCCGCGCTCGAAGACGCCGGCCGTGTTCTCCGAGGCGCCCACGAACACCTCGCTGAGCAGGCCGAGCCCGCCGACGGCGATGCTGAACACCCGGTAGGCGCGGGGGAGTCGGAGGCTGCGTAGGGATCCCGCGACGATGGCGATCGTGTTCGCGCACAGGATGCCGATCCCGGCACCGGTCATGTGCAGGGCGAGGGAGTAGTCGGGGCCTTCTGCCGAGCCGTGGAACAGGCCGACCATCACCATGCCCACGCCGTGTGCGAGCGCGAGGGCGGTGATGACGCGTCGTGTCCGTCCGGCGGTGAGCCGGGCGAGGAGGACCACCGCGGTCGCGAACAGGATGCCTTCGAGGGCGAAGGAGGTGTTCATGAGGGGGTGCATCGGTGAGCAGAGATCGCGGCCCTGGAACTGGGCACCGCAGTCGGGTACGCCGAGGTCGCTGATGTAGTTGGTCGCGTAGCTGTAGGGCGGGTGTGTCCAAGCCGCCGCCGTGATCGCTTCGGCGGTCACCCACTGCACCGCGTTCACCACCAGAACGACCGCCCCCAGCGGGAGCCAGATCCTGCGCGACATCGTCACTCCTCTCGATGCGGACCACGCGGGTCCACTGATGTCACCGTAACAGGAACTGGATAACTCTATCCACTTAGGATCGATGGGCGTGGTCGGGCGACTTGATGGCATGTGTGCGGGGCGGGCTCGTGGGGGCGGCGCGGGTGGTCACGCGGGGGAGTGCAGCATCCGCTCCAGGCCGTAGTGGAAGCGGTCGTCGAAGGAGTCGGCGACCATGAGCTCCTCGCCGACGCGGGCGAGGGCCGGGTACGCGCCGCTCGCAACGAGTTCGCCGAACGAACCCCGGGGGTCAGCGGCCGGCGTCTGCTGCTCCTGGGTCAGACCGAGCGTGAAGTAGACGATCGCCCAGCACAGGCGCGCGGCGCCCGCCCGGTCGAACCCGGCGTCCAACAGGGCCCCGACGATGGTGTCGGCGACCCGTAGCGTCCTGCCCGTGCCGGTGAAGGTGCCGGCCACCAGGCGGCCGCCGTCGCGGTGTGCGAGCAGGGCGTCGCGGTAGCGGACGGCTACCGTCCGGACGCGGTCCAGCGGTTGGTCCGGCAGGTGGGTGACGTCGACGGACCCGATGATGTGGTCCGCCAGGGTCTCGATGAGCGTCTGTTTCGTCTTCACGTACCAGCTCACCGAGTTGAGGTGGGAGCCGAGGGTGCGGGCGACGCCGCGCAGCGACAGTTTGTCGAGCCCTTCGGCCTCGAGCGTGGCGAACGCCGCTTCGATCACGTCGTCCAGCGTCCAGCGCATCCCCGTGCCCCGTTCCTTGCCCCGTCGCCCACTGGTGTTTTCCCGGTCATGGTACAAGTGGGCTGGTCACGGCCCTGGTTATCGGCCGGTTCCGCGGTCGTGGTCAGGCGCCGAAGGCGGCTTGCGACACGTCGTCCCAGCGCTCCCACTCCTCGATGCGGGACGCGTACTCGGTGCGCATCAGGTCGAGGGGGCCCTTGCCGAAGAAGACCCGCAGGGGCGGCTGTTCGGCGTCGACCACGGCGAGGATCGCGGCGCGGGTGGCCGCCGGTTCGCCCCGGACTCCTGCCGGACGCTGCATGGCGGCGCGGAAGGCGTCGTAAGCGGGCAGCCGCTCGGCGTGCACGGCGGACGGGCCGGTCCATTCGGTGGCGTAGCCGGCGGGTTCGACCAGGGTGACGTTGATGCCGAAGTCCTTCACCTCCTTGGCCAGGCTCGCCGTGAACCCCTCCAGTCCGAACTTGGAGGCGTGGTAGAGGCCGAGGCCGGGCAGCGAGAAGACGCCGGCGACGGACGAGACCTGGATGATGTGCCCGCTGCCCTGGGCGCGCAGGTGTGGCAGCGTCGCCTGGGTGACCCGGAGCGGACCGAGCAGATTGACGTCGAGCTGCGTGCGCGCCTGTTCCTCGCTGGTCTCCTCGACCATGCCGAACAGGCCGTAACCCGCGTTGTTGACCACGACGTCGAGGCGCCCGAAGTGTGCGACGGCCAGCTGCACGGCGGCGTCGACCGCCGGGCGGTCGGTGACGTCCAGCTGGATGGGCAGCAGCCGGTCGCCGTGTTCCTTGCTCAGGTCGTCGAGGACGCCGGTGGTCCGGCTCGTGGCGGCGACGCGATCCCCGCGTTCCAGCGCGGCCTGCGTCCACTGCCGGCCGAACCCCTTGGACGCGCCGGTGATGAACCATGTTTTCGCAGTCATGTTTTGCTCCTGGGTGAGGGCGAGAGCCGGACAGGGGACGGCAATTGCCTTGTAGGGAAGGGGAGTTGGCTGCCGACAGCGCATCGCGGTGTCGGAAGGCGCCATGCCGTGCGGAGGTGTGCCTGGAGCGCTGCGTGCGCGCCGTGGTCCTGCCGGAGGGCGGCGTCTCGGCGAGCGAATCACGCCTTGGTCACTGACCAACTTCATCTTCAGTGAACTTGGTCAGCGACCAAAAGTCAACCGGCCGATGCGCTTGACGATCAAACTAAGGGCGCCCTAACTTAAACGCTGTTCAATGAACGCCGTTCAAGTACTTTGGGAGCCTTTGTCATGCCGAAGGAATCGCTGCGCGGAACCTCTGTGCTGATCTCCGGGGCGAGCGTCGCCGGGCCCGCACTCGCCTACTGGCTGAGTCGCTACGGCGCCCACGTCACCGTCGTCGAGCAGGCCCCCGAACTGCGCACGGGAGGCCAGATCATCGACGTGCGCGGCGTGGGCCGCGAGGTGGCGCGGCGCATGGGCCTGCTGGAGGAGATGCGTGCGGCCCGCACCCCGACCGACGGCCTCCGCCTCGTGGACGACCGCAACGCGGCCCAGGCCTTCATCCCGGTCGAGGGGTTCCACGGTGACGGACCCATCGCCGAGATCGAGATCGGCCGCGGGTCACTCTCGAAGGTCATCTACCGAGCGACCGCGGACGATGTCGAGTACCTCTTCGGCGACCGCATCGCCGTCCTGGACGACAGCGACGAAGGCGTCCGCGTCCAGTTCGACCACGCTGAACCGCGCACGTTCGATGCCGTCATCGGCGCGGACGGACTGCACTCGGCCACGCGGAAGAAGCTGTTCGGTCCCGAGCGGGCGTTCCTGCGCCACCTGGGCTCGTACATCGCATGGTGGACCGTTCCCAACGACCTCCAACTGCACGACGTCGCCCACCTCTACGGCGAACCGGGCCGCTCCCTCGTGGTGCGTTCGGCCGAGGGCAACACGCGAGCCCTCGCTGCCTTCACCTTCAACGAGAGCCCCCTGGACTACGACTACCGCGACACGGAACTGACGAAGAACATCGTGCGCTCGCGCATCGCCGACATGGGCTGGGAGGCTTCCCGCATCGCCCGGCACATCGATGAGACGCCGGACTTCTACTTCGACTCCTTCTCCCAGGTCGTGCTCGGCTCCTGGTCGAAGGGGCGGGTCGGCCTCGTGGGCGATGCCGCGTACTGTGCCTCGCCGCTCTCCGGGCACGGCGCCACCATCTCCCTGGTCGGCGCCTACGTCCTGGCGGGCGAGCTGGCCCGGTGCGGCGGTGACGTGGCCGCCGGTCTGGCCTCCTACGAACGGGTGCTCCGGCCGTGGATCACCACCGTGCAGGAACTGGGTCGGAACGAGGGGGCGAGGATGATGACGCCGGCGACGCCCTTCGGTGTAGCCGCACGGACCCGGCTCGTGCAGCTCTTCGGATATCTGCCGAGCCGGATGAGGCCGCTCCTGGTGCGTCCGCAGCTCCGTGTGTCCAACGGGTTCCGGCTGCCGGACTACTCCGACGCCCGTCTTCTTCCGGCCCGTCACTGAGGTGCGGCGTGACGCCATGCCAGGCGTCGGCCCGGATCCGGAGGAGCCCGTTCCCCGCTGCGGTGGGCGGGCCGCCGTGGGTGTCGGCGATTGGCTAACATCACGCGGAGTGCCGTCAGGAAGGCATCGCCGGAGTTCTCCGGCGGGCCGTCCGGACCGCGAACGGGAGTGGAGCGCGGGAGATGGGTTTGAAACGCTCGGACATCACGCGAGAAGCCTTCTCGCTCTTGGATGCCGAGGGGCTGAACGGACTCACGATGCGTCGCCTGGCCGCGTCCCTGACGGTCGCTCCGGGAGCCCTGTACTGGCATTTCGCCGACAAGAACGCTCTGCTCAGCGAGCTGGCCGAACTCCTGATGGCGGACGTCACCGAAGACGCTCCGTCGGCGGCCTGGGACCGGCGCGTCATGGACCTGTCCGAGAGGATCCGAGCGGCGCTCCTGTCCCGCCGTGACGGCGCCCGGCTCGTGGCCGGTACGCACGTGAGCCGGAGCAACACCCTGCGCGCGGGGAACCTCTATCGCCGAGCCTTCGTCGACGCGGGCCTGTCACCGAACGAGGCCCTGAGCAAACTCTTCTCCGTCTTCTACTTCGTTCTGGGCTTCACGGTGGAGGAGCAGGCCTACCACGGCATGTCCACCGAAGGTACGAAGGTTCTTCCGCAGGCCCAGGAGGACCCGGAGCTCGCCGAGATGGCCGCCGCCGTCGGATCGCTGTACGCGGACGTGGATTTCGACGCCCGCTTCCGCGATGGACTGCAGACCATCATCGACGGGGTGCGGTGGCAGCTCGCGCATCGCACATAGACGTTCTGCGGTGCGCTCGCCACGGCGTGGGCCGGCCCGAGCAGTGTGCCGTGGGCCCGCCCGGCATCGAGGACCCGGCGAGCTGACGGCACGGACGCTCCACGTGCCGTTGGCGTCGTCAGAACGAGCGGTGGATGACCTCGCGAACACCGTCGGGCGTCGTGCCCGGGCCGAGCTCGACCAGCCACCACGTCGCACCCGCCGTCTCGTACGGCGCCGGGTCGATGTCGCGCGGGAGGACCGCCGCGATGTCCCCCGCCTCGTCACCGCGCAACTCCCGCAACGACGCGGCGATCCGGGCGAGTTGATCGGGATGCTGCAGATTGACCGGAACGAAGCCGTCGTGCCGCGCCGCCCGCCGCAGCGGCGCCGCCTTGCCCGGGAAACCCGCCACCCAGACCGGCACACCGGGACGCTGGACGGGACGCGGCAGGAACCGGACGCCGTCGACCACGACATGTGTCCCGATCAGATGCACCGGCTCGCCGCTCCACGCCTGCCTGAGCACGTCGAGCGACTCGTCGAGCATGTGCGCGCGCTCCTTCGCATCGAGCTGCTCGCCCGTGCGCGACCATTCCTCACCGAACCGGTCGTCTCCCAGACCGACGCCGAGCGTGAGGCGCCCGTCCGACAACCGGTCGAGCGTGGCCGTCTCACGAGCCACCTTCACCGGACGCCTGCGGGCCAGCGGCGTCACCATCGGCCCGAGCCGGATCCGGCTCGTGGCGGCCGTCGCGGCCAAGGACACCCACGGGTCGGCCAACTCCCGGACCGGTGGCCGCCACGACACGTGATCCCAGAGGAAGAAGCCGTCCCACCCCGCGTCCTCCGCCTCGACCGCCAGGTCCGCGACGAGCCGTGGATCCGCGAGCTCGTCGAAGGGGGCCAAGAAGAGTGCCGACCTCATCGCAACCCCCAGGGTCCAGGACGTACACGTCGCAAGTGACAGTGCCACAGCGCGTCCCGCGGCACACCGGCTGACAAGCAACTGCCGCGACGGGCGCCGTCCGAGGACTGCCGTACACGAGAGAGCAGTGAGGCAGCCGCGGTCCGTGCGCGGTCGTGGCAGGCCGTCGGACGGATGCCGCCGACGCCGATGTGCGCAGAATTTCTGCGTACTGTTCCGCATGGTCCACCGCCCGCCCCACGACTTGACTGTGCGGCATCGGACAGGCGCCGGGCCTGTCCCTCTCCGGCAGGAGTGATCATGGCGACGATCCGGAACATCGTGCTGGTGCACGGCGGGTTCGTGGACGGCTCGGGTTGGCAGGGCCTCCACAAGGAACTGACCGAGAACGGCTACCGGGTGCACATCGTGCAGAACCCGACCCTGTCACTGGCCGGCGACGTCGCCGCCACCCACCAGATCCTCGACGGGCTCGACGGACCGGCCGTCCTGGTCGGGCACTCCTACGGCGGTGCCGTCATCACCGAGGCCGGCAACCACCCGAACGTCGCCGCCCTCGTCTACGTCGCCGCGTTCGCCCCGGACAAGGGCGAGTCGGTCAACACCCTGATCGCGGACCCGCCGCCCGGCGCGCCGGTGCCGCCGATCCTGCCCCCGCAGAACGGATTCCTGTTCCTGGACCGCGACAAGTTCGCGGACTCCTTCGCCGCCGATCTGCCCGCAGCCCAGGCCGCGTTCATGGCCGACTCCCAGGTGCCCTGGGGCGTCGACGCACTCGGCGGGGCGGTCTCCGAGCCCGCGTGGCGGACCAAGCCCGCCTGGTACCTGGTAGCCACCGACGACCGCATGATCCCGCCGCCCGCCCAGCGCGCCATGGCCGAGCGCACCGGAGCCATCGTCTCCGAAACCCCCGGAAGCCACTCCGTCTACGTCTCCCGACCCGCCACGGTGGCCGGCGTCATCACCCAGGCCACCGAGGGCCCCACCGGCGACGCGTAACGGCTCCTCGCCGCCGCCTCTCCACTCGCACCGGTCCGCCCGGGCGCGTCCATGCCCGGGCGGACCTCCCTGCGAAGGGGGAGCGGTGCGTCTACCGCCGGCGCCCGTCGCCTGCTAGGGCATGGCCGTCCTCATTCTCACCCTCGGGCTCCCGTTCGTCCTGTGCGTGCTCCGAACCGCCCTGCTCCTCGTCGTGCGCGGCGTTGCGCTCTTCCGCGTCCGCGTCGGCCTCGTCGTCGAACTCGGCCTCGTACTCGTCCTGTTGACTCTTGGACTCTTCGGCATCGAGGTCCTCGTCGCCGTCGCCGCCCTCTGCTGCCTCCAACTCCTCGCGCTCCTGCTCCTCCTGTTCCAGCGCGTCCTCATGACTGACCACCACCTCGCCGTCGCGGATCTCGCCGCGCCAACCGTCCTCCGCCTCGCCCTTGATCGTGATGTGGCGGGCGTAGTGCTTGAGGTCCAGCCGGGTACGACGCCCCTGCGCGCGCCAGATGTTGCCGGTCTTCTCGAACAGCCCCTTCGGGTAGTACTCGATGACCAGCACGATGCGCGTGAGGTTCTCGCCCAGCTCGTGGAAGGTGACGACGCCCTTGGTGGATCCCTTGGCACCCTCCGACGTCCAAGTGATGCGCTGGTCGGGGACCTGCTCGGTGGTGTGGGCCTTCCAACTCCGGTTGGACCAGAACACCTTCAGCTTCCAGTCGGAGGTGGTGTCGTCGGCGACGGTGGCGCCCTTGACGCCCGTGGCGAACTGGGAGAACTCCTGGTACTGCGTCCACTGGTCGTATGCCTGCCGCAGCGGCACGCCCACGTCGACGTACTCCAGGATGACGGTGGGCTTCTGGCCGGCGCCGCCCTTCTTGCGTTTGCCGCCGAGGCCCTTGAACATGCCTGTCACCTTGTCCTTGATTCCGCCGGCTCCGACCTCCATCGCGGTACGCAGAGGACCCTTGCCCTCGGCGAGCTTCTTGCCGCCGGACAGGGCCATCTTCATCAGGCCGGGCCCCTGGCCCTCAGCCATGTCGGTGAGCTTTCCGGTGGCTCCGTCGAGCTTCTGGCCCGCACCGGACACGAGACGCATGACCTGCGCCATCAGATAGGCCTGGGCCTCTGCCTTCAGGCGGTCGACGGCCGGACCGGTGGCGATCGCCCCCAGCGGGTTCTTGGCATCAGCCATTGTGCCGACCTCCCTGCGTGCGGGACGACACGGTCCGGCGAGCGCTGCCGCGTGGTGTGGAGGGCGTCTCCTCGCCGCGACGGGGCCGGGACTTCGCGGCGGGACGCTGTTGCTTGCCGTTGCGGTGCTCGTCGGGCGCGCCGTCCTCCTCCTTCGAGGACTCCTGCGTCTTCGGTGTCTTCTCGGAGGCCTTGTCAGGCCCGGCCGTCTCGGTCGTCTCGTCCGTCTCGTCCGTCTCGGCCGACTCGTCCGCGGTCTGCTTGCCCCGCCTCCCGGTGACGCGCGTCGCCGCATCCTTCACCGGGGCGGTCGCCTCGGGGGCGACGTCCCCGACCTCGGAGAGCCGGTCCTGCACGCCGAGAGTGCGGTCGTGCAGCCGTTCCGCCACACTCTCCAAGCGGCGGGTGACCAGAGAGGCCGTCGCTGCCTTACCGACGCCGCGGACGTTCTCGCGGAGTTGCTCTCCCAGCGCCTTGAACTGGGGATTGCTCTCCAACTGCTTGGACACTAGCTCGGTGAGGGCCTGGGGGTCGAGCTTCATTCGCTTGCCCGCCACCAACGTTCCGACGGCGAAGGCGAATTTGGCCTTCTTCATCCGGCCAAGGACGTAGCCTCCGCCCAGGGCGAGGCCCATTATCACTCGGTTCATTTACCTTGATCCGTTCTGGGATGAGGTGAAGAGCTGTCCGGGGGACAGCCGGGAGACCGGGTGGCGGGGCTGGGCCGCCCTGGTGGCCCTGTACATGAGGGCGCCGGGTCCGTCATGGCGCGGGCCCGACCGCTCGCGCGGCGCGGGCCTGCACGAACTGCAGGCGACGACCCTGATGTCGACGAGGCCGACGTTGAGGACCACGGTGCCGACGCGCGAGTCGCGAGCGACCGCGTCGACTTCGGGACCGCGGGATCGACGTGTCGGCCTGCCGCTGGGGTCCGGGCGGATGCCGACGACCGTTCGTTCGAGGGAGCCGGGTGTCCGCGCTGCCCCTGGGTAAACCACTCCCGGTCGAAGGCTCGTACCAGGGGCGTGAGTGACCCTTCTTGATCTGCTGCGGTCCTCGACCGGTTCGGCCCTCGACCGGCGGACAGTTGACAGAGTGCGGCGGCCAGCACGGTGTTGGCCCGCTCGGAACCGTCGGGAGGCAACAGGCGTGGCTGAGCGCGGGAACGTATACGTCGACATGGTCGGGGACCTGTTCCACCCGGGGCACGTCGCCCTGCTCAGGGCCGCGCGGGACTTCGGGGAGCGGCTGATCGTCGGAGTGCTCTCGGACGAGGTCGTGGCCACGTACAAGCGCAGGCCCATCATGACGCTGGCGGAGCGGGTCGCTGTGATCGAGGCGTGCCGGTACGTCGACACGGTGCTCCCGAACGCGCCCTACCGTGTCACGAACGGGTTCCTGGACCTGCACGGCATCGACGTGGTCGTGCACGGGGACGACCTCTCGGCGGAGGCACTCGAAGAGGCCTTCGGCCCGGTCGCCGATGCGGGAAGGTTGCGCCTCGTGCGGTACACGGCCGGTGTCTCCACGACCGATCTCATCCGACGGTGCCGTGCGGCGGGCCCTTCATGAGGGCGGCTCTCCTGGCTACAGCCTGAACCAGGAGAGCCTCGACGAGGCAGACCCCCGGGGGGATTCACTGCTGACCACGCCGTGCCGCCGGAGTAACCCCCTGAGCGAATACCACACGTCATGCCAGCGGAATTCGTCATCCGGCCGCACGGCGCCGGCGTTCTCGCGGATGACGCATGCGAGTACTAGCATTGGTGCGCGGGCCCCAGCCCTGGCCGTTGACCATGTCAGTCGGCCACAGGCGGTATAGATCATGAAACCGATTCTGCACGGGGCCCACAGCTCGGCTCGCAGGTCTCACCACGGCGTTGACGAACACACCTTGCCCGATCAGAGCCGGGACAGCGCATCAGCCGATGCCCTCGGTGCACTGTATGACCGGCACGCGGCAGAGCTGTACACCCTCGCGTGTCTGCTGTGCGAGGACAACAACGCTGCTCAGGAGACGTTCGTCGAGGCCATGTCGCGCGGGGCGCTCGTGGGAGACGGCGATGCCGGTCCGCGCGAACAGCGGCGGCGACTCGTCGTGGAGCTCTGGGACGCGATCCGCGCGCGAGCCGTGCGAAGGCGGCGGCCGCGCCATGGCTTCGCCGATGCCGCGCCCCGTGCCCGCGGGAGGGGCGACGGAGACGGGCAAGGGAAGACGTTGTGTCCAGCTCCGGCGTGCGGCACCAAGAAGGCGCTTTTGGGCGTCACACTCCTGGGCGGCCACACCTACCAGCAAGCCGCTGAACTCTTCGGGCTGGAGGCCGGTGTTGCGGCCCGCCACTTGCGCGAGGAACTCCGGGCGCAGCACAGGGAACGAATCGATCACTGATTCCGGACCGGCGCGAACGGTGCGACGCCCCGGCGACGAACGGACGGCACACCGCCCGGTCGTCCGAAACGCGGGCGGCTGGGCGCGGGTGCCTACAGGCTGAGTATGCGTTCGACGGTCTCGCGGTACTGGCGCAGGGCCAGGCGCAGTTCCTCGGTCTGGGCCTCGGTGTCCTTGCCCTGCCAGACGGTACGCAGCATGCGTCGCCGTTCCGTGAGGGCTTCGGTCAGCTGGGTGGTGGCTTCACCGAGCGCGGTGTCCGCTTGTTCCACTGCCTGGCGCGGGCTCTCGACGAAGGTGCTGAGGGCTTGTTGGAGGCGCGTGGTGAGCTTGTCGTGGTCGCCCTGCGGGAGTAGTTCCGGTGCCGTGATGCGGTGGGCGTCGACGGTGCTGACGGTCGGTTCGTGCAGGCTGGGCGACGGAGCCCGCGGCGGCTGCTTTCCGGCGGTGTGCGGGATTCCGCTCTGCGGTTGACGTGCACGTTCTTGGTCGTACGTCATGGCGTGGCACGTTCCTTTACCTGGTGATGCTGGTCGTCGGAGTGGGCGGACCGTTGATCACGGTGGTGAGCATGGCTGCCGACTCCTGTCGCGGGCATGCGGGGAGTTGCGCCTCATGCCGGTCGATCCCTGGTGGGTGGTCGCGCGTTGACACCGGCCGGGTGGCGTCAACGTGAGGTGGGCACCGCTGCGTTCGTGGTCAGCGTTTGAAGGCGTCCTTGGCCTTGTCGCCGGACTGCTTGAGGTTTCCGGTGACACGGTCACCCGCGCCTTGGCGCTGCATGCGGCGGTTGCGGGTCTTGCGGCCGATGCGTTCGGTGACACGGCCCGTGATGGCTTGGGTCTTGTGCTTGATGGTCTGTCCGAAGCTCATGTCGGTCCTCTGCTTGTGGGCGGCTGGGTGAGCGTGTCCGGCGCGGATCATCCGTGGCTGCTGCTGCGGCTGTGACGGCGTCCGCTCCTGTGAGCGTTGCGGCGCCCTTCCCTGCGGTTGCGCAGGGCGAAGCCGGCGATCCAGACGACGGGGAGAACGGCTGCGACCCACCAGAGAATCTGCACGGTGAAGCCGAGCCCGAACACCAAAAGGATCAGCAAGGAGGAGAAGCAACCAGAAGAGCATGCCCGGACCTCCGGACCGCGGGGGAGTCGCTGCCTTCCGCGGGGTCCGGGCGAAGCGGGAGCGGCGGTATGCCCGGCCCGAACGATCCGGAGCGGCACAGCCCTACCCGCGCTGTCAGTCAACGCCGGACGACCTACGGTGTCAACGGTTCATGGGCGCCGGTGAGGTGGGGAAGCACGGGCGGGGCCACCGGAGCGACCTGGGCCTCGATCAGAACCTCCTCGAGCGGCGTGACCGGTGGCAGCACGCGGTCCTCCCACCAGGACAGGCCCATCACGGTGGCGAGCAGAACGAAGGGTGTCGCTGCCGTAAGGATCAGTGCGTACATGAGCACCGCCAGATGTGGAACGAGCGCGTCGCGGCGGGCGAGGGACGGGCGCCCGCTCGGAGTGCATCGGGCTCGTGCCGGGGGCGCGCGGGATCACGTCGCGGCGGGCGAGCACGGGAATGGCCACGTTCGTGGCGTGGCGGGTTCCGGATCCGATGCGCAGGTGCGCCCCGTGGCGGGGCGCGCTGGCTGTTCGGGCTGCCGGGGGCCGGGGCGGCTCGTTGCACGCTAGTCCCCGACTCCTTCGCCGAACAGGTGCCAAGTGGCCATCGAACGCGCTGAGTTGTGCCGGATCACCGTGCGCGGATCCCTGGCCGACGGGCGGGGTTACCCTGTGCGTAGAGGCCCCGGACCCCGGCAGCGATGCCCATGCCCCACCGGAGGCCCGTCGTGTTCGTCCTTCTGCTCATCCTTCTCGTTGTGCTGTTCGGCCTCGGATTCCTCAACCCTTTGTGGTGGGTGTTCGGAGCCGTGCTGTTGTTCGTGGGCACGCGGTACGGCCGGAGCGGTCGTCGGGGTTTCGGCCGGCGGGACGCTGACATCGGGGAGTACGGGGAGTATCTGGACCGCCGTGAGCGTGAGGATCTTTGGGATCGTCGCTCCGGCCGTCCGCGTCGGGGGCGCTGGATCCGCCAGGACCGCAGGGATCGCGAGTACCGCGACTGAGACGGATGCGGCGGATGTCCCGGCCGGGCGTTCCGGTGCGGTTGTGGCCGGGCGGGGCACCGCGCAGCGGAGAGGTACATGCCATGGGTCGAATGACCGCGCCGCCGGAGGAACAGCGGGGCATGGACGCGGAGGTCGCACTGTGTGAGGAAATCACTCAGCTGCAGCGCGAGATGGCCCAACGCGCGGTGATCGAGCAGGCCTGCGGCGCGGTGATGGTCCTGGCCTCGTGCAGTCGCGATGATGCCGAGGAACTCCTGGTGGGCATGTCGCGACAACTGGACATGGAACTGAGGGAAGTGGCTGCGGCTCTGGTCCCCGCGGCGAAGGCTGAGTCCGTCGTGTGGCAGATGCATCGGGCGCTGCGCCGTGCGCGACGGCTCGACGTGGGGGGACGGCGCTGAGGTCCGGGCCGGTCTCCCCCTCGTGCCCGTCTCGGCGCAGGCGCGTGGGAACGCCACGCCTCCATGTCGGTGGAGGGGACCGCCCGGGGTGTTGCCTACTTCAATTTGCCAAGGTGGAGGGATTTGAGGAGGAATCCGTCAGCGGTGGACAGTGCGGTGGTCAGGTCGCGTGTTCCTGTGAGGGCGCACAGCGTGCGGGCGGAGTCTGCACGTCTGCGGCGGCTGTCTGCTGTCGAGTGGCGTAAATCGGCGATGACCGTGTCCGCGAAGAGGGCCAGTGCGGTGCGGACTTCTGTGGCGGTGGGATTCAACATGGTTACTTCCGGTGGTTGGTGGCGCTGGCCTCACGGGCGGGTGCAAGGTGTGCCGCGAGTGTGAAAAGGCCGATGTCCCATGGCTCGGACAACGGGGTGCTGCCGTCTCCGGCGAAAAGAGAGGGACGTGCCTGAACGGTCTGCGGCCGCTTCGTTGCGTGGACGGAGAGCGGGTGGCGCTGCGGATCGGATGTCCTCCGCTGCCCCTGAGGCAGAGATCGCGAGAAGATGACCGGTGGGGCACCGAAGTCTTCTGTTTACCACGCAATTTGAAGCCTACTCCGCAAATGGCGCCGATGTGGCGATACGGTCCCACTGCTGCCTGAGGGTGCTGGTGCAGGCCGGGGGCGTGACACGACAACGCCCGGGGGTCGGCCCCGGCCTGCGGTCACAGTGCGGTGCACCTTGTCGATCGGCCTGCCCCGCCGCCTCCTGCCGCGGCCCAGTCCGAGTCGTCGGCCCCTCTGCGGTTCACGACGCGGGGTCCCGAAGCGTTCGCACAGGGGCGGGGTCTGTGTGCGGCTTGCCCGAACTCGCTGTGGCGCAACCGGGCGCAGGTACCAGGGTGCGCCGGGCCTCTTGGCGGGCCTGGATGAGGAGTTGTCGGATTCACGCCGCGAGCCGGGGCGGCGTTCTGTACGGAACCGCTGCATGGGTGGTGAACCACGTTGTCGGTCCGATGAATCTCGGCACCTTGATCGTTGGACCTCGAGAGCATGTCGTGGCCCTCGCGGAGCTCGACGACACTGCGGTCGCGGAACTGGGCCCCCTGTTGCGCGATGCCGCTCGTGTCGTGGAGACACTGTGCCGGCCCGAGCAGACCTATATGTGTATGTGGTCGCATGGCCGTGACGCGCGCAAGCATCTGCACATCGCGGTCCAACCGGTGACGGCGGAGGTGGGGGCGCGCTATGGCGGGTTGCGCTCCGAGCAGTTGCAGGCCCGGATGCTGGCGGACGGTCACGAGCCGGATGTCAGGGAGGTCGAGCAGTTCTGCAGGCGGGCCCGCGAGCTGTTTCTAGTGATTACCGACAGCAGCGGGGAGCGAGGAGACGGCGTGCCGCGTTGAGGCCGTCCATCGTCGATGTCGCCCTGGGAGGCCAGTAGTGCGGCGAAGCCGGCCCGCACCATGGCCTGGTCGTCGACGACGATGACACGCGTCGTCACGTGAAGTCCTCGTCGATGAGGGGGAGTTGGGCGCTCACTCGGAAGTCGCCGTTGGGTAGTGGTCCCACGTCGAGTGCGCGCGTACCATCCGGGGCGCCGAGCCAGCAGCT
The DNA here is from genome assembly GCF_010548525.1 of Streptomyces sp. SID14478. GTDB lineage: Bacteria > Actinomycetota > Actinomycetes > Streptomycetales > Streptomycetaceae > Streptomyces. The sequence goes on from NZ_JAAGMG010000872.1 coordinate 39,163, forward strand.
CCTGCTCACGGACCGCGCGCGGCAGCGGGGTGAACTCGTTGCCGGTGCCCGGCGCGGAGGGTCTTGGCGTGAGGCTTGCGGGGTGTGCCACAGCGGTTTCGCCGGCCGAGGACATGCTTGTACTCCTCTTGTGCGGTGATGGGGGTCGACGAGGGGGCGGAGCCGTCAGCCGGTCGGGCGTCGTGCGGGCTTCCGCCCCCCGTCATAGGGCTACGACCAGCGGCGGAGTGTCGCTCGCGCGGGCAGCGCGAGCGCCAGCAGGGCCAGGCCGCCGGCCCCGGCTGCGAAGGATCCGTACAGCAGCGGGGGAACGTAGGGCAGCTCGCCGGTCGTGCCGCGCATCATCGGGATCAGCGTGGCCGCGGCGATCGCGGAGCCGAGGATGATGCCGACCGCGGAGACCAGCAGGCCCTCCCAGCGGAGCATCTGCAGCACCTGGCGTCGGGTGGAGCCGATCAGGCGCAGTGTGCCCAGCTCGGTGCGGCGGTCGAGGACCGTCATGATCAGGGTGTTGACGGCGGCGATGGCGGCGAAGCCACCGAGGACCGCGGCCATCATGTTGTTGGTCCAGGAGCCCAGTTTCGCGTCGAGGTTCCGCTCGGTGGCGTAGCCGGAGGCGTCGGTGACCTCACCCAGGGCGGTGAGCGACTTCTCGGAGCCGCCGCGCACCAGCAGCGTGCTGTCGAAGCCGGAGGTGACGTGGCCGTTCAGGGACGCCCGGTCCATGGTCACCGTGGACAGGCCGAGGCCCCGGCCGTAGACGGCGACGATCTCGGGGTCGGCTTTGGTGCCGTCGGGGAGGTAGAGCGGGAGCCGGTCGCCGACCTTGGCGCTCGCCGAGGTGGCGAGGGTCTTGTCGATGGCGATGCGGCCCGTGCCGAGTCGGTCGAGGCTGCCTTCACGTATGTCCAGGTCCTGGACCTTCGCGAGTGCGGCTCCCGAGCCGGTGACTGCCTGCGTCGCCGCGCCTTGCAACGACTTGAACTCTCCGGAGCCCACCGGGACCAGCACCTGCGTGTTCAGCAGACCGACGGCCGTGTCCACGCCCGGTGCGCGCGCGGCCTGCGCCGCCGCGTCCACCGGGAGTCCGGCCGGGTCCGTCACCACGTGGTCTGCCGTAATGCCCGCGCGCACCTGCTTGTCGGCGGCGTGGTTCTCGCTCGTGTGCATGAAGACGAGCGTCGAGGCGAACGCCATGGCCAGGACGATGGGGGTGATCGCGGAGGCGAGACGGCGGGCGTTGACACGGGAGTTGGCGGCCGCCAGCCCTGCGGCGGGTCCCGCGCCGCGCAGCGGGAGACCGAAGAGCCCCGCGCACAGGCGGGCCAGGAGCGGTCCGAGCAGCGCCACGGCGAGCATGAAGAGCAGGACGACGCCGAGGGCGGCGCCGGCCGCGTCGTCTCCCGTGGCACGGGCCGCGACGCCGGTGAGGATCGCCCCTCCCACGACAGCACCGATTCCCAGCACGGTACGGATGAGACCTGGCCGCAGCCGCTCCGTCGTCGCCTCGGTGAGCGCCTGCCCCGGTTTGATCTTCGCGGGCCGGCGTCCGGCCATCCAGCCCGCGCCGAGCGCGGTCAGCAGTCCGATCACGACGGCGGCGAGAAGGGGTATCCCGGAGACGTGCATCCGCACCGATTCGGGAATGGCGCCCCGGTCCTGCAACTGCCCGAACCACCAGTGGGCGAGCCCGATACCGGGCAGACAGCCGGCGATGCCGGCGAGCGGTGCGACGAGCAGGGCCTCGGAGGCGACCGCGCGGCGGATCTGCCGAGGGGTGGCGCCGATGGCGCGCAGCAGCGCGAACTCCCGGGCGCGCTGGGACACGGACAGGGCCACGGTCCCGGCTGCGGTGAAGATCGCGACGATGGTGGCGATGGCGCCGAAGGAGCCGCCGATTCCAAAGAGCGTCACCTTGGCGTAGCCGAGTCCCGGGTCCTCGACCGCACCCCGGGCGTCGCCCGCGTGCACCTGGGCGCCGGAGCCGGCCAGTGCCTTCGTCACGGAGTCGGCGAGGGCCCGGGAATCGGTGCCGTGCTCGGCGAGCACGGCGATGGCGTCTGCTTTGCCGGGGTGGCCGGCGAGTGTGGGGGCCTGGGTGTCCGCGAACCAGGCGAGAGCACCGCCGGGACCCGCCTTCGCGGTCGTGTCCTCGGGGCCGGCCGCGGCGATGCCCGAGACGCGGAAGTCCTGCTTGCCGGCGGCGCTCTGGAGCGTGACGGTGTCGCCGACGGTGGCCTTCGCAGCGGTGGCGGAGGCATGGTCGAGTGCCACCTCGCCGGGGCCGGGCGCGCTCCCCGACGTGATCTCGGTGCCGGTGAACGCGTGCGAGCCCCAGCCGTGCGCGGTGAGCGGGCTGTCCCCGGCGCGTACCGGGAAGGTGAAGTCCGCGACGGCACCGGCCGCGCCCGGCGCATGGGAGGCCTTCGCGGCCAGTTTGACCTCGATCCGGGCGGTGTCGGGCAGCGGGACCGCTTCCGCCTCGCGGTCCTCGCCGCTGCCCGTCACGACGTACTCGTTCTGGTCCGCCGCCGCGATCACCGGCGCCTTCGCGTACCGCTCGGCCGGCACCGACGCGCGCAGGCTGGTTTCGAGCAGGATGCCGCAGGCCGTGACGATCAGTGCCGACATCATCAGCGCCACGAAGGTTCCTGCGAAGGATGCGGGCTTGAAGCGGACGGCCGCTCGGGCGAGTCCATTGGGCGTCATCACGCTGCCGCACCCGCCAGCGCGCCGGTGCGGGCCGAACGGGCGGTGAGCAACGCCATCCGCTGTGCGATCTGTTCTGCTGAGCCGCGTTCCAGACTGTCGGCGAAGGTGCCGTCGGCGAGGAACAGCACGCGGTCGGCCCAGGCAGCCGCTACCGGGTCGTGGGTGACCATGACGACAGTGCCGCCGAGACTGTCCACCGCGTGCCGGAGCAGGCCGAGGACCTCGGCGGCCGTGCCGGTGTCGAGGGCGCCCGTGGGCTCGTCGGCGAACACGACGTCGGGGCTGGTCACCAGCGCGCGGGCGACGGCCACCCGCTGCTGCTGGCCCCCGGAGAGCTCCCCGGGCCTGCGCCGCGCCTTGTCGGCGAGCCCGACCTGCGTGAGCACCGATGCCGCCCGACGACGGTCCTGGCGCCGGCCGGCCAGGCGCATCGGCAGGAGAACGTTCTGCTCCACGGTCAGTGAGGGCAGCAGGTTGAATGCCTGGAAGACGAATCCGAGGCGGCTGCGGCGCAGCTCGGTGAGCTGGTTCTCGTTCATGCCCGTGATCTCCGTGCCGCCGAGCCACACCGACCCGGAAGTGGGCCGGTCCAGGCCGGCCGCGCACTGCAGAAAGGTGGACTTGCCGGAACCGGACGGGCCCATGACCGCGGTGAACGTGCCGCGCGCCAGGGCGAGGTCGACGCCCGCCAAGGCGTGCACGGCGCCCGCGCCGCGCCCGTACTGCCGCCGGACGCCGCGCAGCTCGACGGCGAGACCCGGATCGCCCTGGGTCTGCGGCCGTTCCTCCGCGTGGTGCCGCTCGGCCTTGCGTAGCCTCATGATCCGCCCTTTCGCGATGCGTCGTGCTGACGAGGCGAAGAATGCGGGGACGGCTGGGCGCTTGGCGTCATACCCAGGAGCCAATGTGGAGGTGCTACCCCAGTAGGGGGTGAGGGACTCCGGTGGGAGAGTTGCTCAGCCTTCCTCGGCGTCCTTCACCAGGGCTGGGATGCCCCTACGTGGTGCTCGCCACCGGCTTGGTCACCCAACGACCTCGCGCGGCGATCGCCCATTGCGCTGGCACTGGTGACAGCTGCAGTACACCCTCGTGAGGTCTCAGGCACTGCGGTGCCGCCGCGCACATGATCGAATCGGACCGCAACGATCGGGAGCGGCGGGGTTCGTACCAGGCAAAGTCGAGTGCGAAAGGAGGCCCCCATGATCTCTGCACTGAACCGGCTCGTGGCTGTCGTCGAGGAGCACCTCGCCGAGGCTCTTGATCTCCAAGCGCTGGCCGGTGACCTCGGCACGACCGAGCACCACCTGCGACGCATGTTCTCGTCGCTGGCCGGCATGCCGCTGTCGGAGTACGTGCGCCGACGCTGTATGACGGTCGCCGCCGCCGACGTGGTGCGGGGCGAGGAAGATCTGCTGACCATCGCCGTGCGGTTCGGATACGGCTCGACCGAGGCGTTCGGGCGGGCGTTCCGCGCCGTCCACGGCGCAGGACTCAGCGAGGTCCGCCGGGCAGGGGGCCCTTTGCGCGCACAACCGCAGCTCAGGTTCCGCCTGACCGTCGAAGGGAGCACCCCCATGGACATCCGCCTCGTCAACCGCCCCTCGTTCCGCCTGATCGGACATGCGGCCCGGGTTCCGCTCTTCCACGAGGGCATCAATCCGCACATCCAGCGGCACATCACCGCGCTGCCGCCGCAGGAGCACGGGCGGCTGAAGGACCTCAGCAGCACCGAGCCGCACGGTCTGCTGCAGATCTGCGACGATGTCGACGCCGACGGGGTCGAGGGGAGCGAACTGACCTATCTGCACGGGGTCGCCGTCTCCCCGGGCACGTCGACGCCCGACGACCTCGACGCCATCGAGGTGCCGGCTGGTGCGTGGGCGGTCTTCCGTTCCAGCGGACCGCATCCGCAGGCCCTGCAGACCATGTGGGCGGCGACCGCCACCGAATGGTTCCCCTCCAATCCGTGGCGCCTGCGGCCCGGGCCGTCGATCGTCGCCGTGCTCGAGCGGGCGGAGGACTTCACCACCGCGACCTGCGAGTTGTGGCTTCCCGTAGAACCGGCCTGATCCGCCGACCCGCTGATCCGCCGATCCGCCGATCCGTTGACGGTCGGCGGGCACGGATACGGGGTCGGAGGAAGGCCGAGGCCGCGCCACAGCGTGATGCCGCCGTGGTGGAGGCAGGCGCATGAATCCGGCCCCCACCGCGGCGACGGGCGCAGGTGGGCCTGAGGGACGGGCGTGTGCCGAAGGACCTTCCGCCTGCCTCTGGCCCCTCAGGCGCTGTCGTACACACCTTCTCTGGAAGCGGTCGTCGGCGATGAGCTTCCGCCCGGACGACAGGAGTTGCCGTTCTATGCGGGGATCCGGCCGCAGAGCCAGTTCCCCGGCTCCGCCGGATCGTCGCTGATCCAGAACTGGCGCCACAGCAGCGCGAATTCCTCACGGCTGAGGTGACCGTCACCGTCGAGGTCGAGCTGTTCGAAGACGCCGTCCATGTCGACGGCCTGCCCGTTCCAGGTCTCCACCAGCCGACGATGCTCTTCCCGGGAGATGCGCCCGTCCCCGTTCGCGTCCACCGCGTCGAAGAGGGTGTCCGCGGTCGCCGTGACCTCCGCGATCATGGCGGGCAGCGTATCCACGAGGCGGAGCAGTTCGGCCATGTCGACGCCACCGTCACCGTCGGCGTCGCCGACCTCAAGCAGCGTCGCCCACCAGCCCATCAGTAGATTTTCCACCTGCGCGCGCAGCTCCGTCCCGGGCTCCACACCCGGCAGCCGACTCCAGCGGGCGACGAGCGCCGTGAAGTCCTTCTCCCGCAGGTATCCGTCGCCGTCCGCGTCGAAGGCAGCGAACATCCCCTTGAGCTTTCGCTCCTGAAAGGCACTGGCCATGAGAGGCCTCCCTCGCGCCGAACCGAGCCGGGACACCGCCGCCGACCAGGTCGAGGATCACATTGAGCACGACTGTAGATCGGCAGCGCACGCCGCCTCTACGGGCACACATGCGCGAGCCTTCACCGCACGGAGCGCCTGGAGCGGGGCATGCGGGCTTCGTGGTAAGCGCGGCTCGTGTGACCGGTCCCGCAGGCCCGGTGCCCGTTCACCCCGAGAACAGGTTGACCAGGAGCGTGACGTTGAGGGTGATCACCACGGCGCTCACCAGCCATGCTCCGCAGGTCGTGAGCCGCCGGTTGACCCAACCGCCCATGAGCGCGCGGTCGCGGGTGAGCAGGACCAGGGGGATCAGGGCGAACGGGATGCCGAACGACAGGATGATCTGACTGAGCACCAGGCTGTGAGTGGGGCTCGACCCCGCGGCCAGGACCACGATGGCAGGTGTCATCGTCACCAGGCGGCGCAGCAGGACGGGGATGCGGCGTCCGAGGAAGCCGCCCATGACGACTTCGCCGGCGTACATGCCCACGCTGGTACCCGCGAGACCGGACACGAGCAGTGCAAGGGCGAAGGCGAGCGCGGCGAGCGGGCCGACCAGGTGGCCGTAGGCGTCGTGGGCGGCGGTCAGGGACGTGGCGGCGCCGGGGGTTCCCGGGTGGAAGAGGGTCGCTGCGGAGACGAGCAGGATGACGTTGACCGCGCCCGCCAGGCCCATGGCGATGAGTACGTCGGTGCGGACATGGCGCAGCAACCTGCGCCGCAGCGGGGCGTCGGAGGCGGTGGGCAGGGAGAGGCTGTAGCGGTCACTGGTGAGGGCCGAGTGCAGGTAGATCACATGGGGCATGACGGTGGCTCCGACGATCCCGCCGGCGAGCACGAGGCTTTCGGAGCCGGCGAGCCGGGGCGTCAGGCCCTCCGCCGTTCCGCTCAACGACCCTCCGGTGCCCAGTACTTGACCCAGGAACAGGGCGAGCAGGCAGGCCAGGCCGGCGGCCATCAAGACCTCGAAGCGCCGTCGGCCGCGGCCGCGCATCGGCATCAGTCCCAGCGACACGACGCCGACGACCACCCCGCCGAGCCACAGGGGCAGTCCGGCGAGCAGGTGCAGTGCCACGGCTCCGCCGACCACCTCGGCGAGGTCGGTCATCACGACGACCGCTTCCGCCTGCATCCACAGCCCGAACACCACGGGTGTGCGGTAGCGGCCCCGGCACAGCTCGGGCAGGCTCATGCCGGTGGCGACGCCGAGTTTGGCGGACAGGTACTGCAGCAGCATGGCCACCACGTTCGCGGTGACGAGCACCCACAGCAGGAGCGGCCCGAAGGTCGCCCCCGCCTGGATGTTGGTGGCGAAGTTGCCGGGGTCGACGTAGGCGACGGCGGCGACGAACGCGGGACCGAGCAGGGTGTACGAGAGGCCGGAGCGGAGCCGGGGCGTGCGCTCGCCGGGCGCGCGCCCCGGTCCGCCGCGTGGTTGCGGGGCCCGGGTGCGGCCGGAGCGCGCCGGGGTGGATTCGGTCGCCATGCCGTCAGGGGATGTTCGACGGGCGCGGCAACCCCTCGGCCAGGTCGCCGATCTCGGGGGAGTGGATGGCGCCCGGGTGACCGATCACCTCCTCGACGATCAGGGTCTCGGTCGTCAGGAGCAGCGCGGCGATCGAGGCGGCGCTCAGCAGCGCGCTGCGCGTCACCTTGACCGGGTCGATGATCCCCCGTTCGTACAGGTCGCCGACATCGCCGCTGAGCGCGTCCAGGCCGCTGTCGTCGGGAAGTTGGGCGACCTTCGCCTCGGCGGCGTCGGGGTCGAGGCCGGCGTTGATGGCGATCCAGCGCAGTGGTTCGGCAAGGGCGCGCGAGACGAGGGAGCGGCCGGTGGCCGTGTCACCGTCGGGCAGGTGCAGGGCCTCCACCGTCGTGCGGGCGTGCAGCAGGGCGGCTCCGCCGCCGGCCACGACGCCTTCCTCGGCGGCGGCGCGGGTGGCGGCGAGGGAGTCCTCCAGGCGCATCTGCTTCTCCTTGAGTTCCACGCCGCTCGCCGCTCCGACGCGGATGACGGCGACGCCTCCGGAGAGCTTGGCGATGCGCTCGCCGAGCTTTTCCTGGTCGTGCTCGTTGGTGGCGCGTTCGCGTTCGGTCTTCAGGTTCTCGATGCGCTGGGCGACGCGCTCGTCGCCGCCGGCCCCGCCGAGGACGGCGGTGGAGCGTTCGGTGGCGATGACCTTCTCGGCGCGGCCCAGGTCGGCGAGGGTGACGCCGGTGAGGGCCCGGCCCGCGGTGCCGGTGATGACGCGGCCGCCGGTGAGGGCCGCCATGTCCTCCAGTTCCGCGATCCGGCGGAAGCCGAAGCCCGGGGCGCGTACGGCGAGGGAACGGAACGTGCCGTGCGCCGCGTTGGTGACGAGCATGCCCAGCGCGGGGCCGTCGACGTTCTCGGCGACGACGACGAGCGGCGCTCCGGTGCGGGTGACCAGTTCGAGGACCGGCATCAGCTCCTGCACCTTGGTGATCTTCGTGTCGCAGTACAGGAGATAGGGGTTTTCCAGGACGGCCTCCATCCGGCCCTCGTCTGTGACCATGTACGGCGAGATCCATCCGTTGTCGAACTCCAGGCCTTCGACGTACTCCACGCTGATGCCGAACGTCGTCGACTCCTCGACGGTGACGACGCCGGTGCGCCCGACCCGGGCCACGGCCTGCGCGATGGCTTCGCCGATGGCCGGGTCGTTGTTCGCGGACAGAGCGGCGACCCGCACGAGTTCGTCGTCCGTGCGCACGGGGCGGGCCTGCGCGGCGAGGGAGTCGAGCGCGGCGGCCACCGCGGCCTCGATGCCGTTCTTGAGGAGGACGGGGTTCGCGCCGCGCTCGACGGCCCTGAGGCCCTCGCGCACGATGGCCTGGGCGAGGACGGTGGCGGTCGTCGTGCCGTCGCCGACGTCGCCGTTGGTGCGGGTGGCCACTTCCTTGACGAGTTGGGCGCCCATGTTGGCGAAGGGGTCCTTGAGCTGGATCTCCCGTGCGATGGTGACGCCGTCGTTGGTGATGGTGGGCGGTCCGGTCAGCTTCTCCAGGACCGCGTTGCGTCCCTTGGGTCCCAGGGTGGTGCGCACCGCGTCGGCCAGTGCGTTCACCCCGCTCTCCAGCAGTGCGCGCGCCTCCGCGTTGAAGCGCAGTTCCTTCGCCATGGCGGTGTCGTCCCTTCGGGCTGTGTCGGGTACGGGCGGTGGCGACGGCGTTGGCTCCGCGGTGCGCCGACCTCGTGAACGGGGTCCACGGAGGGCCGGCCGCCGCCACCTGTACGGAGGGTTCAGGGCACGAGCACGGCGCGGCCGCGCACCCGGCCCTGGTCGAGGTCGTCCAGGGCGCGGCCGAACTCGGCCAGCGGATAGGTGACGGTGTGCAGGCTGACCAGGCCGCGCGCCGCGAGTTCCATCAGTTCCACCAGGTCGGTGTAGGAGCCGACCAGGTTCCCCACGAAGTTGATCTCCGCGGAGATGATGTCGATCGTGGGCACGGACAGAGTGCCGCCGTAGCCGATGACGTAGTAGTCGCCGGCCCTGCGCAGCATGCGGACGCCGTCCTCCAGGGCGCCGCCTTCGCCGACGAAGTCGAGCACGGCCTCGGCGCCTTGCCCCGCGGTGAGTTCGGCGACCCGCTCGACCTGGCCGCCGTCGGCGACGACGGTGTGGTCCGCGCCGAGGGTCTCGGCCAGCTTGAGGGCGTCGGGCGAACGGTCGACAACGATCAGCTCGGCCGCGGTCAGGGCCCGCAGGACCTGGATGCCGATGTGGCCGAGGCCGCCCGCGCCGATCACCACGGCGCGGCTGCCTGGAGGCAGCGCCCGTACGGCCTTCTTCGCCGCGTGGTACGCCGTGAGGCCCGCGTCGGCCAGGGCCGCCACGTCGACCGGGGCGAGGGTGGGGCCGAGGGGGACGACCGCGCGGGCGTTGGTGCGCAGCAGTTCGGCGAAGCCGCCGTCCGCGTCGATGCCTGGGAAGGCGCTCGCCGCGCAGTGCACGTCGTCGCCGCGCCGGCAGGCCGCGCACAGCCCGCAGGTGACCAGGGGGTGCAGGATCACCGGGTCGCCGGGCGCCAGGCCGGTGACGGCGGATCCGGTCTCGACGATCCAGCCCGCGTTCTCGTGGCCCTGGACGTAGGGGAGTTGCACGCCGCTCTTGGCCTGCCACTGCCCTTCGATGATGTGCAGGTCGGTGCGGCACACCCCGGCGCCGCCGATGCGCACGAGCACGTCGAGCGGTGAGGAGATCACCGGGTCCGGTACCTCGTCGAGCCTGGGGGTGTGCTCGTACTCGTGCAGGCGTACGGCCTTCACCGGGTGCCGTCCTTTCCTGGGGACCGTTCCGCGCCTGGCTGTTCGGGGCCGCCGTAGCGGGTGGCGAGCAGTCCTTCGCAGAACTCGGTGTTGGTGTGGATGCCGACGCCCGCGGTGCGTCCCCTGCGCAGGTGCTCCTCCAGGCCGGCGGCCGGGACGGGGTGCCCGTCGTCGTCGGTGAACAGGGGCGCCGAGGCGTCGTCGGCCAGGCCGAGCAGGGCGCGCCTGCGCCGCAGGGTCACCGTGAGGCGGTCGGGCAGGTCGCCGAGGGCCGCGTCGGCGAGCTGCCGGTGCGTCCAGCCCCGCTCCAGGAGCCGGCGGCCGATGCGGGACTGGGCCGCCAGGTGGCCCTTGCGCAGGAACACGGCGCGCAGTTCGGTGAGGCGGTCCGGGTCGGCGAGGCCGGGGAAGGCCTGCGCGAAGGAGCGCCCCCGCCCCACGCCCTCGTTGATCTCCTCGGAGGCGAAGTGGTCCTCCAGGATCACGGTGCAGACGCTCACCCAGGGCAGCGCCGCCAGTTCGCGCCGGGCGTCGTCCACCATCAGCCAGGCGAAGTTGGGGGCGCAGAAGTAGGTGGGCAGCCTCAGTCTGGCCTCCACCGCCCCGTCGGCCGCGACGCTCACCGAGCGGACGAAGCCGAGTTCGGTGATGGGACGGTCGAGTTCTGGATCGAGGACCGCCGCCAGTGCCTGGTTGACGGCGGTCACCCGGTCGACCGCGTCGATGACGGCGGTCATGCCGCGACCGTCGGCGCATCGGGCAGGGCCGCGCTGTCGGGCACCTTCAGGTCGTACAGGCGGGCGTGGTTGAGGCCGAGGATCTTCCGCTTGATGTCGGTGGTGAGCGAGCCGTACTCGCTCTGCAGGTCCTGCGGGATCTGGAAGTCGACGAACTTCTCGATCAGCCACTTCGGGCTCCAGATCGCGTAGTCGCTGCCGAAGACGATCCGGTTGTCGTCGAGCCAGTACAGGAGTTCGCCGATGACCTTGGCGAAGTAGCGCGGTCGGGAATGGATGAACGGCATGACCACGGACAGGCCCGCGTACACGTTGGGTTCCTGGGTGGCGATCCAGCAGAAGTCGTCCAGGCGCGGCAGTCCGGCGTGCTCGACGATGAAGTTCAGGCCGGGGAACGCGCTGGCGGCGTGGTCGACGTCGGCCACGTCGAAGGCGTCGCGGTTCAGCGGCCAGATGGTGGGGCCCTTGTGGACGTGGACGTTGCGGATGCCGAGTTCCTCGCACAGGGCCAGATAGGCCTGGGCCTCGGGGTCGGAGAGCTTCCAGCCCTTGGAGGAGCCGCGCCACTCGGCGGTGTACAGCTTGACGCCGCGCAGGTGCCATTCAGCGTGCAGGGCGCGCAGCCGCTCCAGGCCCGGCTCGCCCTCGCGCGGGTCGAAGGCGCCGTTGACGATGAGCTGTTCCGGATACTTGCGGGCCAACGCGCCGTTGCGTTCGGTGGTGTTGAAGCCGGTGCGGTAGAACTCGCTGAGGTACGTGGGCTGGAAGATGCCGACGTCGACGTAGCCGGTCTCGAACAGGTCGTGCACCAGGTCCTGTTCGCTGTACTTGCGGAACTTCTCCAGCGGCCAGACCCACTCCGCGGGGCTCAGGTTGCGCTGGTAGTCGTAGAAGCAGCGGATGAAGCCCTCGCCGTACTTGTTGGCGGTGTTCTCCTCGCTGGCGTCCCAGTAGTGGATGTGTCCGTCGACGATGAAGTAGTCGACGCCCTCCTTGCGGTACATGCGGCCCTCCGGGTCCGAGCGTCAGTCGACCGGTGTGAGGTCGAAGTCGATGTATTCGGCGGCGTCCTCGGGGTTGGCGAAGAGCACCGTGCTGTCGTCGAGGTGGACCATCCGCCCGTAGTGGGTGGACATGACCTCCTCGAAGTCGGACTGGTCGAAGTCGAATCCCAGGGCTTTGGAGATCTCGTCGAAGTCGAAGGTGAGCACGCGGTCCCCGTCGACGCGGATCATCGACGGGTAGTCGGTGACGGTGACGTTGTCCTTCGTGCGCATGACGTCGGCGACGACGTATCCGTTCTGGTTGTTCATCAGCGTCACGCCGCACTTGTTCGACGAGGTCCTGTCGATGCTGAACGGCTGGTGTGCGGTGCTCACTTGGCGCTCCTCTCGCTGGTGCGGTCGGCGGGCGTGTGCAGACCCAGGTCCTCGGCGAGGCGGGCGAAGCGCTCCTTCGCGCGGTCGAGGCCGTCCTCGAAGCGGGCGGGCTTCTCGGCCGGCTGCGACCACAGCGGCTGCAGGCGGCGGGCCGCGTCGAGGCTGACCGGGGTCCAGCGCTCCAGCCACTGCTGGAGGACGGCCTTGTTGTCGGCGCCGTGGGTGTCGTCGTCGAGCAGGAGGGCGAACAGGGCCCGGCTGTAGCGCAGGTCGCGGTCGTAGTCGTTCTCGCCGGCGCCGATGATCGTCGGGGTGACGTAGTCGCCGTTGCGGGCGGCGATCTGCAGGACGAGCTGGCTGCGGAAGAGTTCGCCGACCAGCGGTTCGAAGACCAGGTTCGTGGCGAACAGGGCCTCGGCCCAGTCGGTGATCGCGGTGAGCCGCTCGGCGTTCTCCCGCACGCCCTGCCAGGCGGGGTCGGACTGCCAGACCTCCCGGTGTGCGGAGCCGTCGAATCCGTCGAGGTGCTCCTCGATGTCGAGGTTGTACAGCGCGAGGTCCTGGGCGAAGCGCAGTTTGTGGGCGCCGTTCACCGCCATCGCGTTGTTGATCATGTTGGTGGGGGCGGATCGCTGCGCGGCGATGAAGACGTGCATGCCCAGGCCGTGCTCGGCGTGCATCCAGGCGCCTACGTGCCGCTCGACGAAGGTGCTCCAGGAGCGGGTCCACTGCTGGTACGCCTGTGCCTTGTGGGCGTTGGCCAGGTTCTGCTGGACCTGGCGGACCACGTTGGCGTTGTTGCGGTAGATGGTCTGTTCCCACTCCTCGTTGGGGTCGAGGAAGCGGTGCCAGTCGGACGACTTCAGTGCGGTCCAGTCCTGCGGATAGCCCGAGGAGCCGTCGGCGAAGCCGTAGATCCACCCCTGCAGCAGGTGGCGTTCGGGGTCGGGCTGTACGTCGAAGGTGACGTCCTCGTACATCGTCGCCCGGAGCTTTTGCGGCTGGTAGTACGAGAAGGCGCGGCTGGTGGAGCTCGGGAAGTCCAGGGCTCCCGCCTCCGCGTCGGTGAACTGGGGCCGGGGGAAACTGCGTTCGGCCCTGCTCGGCTTGTCGGCCTGGGTGGTCATGCGTGCAACTCCTCGCTTCGTCGGGCGTGCGCGGACGGCGTACTCAGATGTCTGTGGAGGTGGTGAACCGGTCGAGGAAGATCCGCTCCTGCGGCATGCCCTTGCCGGTGAGGACGGCGAGCGCGGCGTCGCACATGGGCGGCGGACCGCACAGGTAGGCGTCGGAGCCCGACAGGTCGCCTTCGTGCCGGTCGAGCACCTCGGTGACGAACCCCTGCTCGTAGCTCTGTGAGGACTCCTCGGAGAGGGCGGGGACGAACGCGAAGTCGGACAGGGCGGCGCCGAGCCGGGCGATCTCGTCCAGGGCGAACAGGTCGGCCGCGCCGCGGGCGCCGTAGTAGAAGCGGGTCCGCCGCCCGCTGCCGGCCGCGGCGAGGGCGCGCAGCTGCGCCAGGATCGGCGCCATGCCCGCTCCGCCCGCGAGCAGGATCAGGTCGCGTTCCGGTGCCTCACGCAGCACGCAGGTGCCGTAGGGGCCCTTCACCGTCAAGGGGGCTCCGACGGGCAGTCGCAAGCCGTCCAGCAGTCCGGAGAACAGGCCGCCGGGATAGCGCTTGATCAGGAACTCCAGGCCGTCCCCGGGCAGGGAGGCCATGGAGAACGAACGCCACTGCTCGGTGCCCGGCACCTGGATGTCGACGTACTGGCCCGTGCGGTAAGGGAGTTCACCGTCCGCGTCGAGGGCCAGGGTGAGGCGCGCGATGTCGTGCGTGAGCGGTTCGACGGCGGTGACGGTGGTGGAGACCTGGCGCGGCGGGATGCCCGAGAGGAGCATCTCCTCGTCGTAGTTGATGAGTTCCACGCTCAGGTCGCTGTAGGCGTGCGCCCGGCACAGCAGCAGATATCCCTCTTCGTGCTCGTAGTCGGCGAGCGCGAAGGTGGAGTAGCGCTCCATCTGCTGGTCGCCGTCGAGCAGGAACGACTTGCAGGAGGAGCACTGGCCTTCCTTGCAGCCGTGCATGAGCATGACGCCCTGGCGGAAGGCGGCGTCCAGTACGGTCTCTTCCTCGTCGGCCTCGATCTCGATGCCGACCGGTTCGAAGCGGACACGGTGCTTGTCACCCACAAGGATCAGCTTTCCGGGGCGGCGACCCCGCGACGGTGCGCCGCCGCCCCTGCGTCACGAACGGTTCGGACGGGTCGAACGGTGGGAACGGTTCGACCGGGTCAGCGCGTGGGCGTGATGTTGCTGCGGCCGCGGTAGTCCGCGACGTGCGCCTCGCGCTCCTCGTCGGACATCTCGTTGAGGGAGATGTTCGGGCTCACGAACGTGTTGCCGCGCACGTCGTCGAGCGTCCACAGCTTCGAGGCGTCGTCGAGGTCGAGGTGCGGCTGCGGGACCAGTGTCCTGCCGTCGTCGCGTACGTAGCCGAGGTCCTTGACGATGTCCGCCAGGTCCTGACCGTGATACATCGTCTCCCACTCGCGCTTGCCGGTGAGCCGGCCCATCGACGGCGTCGCACGGCCCTCGTACTCGGGTCGGAAGGCGGTGGTGTCGGTCCAGGCGCACGTCTCGGAGCAGTAGGTGCGCCACTGCCCGTCGACCTTGTCGACCACCATGTCCTGCCGGATCAGGCAGGGCACCATGCACGACCAGCAGCGGTGCGGGTACTGGTAGCCGACGTCCTCGAAGGCGATCGGCTTGTTCGCCCCTGGATGGCGCAGCCGGTTGTACGCCTCCCACCAGGCGCCGTACTCGGCGTACCAGCCGGGGTACTTGGACTCGAACCACTCGAAGTCCTTGTCCGTCATGCCGTCGATCCGCCAGAAGTTGACGGGCCAGCCCGTGGCGAAGAACTGGGCGACCTTGTGGACGTAGCCCTGCTCCCAGATCCGCTTCCACGCCTCCTCGACGAGGTCGTGCGGGATCTTCAGGCCGTACTTCTCCAGCGGCATCAGGTACGACCGGTAGTAGTCGTCGTAGATCCAGCGGCGCCACATCTCGGCGTAGGAGTCGCGGTCCTTGCGGCGGTCCTTGGTGCCGTACTCGATGAACGTGCCGATCGCCGCGTCGACGACGCAGTGGTTGTTCCACCAGGCGTAGCGCAGGTCGCGCTCCAGAAGTTGTCGGTTGTCCTCGTCGGCCAGCGCCATCAGCAGGATCGAGTACCCGTTGGAGATGTGGCGGGACTCGTCCGACTGGACCGAGTGGAAGACGGTCGGCAGCAGGTAGTCGCCGTTGGCGGCGGCCTCGGCCGGCATGGCCACGAACAGGGTGTTGGTGAATGCCGTCTCGGCCACCAGGGTGAGGTACACGTTGGCGGCGGTGATCGCGTCGCCGGTGATGAAGCCCTCGCCGAACTGGCGGCCGATGGTGCCGGCGTAGCAGTTGGCGAACGCCTTCTCCGAGATGTCGAACCCGGCGGGGTCGATGTAGTGGTTCATGTACAGGCGCTTGAGGTTCATCTGGATCGTCGAGTGGCGCACCTCGTCGATCATCTGGACCGCGAGCCCGTTGTGCAGCTGCGGGTTGGGCACGGCGCCGATCGCCATCGGCATCGCCCGGGCCGCGCTGATCTCGGGGAACGGGATGATCGACAGGAACAGCTTCTGCCACTCCATCCAGCGCTGTTGGACCTGGCGGAACATGTTGCCGCGGATCGCGCCGTCCATGGCTCCGTAGACCCGGTTGTCCTTCTCCTCCTCCATCGGGAAGTAGGACCGCAGGACCTGCTTGAGCGGGTCCTTCTTGGGCGACTTGTCGAAGCGGTAGTCGGTCGCGAAGCGGTCGGCGGGCGTCGCGAACGTCGGGTCCCACGACAGCTCGGTGATCTTCTTGTGCGCCTTGCTCAGGCTCTGTCGGCTCACGGGTGATGCTCCTCCGGCTGGCTCGGCGGCGAGGACTCGGCCTCGTTGGGCCCGGCCGTGCGGCGGCGCACTGCCGTCGGTGTCCGGGACGTGGCCCATCCTGGTGAGCCGGGGCGCGTACGGGTGTCTCAAGTTGAGACAGGGCCGCGCCCGCCGGGTCTGGCCAGGGTCGGCAACGGGACTTAACGTGCGAGGAACACCTTCACTCCGGAGAGTGATCGCGAAGCAGAGGGCAACCGAGCCGATGAATCCTGTGGAACCCCTGCAACCCCCACGAAGGGCGCGGCCGGCGCGTGGCGCCGCCGCGCACGATGCGGAGCCTTCCGGCCCGCGCCTCAATCCCGTCCGGGCCCGGAACCAGTTCATGGAGGGCGGCCCGTTCGCCTCCGACGAGGTGCGGGCGCCCATCCTGGACTCCTGGCAGCGCTCGCGCTTCTTCGGGGTGGACGCCGACCGCATCGAGGCGCCCTACAACGCCGAGTTCGACCCGCACTCGCGGCTCGTCACGGCCGCACTGCCCGTCCTCGACCGGCTCGCCGAGGCGCTGCAGGACACACCGATGTGCCTGATCCTCACCGACTCGCGGGGACGGGTGCGCGAGCGCCGGATCGGCGACAAGGCGCTGCACCGGCACCTGGACGCCATCAACCTGGCGCCGGGGTTCAGCTACGCGGAGGAGTTCGTCGGGACGAACGGCATCGGCACCGCCGCCGAGAACGGCCGCACCGCCCACGTCTTCGGATCGGAGCACTTCTCGGAACGGCTGCAGCGGGTCTCCTGCGCGGCGGCACCCATCCGCAACCCGGTCAGCGGCCGCATGCTCGGGCTCATCGACCTCACCTCCTGGCAGCACACCGCGTCGCCGCTGATGGTGGCGCTGGTCCGGGAGGCCGCGGCCGACATCGAGGAGCGGCTGCTCGACATCGGTTCCGAGCGCGAACGCGCGGCCCTGCGGGCCTTCTTGACCTCCCGCCGTGGTTCGAGCCGCGCCCTGGTGACCTTCACCGACGGCTTGTTGCTTGCCGACGCGGCCGCCACCGACATGCTCGGCCCCGACGACCACCGCCGGCTGCGCGAACTGGTCGCCGATCCGGAAGGACTGCGCGCACACCGGATGCTGCTCGCCGACGGGCGGACCGTACAGGTGCGGGGCCGGCCCGTGGAGGACGGCTCCGCGGACGGCGGCGGTGCGGGTTTCCTCATCGAGCTGCGGCTGGTGCCCGAGGCGGAGGAGACCGTGCCGCGCGCGCCCGCCCGCGTGCCGCGGCTCGCCGGAGTAGCGGGTTCCAGTCCCGTCTTCCAGTCCGCCGTGGGGCAGTTGATCCAGCAGTGCCGACAGGGCCGGTGGACGCTCGTGGCCGGTGAGGCGGGTACGGGAAAACTCACACTCGCCCGCGCCGCGCACCGGCACGTGGTGGGTGCGGCGCCGTTCCACGTGCACGACGCCGCGGACGCCCGCGCCGGCACGGCCCGCTGGCTCCAGGACGTCTACCGGGCGCTCGCCGAGGATGCCGGGACGGTCGTCCTGCGTCATCTGGACCTGCTGCCCGCCCGGGCGACGGCCCAGCTGCACAACCTCCTGGGCACGACCGCCGGCCGCTCCGGCTGGGTCGCCGCGCTCGTGACCCTCGACCGGGC
>NZ_JAAGMG010000908.1 GCF_010548525.1 Streptomyces sp. SID14478
TGATCGTCCGGGCCCCGATCGCCGTGGACGGCGCGGTGCGGGCGGCCGTCGCCGCGGCCGGGATACCGGTGCTGGGCCTGATGGCGGGTGCGTCCTGGGCGCAGGTCGCCGCGCTGCTGCGGTCGATGCTCGCTGTCGACGGGCTCGTCGGGGAACCGGCCGAAGAGCCCCTCGCCGGGGACCTGTTCGCGCTGGCCAACGCGGTCTCCGCACTCCTCGACGGGCCGGTGACGGTCGAGGACCGCGACGGCAGGGTGCTGGCCTTCTCCAGCCGCCAGGACGAGGGCGACGACGCCAGGATCGCGACGATCCTCGACCGCCAGGTCCCGGCCGAGAACCTGCGGGTCCTGGAGGAACGCGGTGCGTTCCGCTCGCTGTACCGCAGCGAGGAACCGCTGTTCCTGGAGGGGATCGCGCAGAAGCCGCGGGTGGCGATCGCGGTCCGCGCGGGCGGGGAGATCCTCGGTTCCCTGTGGGTCGTGGTCAAGGGACCGCTCGGCCGGGACGGCGAGCGGGCGCTGAGCGACGCGGCCAAGGTCGCGGCCCTGCACCTGCTGCGCCGCAGGGCCGGCGAGGACGTGGGGCAGCGGCTCCGTGCCGACCTGCTCGCCACTCTCCTGGAGGGCGGCGAGGGAGCGCCCGGCGCCGCCGCCCGGCTCGGTCTGTCCGCGCAGCCCGCCTGCGTACTGGCCCTTGCGGCGACCGGCACCACGCCGGTCGCCGACCGGGTCGTGGCCACGGACCGGATCGCGGCCGCCTTCGCCCTGCACCTGAACGCGATCCACCCGAGAACGGCCACGGCCACGCTCGGCGCCCTCACCTACGCGGTGCTGCCCGCCGCGTCGGACGAGACGGCCCGCCGGGTCGCCGAATCGTTCCTGGAACGCATCGGTGACCGGGCGTCAGCCGTCATCGGGGTCGGCGGTGTCGCGGCCCGGCCGGAGGACCTGCGGCGCTCGCGAGCGGAGGCCGACCGGGCCCTGCGGGTCCTGCGCGAAGGACGGCCCGACCTGCGGACCGCCCGCCTGGCCGCGGTCTACGTCGATGCCCTGCTCCTGGAGATGGCCGACCGGATCGCTGCCGACGGCGGCCCGCCGGACGGCCCGCTCGTCCGGCTGCGCGCGTACGACGCCGAACACGCCACGAAGCTGACCCAGACCCTGGCCGCCTGGCTCGACGCGTTCGGCGACGTCATCTCCGCGTCGGCCGCCATGCACGTCCACCCCAACACCTTCCGCTACCGCCTCAAGCGGCTCGCCAAGGTGTCCGGGCTGGACCTCGCCACCCCCGAGGCCCGCTTCGAGGCCATGCTCCACCTGCGGCTCTCCCGCTAGCGGGATCCCTGCGGGGAGCGGAGCACCAGCAGGGTGATCTCGCTGGGGGCGAAGACGCGGAACGGCGGGCCCCAGAAGCCGGTGCCGCGGCTGGTGTACAGGAGGGTGCGGTCGCCGTGCCGGCTCAGCCCGGCGAGGGCGGGCTGGTCGATGCGGACGAGGTGGTGGAAGGGCCAGATCTGCCCGCCGTGGGTGTGGCCGGAGAGCTGCAGGTCGACGCCGCCCGCCGCGGCCCGGTCGACGAACTTGGGCTGGTGGGCCAGGAGCAGGACGGGCAGCTCGGGGTCGGCGCCGGCCAGGGCTCCGGCGAGGTGCGCACGGTGGCCCTCCAGGCCGGAGGACTCGGCGGTGACGTCGTCCACGCCGGCGACGACGAGGGTGTCGCCGCCGCGTTCGAGCAGCAGGTGGCGGTTGCGCAGCGGCTCCCAGCCCAGCTCGTCCATCAGGTCGACCCAGCCCTGGGCCTCGCTGTAGTACTCGTGGTTCCCGGTGACGTAGACCCGGGCGTGGGTGGCCTGCACGGTGCCGAGCGGGGCGGCCTGGGCGCGGCGGCGTTCGGCGGTGCCGTCCGCGATGTCGCCGGTGTGGCAGACCAGGTCGGCCTCCAGGCCGTTGACCGTCTCGCAGACCCGTGCCGACCAGCGGGCGCGGTCGAGCGGGCCGTAGTGGGTGTCGGTGATGAGAGCGACGCGGATGCCGTCCAATCCGGCGCCCAGGCGCGGGAGTTGTACGGCGAGCCGGCGCACCCGGGGCACCCGGCGGGCCTCGGCGTACCCCCAGGCGAGCAGGACGGCGGTGGTGCCGAGGACCGCCCAGGTGACGATCCGGGCCCGGCGTTGGCCGTCGCCCACGTCGGCCACGGCCAGGGCGAGTCGCAGCAGGACGCCGAGCAGGACGGACCAGGTGAACAGGATCCAACTGCCGCCGAGGAGCGTGTCCCCGACGATCGCCGCCCGGTCCTGCTGCCGTCGGCCGTGGCCCCGCATCATCGCGAGCGGCATGGTGACCAGCCCGACGACGAACAGGGCGGTGCCGCCCACCGCCACCGGGAGCGGCCAGTGCTGGCCCGCGTGCAGCAGCACCCAGCAGGGCACCGCCCACAGCAACACGGGGGCGATCAACGGGAGATAGCGCATCACGCGGTGCAGTCGGCTCTGCCGGGGCGCGGGCGCCGCACCGTCCGCGGGCCGGACGTCGCTGGTGTCGGTCACGTTCTCTCACCTCGGGCAGCCGGACTGTCGACGCGCGCACTTTATCCGGTCGCCGTGCGGGGCGTCCGTCCGGCCGGTGAGCGGACGATGACAGTTGCCGCACTGGAAACGCACCTCTTTCCGTACCGGAAACCAACTGCTACGTTTTCCGTCATTGAAAGTGAAGGGGTGCGACTCACACCGGAACAGGCCCGCTCCGCCCTGGCCGACACCGAGCACGTCCGCGCCTCCGCCGCGAAGCTGTCCGCCACGCCGTGGCCGAACTGGTTCTTCCTCACGCTGACGCTCTACACCGCCGCGCTCCCGCTCACTTACGGAGGCGCGGTCGCCGACTCGGAGTGGCTGCTGCCGGGCCCCGCCTGGATGGGCATCCTGCTGGGGATCACCGCGGTGTACGGGGCCCTCTTCGCCGGCGCCGCCAAGGCCTGGCGCGAGAAGACCGGGGTGGCGCTGCGGCTGGACGTGCTGCCGAGGCGGGCGACCGTGCCGCTCGCCATCGGCCTGCCCGCGCTGTGGGTGGGGGCGGCGTGCGCGTTCCGCCTCACCGGGTGGCCGGGCTGGCTGATCGCGGCCTCGTTCCTCGGAGCGGCCGTCTCCGTCGGCTTCCACCTCGCCTTCGTCCGTCTGCACCGGAAGAGCGCATGAGCGACGGGGCCCCTGACCTCCAGGAGGGTTTCGACACCACGGTCCACGCCCCGAACCGGCTGCGCATCTGTGCCCTCCTGGACACCGCGGGAGAAGCGGAGTTCGGCCTGGTCCAGGAGCAACTCGGCCTCTCCGCCTCCGTGTTGAGCAAGCACGTCGCCGTGCTGATGGACGCCGGATACGTCGAGCAGCGCAAAGCCGTCCGCGACACCCGCCGGCGCGTGTGGCTCCGCCTGACCCGGCGGGGCCGGGCGGCCTACCGGGGGCACATCGAGGCACTGCGGGCGATCGTGGGGTCGCCGGACCCGGGGCTGTGACCGGGAGCGACCGCCCGGGGCGGACCGCCCCGATCCCCGCTGTGGGCGGCCGCGCGCGAGAGCGGCCGAAGAACTCCTGGTCCCGGGGGATTTCGTGCGGTCCTGCGGGCGGCCGGCTTCAGGAGCGGGAGGAACCGGCCGGACCCGCGGGCCGCAACAGCACGGGACGCAGCCTGCTGTATCCGCGAACCGACACCGGGCGCAGCACCTTGAGCCGGTGCGCCGCCGCACCGGCCAGTTCACCGGCGAACGCCGTGTCGACCAGCACGGTGTGCGGCCGCGCCACCGCGGTGAGGCGGGCCGCGATGTTCACCGCGGCTCCGTACACGTCGCCGAAGCGCTGCAGCACCGGCCCGTGGGCCAGCCCTGTCCGCACCTCGGGCAGGCTCTGTTCGGCCTGGGCGCGGGCGGTCAGTTCCAGCGCGATGGCCGCGGCCGCGGACGCCGACTCCGCGACGAAGAGCACCTCGTCGCCGATGGTCTTCACCACCCGGCCCCGGCCCTCGGCGACCACGTCGCCGGTGAGGCTCTCGAACCGGTCGATCACCCGGACGAGGGCGGTGCTGTCCAGCCCGCGCGTCATCCGCGTGTAGCCGACCATGTCGCTGAATCCCACGGCCAGATGGCGAACGTCGGCGTCCGCGCGGGCCTCCGTCACCGTGCCCGGCCCTGGCCGCCGCCCCGGTGCGTCGGCTGCGTTCCCGGGTGCGTCGGCGAGCATCCGTGCGGCGTGCGCCGCGAGATGCCGACGCCACACGTGCCGCTGCAGCAACTCGATCTCGGGCAACAGGGCCGTGGCGTGATCCAGGAACGCCGCCTCGTCCCCGGAGGCCCCGGAGGCCCCGGAGGCCCCGGGAGCATGGTGCAGCCAGGCCCCGAGGGTGTGCATCTGCCACTCCGCGAGCCGGGACAGGTGGTGGCCCAGGGCGCGCGCCATCATCGTCTCGCTGTCCTCGGTGATGAGCCCGGCCGCGATGAGGCGTTCCCCGGCCCGCAGCGCTTCGACGTCGGCGTCGGTGAACACCCGCGCTTCGTCGTCGACCACCGGAAACCCGAGCGCGCGCCAGATCTGCGCCGAACGCTCGGAGCCGACCCCGGACCGCTCGGCGATGTCGCGCCTGGTCCACGTCCGGCTGCCGCCGAGCAGCAACTCCTCCATGGCGCCGCGCAGTTCGTCCCCGTCGGAGGGGCCCGTCGCCCGCGTCGCGCTCATGTGGTGTGCACGATCAGCACGTCGAGCCCGGCCTTCCTGGCGATGTCCGCGGGGACGGAGCCGAGGATGCGTCCGGCGAGCGAGCGCAGACCCCGGTTCCCGACGACGACAAGGTCGGCCGCACACTCCTGCGCGATCCGGACCAGCGCTGCCACCGGTTCGTCCTGCACCGCGACGGACCGTACGTCCTCGGCGCCCGCCGCCCGGGCCCGGTCCGTGGCGGAGCGCAGGGTGTCCTCGGCGGGAGCGGATCCCACTACCTGATACGCCTCGGCCCCCAACTGGTCCTGCGCCACCGACAGTTCGACTCCCCGCAGTGGGACGAACGCGCAGGCGATGACGAGTTCCGCCGCGCAGGCGGCGGCGAGGCGAGCCGCGCTCTCGACCGCGGCGAACGACGACTCCGAGCCGTCCGTGCCGACCACGACAGTCCGATAGGCGACCAAGGCAATCTCCTTACCCAAAAGTAAACTTACTTGAAAGTAAGGTAGAGGGCCACGGGCCCACCGGCAAGACGGGAGATCGGTGGCGCGGGCCAACTCCCGTGTCATGTCCGTCACTTCGGCTGCCGCGGAAGGGGCCCCAACTCCCCTCCCGTCGCGCACGGCCCCGGGGTGACATCGCGCCCTGCGCCGCCCGACACCGACCCGCGCGGAAGCATCCGGCGAACCAGCCGCCCTGCTGCCCTCCGCCAACGACGGTCTCTGCACGCACTCTTGACGCTCTCCGACCTCGTGAGTACAACGATGTAAATCCACTCCGTGCGCCCCATCCGCCACTGAACCCGCACGCCCACCGCAGGTGACCCCATCGCGGCGTCCGTACCGGACGGCGTGACCTCAGGTGGCCGCGTGGTTCCTGAGGAGGCTCGATGCATCCGCATTCCCCCGCGCAGCACCTGCGGCCCGTTCCGCCGCGAAGAGCAGCCCTGTTCGCCTTGGCCGTCCTCGGGCTGGTCGCCGTCCTGCTGGGCGGCGCCCTGCCCGGCACCGCCCATGCGGCCACCGGAACCCCGCTGCGCGACGACACCGGCCTCTACCCGCGCGTCATTCGCCTCGAACACAGCGGCACGGCCAACGGTCGCGTCCTGGCCTCGGTGGTCTCCTTCTCGGGGAACAACGGCCTGGGCGCGATCCACGAGAGCACGGACGGCGGCAGCACCTTCCGCCAGGTCGGCACGGTCACCGACCCGGAGGCCGCGGCGGGCCAAGGGCTGTGCTGCTCCACCTTGTTCGAGCTCCCGCGCCAGATCGGAGCCCTGCCGGCGGGCACCCTCCTGTGGGCGGCGTCGGTCGGCCAGGACGAGCCGGGGCGTCGCATGGCGCTGCGCGTCTTCAAGAGCACGGACGTCGGCCGCACATGGAGCTATCTGTCCAGCGTGGCGACGGCGAACAGCGAGAAGGGGCTGTGGGAGCCGGAGTTCTCCGTCGACTCCGCGGGCGAACTGGTCGCTCACTACTCCGACGAGACCGACCCCGCGCACAGCCAGAAGCTCATGGCCGCCCGGACCACGGACGGCATCACCTGGTCGGGTCACCACGCCACCGTGGCCAGCAACCTGGCCTCGGACCGACCCGGCATGGCCGTCGTGCGGCGCCTGGCCGACGGGACGTACTTCATGACGTACGAGATCTGCGCCGCGGCCGGACAGTACGTGTGCGTCGTGCACTACCGCACCTCGGCGGACGGCTGGAACTGGGGCGACCCGGCCCATCTGGGATTCCGGCCGCAGACCCCCGACGGCAAGTACTTCAAGCACGCGCCCACCGTGGCCTGGGCGCCGCTGAGCGGCTCCGGCACGGGGCGCCTGTATCTGGTGGGCCAGGTCCTGCACAACGCCGACGACTCGGTGGCGGCCGGCAGCGGCCGCACCGTGTGGGTCAACGACGCCGGTGGCGCCGGTGCCTGGCGGGAGATCCCGGCCCCCGTCGCGGTGTCGTCGAGCGCCGTCGACTACTGCCCCAACTACAGCTCCGCGCTGCTGCCTTCGACGGACGGGCAGAGCCTGCTGGAGATCGCCACGGACTACGACGGGACGGTGTGCAAGCCCTACGTGGCCACGGGCGCCGTGCCCTCCCCATAAGCATCGATTCCCGGCCACTGTCCTCTTTCTCGGCCACTTCTCCGCCCACACGGCAACCAATCGCCTCCCCAGGGGTCGTACTAATCAGGAGTAAGGACTTCAAAACAACTCATGGGGGAGAAATGCGCTTCATTCGCTCAGTCCTGTCGGTGTCAGCGGTGGCCGCGCTGGCGGCGGGCTCGACGGCAGTCCTCGCGTCACCGGCGTCGGCCGCCGCGAACACCACGCCGCAGAAGGTCTGCGGCAGCGGCTACAAGACGGTCAACTCCGCGCCCGTCGGCTCGCTCGGCACGGTCTACCTGACCTACAACGCCTCCACCGGCCTCAACTGCGTCGCCACCATTCGCAGCACGCCGGGCGCGCGCGTGGACATGTCGGCGTGGGCCTACGTCCCCGACACCGACAAGGGCGCCTCGGACACCGGGACCTACACGTCCTACGCCGGACCGGTCTCCGTCTACGGCAAGGCCCACTGCGTCGACTGGGGCGGCAACATCAAGAACGTGTACGTGTCGGTGTACGGCTCCAACTGCGCCGCGCTCAAGGAGCACCGCGTCACCTCCGTGCGCTGAGACGCAGCTGCGGCCCCTCCCGCACGGGAGGGGCCGCAGTCGTCTTCCTCGTCAGTCCTTCGCGAGGGCGGGCGGGGCCGCGTTCACACCCCAACGCGTCGGCGCGTCGGACAACGCGACCTTGATCGTGCCCGAGCGCAGCAGATCCTCGTGGGACAGCCAGCTCTGGTGCAGCGTGCCCTTGCGCGTGTGCACGGAGGACACGTACTGAAGCTTCGACGCGTCGGCCCCCGGGGCCTCGACGGCGATCGTGCGGCCGTGCTCGGGCCGGATCTCGACCTTCTCGAACATGGGCGCCGTCACGAGGTAGTTCGCGGACCCGGGCTGCGCCTCGAAGACGCCGGCCATGGCGAAGACGAGCAGCGACGAGGTGGCGCCGAGGTCGTCGTTGCCGGGCATGCCGTACGCGTCGTCGGTGAACAGCGTGCGCATCGCGCGCAGCACCGCCGACGTCTTCCAGGGCGCGCCCGTCCACGCGTACATCCACGGGGCGTGGAAGTCGGGTTCGTTGTTCGGGTTGAACGCGAAGTTGTTGTGGTAGTCGTACGCCCCGCTCACCCACGACTCCGAGGCGGCCTTGGCCGGATCGGAGAGCACGGTCGGCATGTCGAAGAACTTGTCGAGCCGCTGCTCGGCCCCGGACGCACCGCCCATCAGACCGAAGAGGGTCTGCGGGTCCTGCTGTGCGAGCCACTGGTACTGCCAGGCCGTGCCCTCGTGGAACGCACCGGACTGGGTCGGGTCCGCGTCGCCCGCGACGCTGCCGTCCGCGTTCCTGGTGACCGGGAACCCGGTGAAGCCCTGCGACGTGACGCCGGAGTCCCAGAGCTTGGTGAAGTTGCCGCAGCGCGAGGCGAGCGCGGCCGCCTTGTCACGGTGGCCGAGGCCCCGCGCCATCGTGGACAGCGAGCAGTCGGCGAGCGCGTACTCGAGTGTCGCCGAGCCCGCCTGGCGGCTGTCGCCGAACTTGTAGCCCGGCAGGTTCTGGTAGCCGACCCAACCGTTCTTCACGTACGTCGGGTTGCCGTCACGGCCGCGGAAGGCCGACTGGTCCGCGGGGACCTCGTTGGCGTTCTTCCACAGCGCGTCGAACAGGCGCTGCGAGGTGCGCTTGTCGAGCAGGTCGCGGTTGTAGAGGTCGACGATCCACGGGGTGACGGGGTCACCGCTCATCACGTTCGTCTCGCCGCCCCCGAGCCCCCAGCGCGGCAGCCAGCCACCGTCCTCGTACACGTGCAGCACCGACTTGGCCATGTCGGCGGCCTTGTCCGGGTGCAGCAGCGCCACCAGCTGGTTCTGCGAGCGGTACGTGTCCCAGAGCGAGAACATCTGGTAGTACGTCGAGTCGGAGCGGTGCACCTTGTCGTCGAAGCCCCGGTAGCGGCGGTCGACGTCGGAGCCGATCGACGGGTGCAGCAGCGAGTGGTACAGCGCGGTGTAGTACGTGCGCTGGTCGGCGCGGCTGCCGCCGGCCACCCGCATCCGGTTCAGCTCGTCCTTCCAGGAGTGGTGCGCGGCGGACTCGGCCGCGCCGAACGACTTCGGCTGCTCGGCCTTGCGGTTCAGCCGTGCGCCGTCGACGGAGGTGTACGACAGGCCCACCGACGAGCCGACCTGCCGGCCCCCGGCCTGGTCGAACGTCAGCCACGCACCGGCGCGCTTGGTGCCACGCGTGGCCGTGCGCTGTCCGGCCGTCAGGGTCCCGTCGCTCCAGGTGCCGAACGAGGAGAACGTCCGGTCGAACTTGGCGCTGAAGAAGACCCGGTAGCGCTCCTTGCCGGTCTCCCCGCAGAAGTTGCCGCCCTGGACCCAGCCCTCCACCGTGTCGTCGCCGACCACCTTGATGTCGCCCGCGTAGGTGCTGCCGTTGCTCTCGCCGGCCTCGATGAGCACGCTCTCGGGGCCGGACCCGGCGGGGTAGGTGTAGCGGTGCTGACCGGTGCGTTGCGTCGCGGTGAGCTCGGCCTGGATGCCGTTGTCGAACTTCACGCCGTAGTAGCCGGGTGCGCGGGTCTCGTTGTCGTGGCTGAACTTCGCGGCGTACTGCGCCGGGTCGGACGAGGTGACCGCGCCGGTCGTCGGCATGAACCGGATGTTGCCCATGGTCTGACAGCCGACACCCGACAGGTGCGTGTGGCTGAATCCGAGGATGGTGTCCTGTGCGTAGTCGTACGAGGCGTACTTGTTCAGCTGCGTGTCGGGGCTCAGCTGGACCATGCCGAAGGGAGCCGCGGCGCCGGGGAAGGTGGTCCCGTCACCGTTGTTGCCGATCGACGTGTCGACCAGCTCGGTCGGGTCGTTGGCGAACGCCGGTCCCCGCGCCGCGGCGTCCGCGACGCCTGCGGTGGCGGACGCCGCGGCCATGGTGGTGACGACCAGCAAGGCGGTGAAGACGCGTCTCAGCGCTCTCATCGTGAACCTCTCGTGCGACAACGTTGTCAGCTTCGTGCCCCGTGATCTTTTCTCTGTGGTGGGTGATCCGTCAATGCGCCTTCGTGCGGCGCCTGTTCGGTCCGCATCTGATCCGGATCCGGGGGAGTGGACCGCTTTGGCACGAGTGGCTGTGGTTCTTGCGACGCATCACTTGTCACGGGGTGCGGGTCGCGGCTCGCGGGGAGGTAGAGGCGCCGGGGACAGTGAGGGCGGTGAGGACGGCGGGGCGGCCGAGTGCCGGGATCGGCCGGGGTCGTCCGGGGCCGCATCGCCTGATGCCGGCCGGGCGCGTGCGGTGCCTGCGTCGCCCGGTCGCCGTTCCGGGACCGCGCCCCGGTCCTGGACGGCGCCGGCCGCCTGCTCGTGCCGGAACCGCGACGGAGGCGTGCCGACCCTGAGCGTGAACAGGCGGCTGAAATAGGCCGGGTCGTCGTACCCGACCCGGCGGCCCACGGCCGAGACCGTGAGGTCGGTGGTGGTGAGCAGGGACTTGGCGCGCGCGATGCGCCGGCGCAACAGGTACTCGGTGGGGGTGCACCCGGTGGCCGTGCGGACCGCGTCGGTCAGGGTGTCCGGCGAGACCCCGAGCCGCCGGGCCAGGACGGACAGGCTGACCGGCCGTCCGTCGTGGGCGTCGAGCAGGGCGACGGCGCGGTCGGCCACGGATGCCGGTCCGTGCGTCGCGGGCGGCGGCGGGGGAGCGGTGAGCGCGATCAGCCGATGCAGCAGCGCGGCCGCGGTGACGTCCCGGGACAGCGAGGCGGGATCGCGGGCGAGGGCCGCCAACTCCCGGAACCCGCGGTCGAGTTCGAGGACGTCGCCCGGCCGCCGGACGGGATGCGCGGCGCCGAGGCAGCCGAGCTGTCCGTAGGCCTGGGCGGCCCGTCCCTCGAACAGGATCCAGCGCTCCGACCAGTGGGCGCCGCGCCGCGGCC
>NZ_JAAGMG010000948.1 GCF_010548525.1 Streptomyces sp. SID14478
CGCTCCGCGAGGACGACGCGCCGTCGCTACGCGACGGAAGGTAGCCCGCTCCGCGGGCTACCGGCCACTCCGTGGCCGGGGTGCTCCACTCCGTGGAGCACCTGGTGGGTCGGTGATGGGCTGATCGCTCCGCGATCAGCCCATCACCTTCGGTCTCCGGTGACCTTTAACTCTGTTGGTGACTAAGGTAGTTGGGAAGACGCCCGCTCCGCGGTCGTCTTCTGGCTGGCTACCAGGTCACGGCGGCTTGCGTGGTGCCGCTTCTTGATCCCGCGCCCTGGCTTCGCTCCCCCAGCATAGTGGATGAGGAGAGTCGAGAGGCACTTAAGGAAGCAAAAAACTATGGGATCTTCGAGAGATCCCCTCCTCCTTTTCAGGAGGAGCGAGCGGCTTCAGCCCAGTCTCTTCCGAGGATTTCTTGCATCAACTGGCAGTGTTCTTCGGTTAGTTGACCGGCTGCCTGCTTGGTGCGTGTCTTGCAGAGCCACGGGCCGATCATGATGCGCTCGTCGTCTACCTCGATCCACTCGCGGGCGCCTGGTGGACGTCCATGACGCTCGACGAAGGCGCGCAGCAGGGTCGTCGTCTGTTCGAAGGTGCGGCGTGTTCTCCGTCTGGGCTGGCTCGCGTTGGGTGCTGGTTCGTGGGCGGGCAGCGGGGTTCGGCCGGGGGTCAGGCCGAGGTGGGTGAGGAAGTCGCGTTGTTGTTGGGCGAGTTGGTGCCAGGTCGTGAACTGGCGGTGGAGCCAGCCGCCGGCCTTTACGCCGTCGATCACGGTGTCGCGGTGCAGCGTGGCGGTGTCGTGGCCGGATTCGATGTGGCGGCGCAGCAGGTGGTATTTGCGGTGCCAGTCGGGGCCGTGCGGGAGGGTCCAGTGTGGGTCGAGGGCGGTGAGTTGGGCGTTGCGGTCGGGCGGGAGTCGGTCTTTGCGGGCTAAAGCGCGTTGGTCGGTGAGGAATTGGCCGCCGGGCTCGGTGGTGGGGATGGCGAGGTGGCCGTGTTCGGCGTGGAAGGCTTCGACGGTGGTCACGTGGCCTTGCCAGGTGGCTTTGCTGTCGTCCCAGATCATGCCGAGGTTCTCGAGTTCGGTGATCCAGTCTGGTGGGAGGGTTCTTTGGTGGTGGGCGGTGCGTTGGCCGGTGATGAAGGTGCCGAGGCGGTAGCCGTAGGCGTCTTCGTAGTCGGTGGGGACGCGGAGGTGGCCGTGTTCGGTGTGGTAGCGCAGGGCGGCTGCGAGGCCGGCGCGGCGGGGGGCTGAGAGGGTTGCGCCGTCGGAGGGCCAGGCGAGCAGGTCCATGGCGCGGGCGATGGAGTCGGGGTCGAGGGTGAAGTCGAAGTGGAAGCGGCGGGTGATGAGTCGGTGGGTGTCGCGGTCCAGTCGTCGGGGGGTGGTGTTGCGTGGGGCGCGGGCGGCGATCGATTGGTCGTGGTGGCGTAGCGCGGCGGTGACCAGCCAGAGCGCCTCGTAGGGGGTGCCGAGCAGGTCGGTGGGGTCGGCATCTGGCGGGACGTAGGCGGGGATGATCAGGCTGGCCGTTTTGGTGTCGAGGGTGGGGGGTTTGCGCAGCGCCCGGCCGAGAGCTTGGACGATCTTGCGGACGCTCGCCGTGCGGTCAGCGAACACCACGGCGTCCACAGCCGGCAGGTCCACGCCTTCGCCGAGGACTTGGGCGTTGGTGATCACGCTGCGGTCGGCTCGGGCGAAGCGGGTCAGGATGCGAGAGCGCTGGTCGGGCGTGTGGGTGCCGTTGATCGACTGCACGAGCAGGTTCTGGGCCCAGGCAGGACGCTGCTGAGTGGGGAGAGTGCGCAGGGTGTGGCCGAATTGGCGGGCGAAGTCGGCGGCGTCCGCGATCTGCTGGAAGTAGACGATCACGTGCTTGAGGTCGTGCTCGGTCATGGCCTTGAGGACGGCCAGGTGCAGGGCGGTAGTACGACGGGCTGTGGCGGTGCGCGTGTCAGGGTCGGTGAGGTGGGCGCGCAAGTCGGTGTCGGTGATCGTGGGCACCAGCAGTTGGTAGTCGGCCAGGACGCCGTCTTCGATCGCGTCCGCGTGGGAGTAGGTGTGCAGGCGGGGGCCGAAGACCTTTGCGTCGTCCATTGATGCGATCAGAGAGGGGGCTTCCCACTGCGGTGCGGTGGCCGCGGTCCGCTTGGGCAGCGGGCGCGTGTCGGGGGCCTCGGTCAGTCGGGGCGCTTCCCACTCGTACGGTGTCGCGGTCAGGTACAGGCGTCGGGCGGCCCTGATGCGGGCCTGGTCGTGGAGCACCGTCCACTGCTTGTCCCAGCTGCCCGCGGTGCGGTGCGCCTCGTCCACGACCAGGAGGTCGAAGACGGGTGCGATGAAGACGGAGTGCTGCGTCTCCTCGATCCGGGGCAGGGAGTCGAGGGTGACGAACACGGTTGCCTTCTTGTGGCGGGACAGCCAGTAGGCGAGGTACTCCCCCGAGCCTGTGCTCTGCGCGCCCGCGGCGGCGAGTACGGGGTGCTTGTCCGCCTGGAGCGAGGAGACGGCCATCAACGGCTCTGTGCGGCCATCTGCGCGGGCCGCGGCCGCCCACTGGCCGATCAGGTCCAGCGAAGGGACAGCGACCAGCAAGTGGCGGGCGCCCAGGGCCTCGGCGGTGCGTAGCGCGGTCAAGGTCTTGCCTGTGCCGCAGGCGGAGACGATGTGGCCGCGGGTGCGCGGGCTTTTCAGATGCCGCACCGCCGCGTCCACCGCATGCTGCTGATCGGGGCGCAGTGTACGGCGATCAGTAGGCGTCATAGGCATCGCAGCCACAGGCTCAGGGCTGGTGGACATCACGTGCAACCTCGGGCTCGCGGCGGATGGGCTTGTGCCATCCTCCCGCACGGTTCCGGGTCGGGGTTGAGCGTCACCTCTGTGGGCGGAGGGTCGTTGCTGAGGTGGTCACGTAGGCCGTCGTCAGTGCGGAGGTGTACGGGTGGGTCCGCGGTTTGTCATCGAGCAATTTCGGTTCAGGCGACAGGGGCAGTGGTTCTACCGGGAGTTCGGTCAGCTGGCGTTTTTGGTGGGGCCGACGCGGTCGGGCAAGTCCACCGCGCTGGAAGCGTTGCTGCACTCCCTGTTCTTGTCATCGGCCACCGTCATGCCGCAGGTCCGCAAGTGCGAGTTGCTGCAGGTAGTTTTCCGCGTGGGTGATGTGCGGTGGCAGGCCACCCGCTCGGGCCGTACCACTCGCGGCCTGGTGTCGTTCAAGAATCTCAGTGATGTCTCTGCCGCAGAGCGGGTGTTTCCCGTCGCGACCCGCAAAGTGGGCGAGGTGAGTGCGGGTGGCTTCGTCCAGGAGCTGCTCGGAGTCCCGGCAGCCAGTCATGGGAGTGTGTCGGTCGGGCTCGATCAGGTGTTGGGCGCCACGGTGGTCTTGAGGCAGCGGGCGATCGCCTCTGCGTTCCTCGACGGCAGCGACACTGAACGGATCTTGACCCTGAAGGCCGTGCTCGGGCTGTGGGATGAGGATCTGGAACGGCTCGAGAAGGCCGCCACCGAAGCAAAGTCTGGCCACGACACTGCTCGGCGGACGCTGACGCAGTTCAAGAAGCTGCGAGACGACGGGCTGCTGGCCGACCCTGATGCCATCCGTGCGGAACACGAGCAGAAGGTCCGCGATCACCAGTCGGCTGCTGCCCGGTGGCAGGAGGCCGAGGGGCAGCTCGGTGGGTTTGCTGGGGAACGCGGTCGGCTCGACGCCCTGTACAGGGTCGCCGATAAGGCCCGGAAGAAGGCACTCAAAAAGGCTGACGAGGCATCTGCCGCACTAGAGAAGGCTATTGACGCGCATGCCCGCGCCGAGGGCGAACTCGCCGGCCTGCTGCAGCCGGCTGCAGGGTGTTGCTCACGCTGTCAGCAGGTGCTTCCCGAGCGGGAGGCGGGACTGTGCGCCCAGTGCGGACAGGCTTGCGGCGAGGGGCTTGAGGATCTGCGGGAGACACGAATCGCGGCGGCCCGCGCCAAGGTCGAGCACGCGCGGTTGCTACGCGCCGAGGCGGAGAAGGCTGCCCATAGTGCACGTGAGGCAGCTGCTGCGACTGACCGGGCCGCCGGGAATGCACTGGCCGCCCGTGACGCGTTCGACCGGGATGTGGTCGATCCTCAGCGACGCGCTACCCGTGATCTGGAGAAGAAGGCAGAACGGCTGAGCGTTGAAGTGGAGCAGCTGAAACGGCGGTTGAACGACGCGGACTTCATTGCGGTCCAGGAGCAGCAGGTCCGCTCACGCAAGGAAGAGATGGAGCAGGCCCAGGTCCGCCGGGATATCGCCCAGAGGGCGCACGATCAGCGGCGCAAGGAACTGGTCCACCAGTGGTCAGCGTTCTTCCGCACTCGCCTGCGGCAGATCCGGCCGGCCGTGGAAACAGCGGTGATCAGTCCCGAGGACTTCACCACCCTGGTACGCGAGCATCACGACGAGGGTGCGCAGCTGTTCACCGAGGGCGCGGTGGCTGGTCACGCGCGCGCCGTCATCAACATCGCCATGCTGCTGAGCCTGCGTGACCTGGGGCGAGCGGTGCCCGCGGTCCGCGTCCCG
The DNA here is from genome assembly GCF_010548525.1 of Streptomyces sp. SID14478. Taxonomy (GTDB): domain Bacteria; phylum Actinomycetota; class Actinomycetes; order Streptomycetales; family Streptomycetaceae; genus Streptomyces. Next base: position 4,551 of record NZ_JAAGMG010000948.1, read on the forward strand.
CCGCTGATGATCATCGACTGTCCCCTGGCCGGCCTCGACACCGGCAAGGCAGATCAGGAGACTGGCCTGCGGCTGTTGAACACCCTTGCCGCAGCGGCCGACGATCGCGATGAAGACGGGTATGCCTGCCAGATCATCGCCACGTCCAAAGGGCTGCTCCCCACAGCGGTTGGCCTCGGCGTGAGCGAGATCCGCCTCGATGAAGACCATCGCTTCTTCGACCACGCGCCCCGGCTGAGTGCATGACACGCATCCGGTAGGGGCGGCTCAGGGCGATACGGGACCGGGCTGCGGCTGAGCGGGGACCTGGGATGGTGAGCCGGCCGTGGGGACGGTGGTCTGCTCGGCGAGCTTGCGGTAGCCGGTCACGGTGAGCGCGCGCCAGGCACGGTAGAAGCCGAAGGCGGTCGCCAGGCCGAAGGCGGTGGCGACCGCCAGGATGAGCGGGCGGTGCGCGAAGGAGTAGCGCAGCATGGCCAGGTCCGCGGCCAGGGCCAGGAGCAGAGTGTTGAGGGTCCATCCGCGGCAGATCCGCATGCGGGAGCGCGCGTAGTCCGCGCGGGCGGCCAGGACCGGGAAGCCGGCCAGACGCAGGCGGGCCTGGGCGTAGACGGTGTTGGAGGGGAAGAAGCTGGTGCGCAGCCGTCGGCGGTGCGGTGTGAGAGCGGCGTCGGCCGCCCGGTCGACGAGGATGCCCAGAGCGTAGGCAGCGGCGAGGCCTACGCCGGCGGCCGCCGACGAGCTTGCAAGGGGGGCGAGTTTGGCTGTGGAGGCAGGGCCGATCAGGGCGATGAGGAGCAGCACGGCCGCGGTGAGTGCGCCGATGCCGACGACGAGGACCTCGACGAACATCGCGGTGGCGGCCGCCAGAGCAGGGGGCTCCGGCTGTGTTGGGCCGGTCATAGGGAGACCCCCCAGATCTGTGCCATATCGGTGAGCATGTCTTCCGGTAGCTCGCTGTGCTTCCAGGCGATCTGCAGCTCGATCCGGGAGCGCACATTGTTCAGCCGTTCAAAGACGATCAGACTCTCCGGCTGGCTGGCCAGCAGGTAACGACCGTGCTTGAGGAAGAGGGCGCTGGTGGGTCCGTACTCGATGTAAGCCCGTTCGAGCAGTTCGCGGAAGTCTGAGACGAATTGGTCTAGTTGGTCACTGTAGTTGGTGGTGTCGTCGATGGCTTCAGAGAGGACCTCGATGACGTCGTGGGAGAGATCGCTGCTGTAGGGGTGATCGGTAAATGTGCGGTAGGCCTGCTCGGCCACGTCGAGGAGCTGGTTGCTGCGGGCGAGCTCGGGGTGCTTGGCCATGGCTTTCACCCCCCGTTCGACCTCGAGGTCGTACAGTTCGACCAGGGCAATCAGACGGTACAGCGAGCGACTGACATCGGCGGGTGGGCTGGCGGCGCCGGGTTTGTACAGGTATTTGTGGGACATGCGCGACCACAAGTCGACAGCCTCGGTGCGCAGTTGGATCTCACACTCGTACGGGACCCCGTCCGGGTCTCGTACCCCACCCACCATGACGGCCTGGACGTGCAGGCGCGGGTAGCGCAGCAGGTCTTCCTTGCCGACGTCGTCGCGATAGTCCTGCACCTCGGCGCCCTCGAGGTGGTCTTTGACCACCTCGAGGGCGGGGTCGAGGAGTCCGCTGTGGGGCACGATGATGCGTACACCGGCCTTGTCGGTGATCTGCTTCCAGGGGTTGTCATAGTTCTTCCGGAGCGAGTGGGCCTTGGCGTTGAAGCTGGTGAGCTCTTTGGCCCGGGCGATCACCTGGCAATCGACGCCTCTGCGGGCAGCGTGGTGCTCCAGGTACGCCCTGGTTTCCTCGACGGCCTGTTCGATGCGCGGCCGCTCCTGCTGGTAGCGCAGGAAGGCCTGTTCAGCGGTCAGAGGCACGAGAAGCCCTCACGGGAGTCAGGGCCATGATGGTGCTGGGACTCATGTCTGTGCGGTGGGGAGCTCGTTGCCGGCAGAAGCCTGGGCGGCCTGAGCCGGAATGACCATGACGCTCTCGAGTCCCGGGATCATCTCTGCCTGGGAAGGCAGCTCAGGCGTCGCGTTGGCCGGTTTAGGACGTCTGCCTGCGGCCGCTCCGCTGCTGGTTTGGGTGACCTTTGAGGTGATCGTCACCACCGTCCGCCCGTCTCCGAGGTCCTCCACTAGGACCGTGCCATCCTGCACGGCTTCCAACGGTGCAACGAGGAAGGCTCCGTTGGACAAGTCCACTCGCATCTTCTCGAGCCTGTTGCTGATGAGTTCGGTGTTCTTTTCGAAGGTGTGGATAGGAACGTCGTTCTCGGCAAGGAACGCAGTGAAGTCAGGTTGATGCACTTCCTGCAGGTGGGCTTCCCTGAACTCCGTAGGGTTCAGTTCCGGGGTGGAGCTCTGGAGTTCCACCATGGCGGCCATGACGTAGTCCATGCGTACAACGGAGTCGGTGAAGCGGCTGTTGACCCAGGTCATCACGGTGTCGTGGAAGCGGCGGGTGAGCTCGCGGGGGTCGTTCTGGTGCCGGCAGCCCAGGAACTTCTCAAGGAAGAAGCGAGCTACCTCCTTACCTGACTGCTGGGGATCTGCGGCCCATCCCTGAAGCCCGGACTCGACCAAGCCTTCCTCGGAGAAGAGAGCCACCTTGTAGACCTTGGACTTCTGAGTGAGCAGGAGGTCGTCGAGGTATTGCATGGCGAAGGTGCGCAGGCCATCCGCGACAATCTCGTTGGTCTGCATGCCGGTCTCATGTTCCAGCTTGACCATCAGCAGCGCACGCTGACCGTCCAGGCGGGCAGCGGCGACCAGGAGGAGACCCGCCGAGCTGGATCCGTTCTGGCTGTCGCGCAGCGCATGGGCCAGCTCCCCGGAGACCTCCACGAGGTCCTGCCCGCCGCCCAGGAATGCCCGGACGGCATCGGGCAGGGGGGACTTGAGTTCCGGATCCTCGACGACCTCACGCCCCAGACGGGCGAACACTTCACGGAGCTTGCCCTGGAGTTCAGCGCGCACGTCCTCGTCGAGACGGCAGAACGTCTGGCTGAGTTGGAGCGGAGGAGGCTCCTCGTTTTTGGCGTGCTTAGGCACCACGTGAACGATGGCTTGCTCCACGACAAGGTCTTTGAAGTCGGTCCGCACTGCCCACCCACGCATCCTCGCCCGCACCACCGAGGCCGGACGCCGTCGCCAGACGCGGCCCACAACGCGCTGGGCTCCCCCGCCTGTGCTGTCTTGCCCGGCATACGGCACGGCCGACTTCGCACGTCAGCTTGTCCGTGTCACATGCCGAAAGCTGTGGCGCACATCGTAACGGGGCAGGTCACCGCTCCGGCCGGGAGACCAGGACAGTGGCCGAACATCAACGGTGAGCGGGACGCAGAGGACGGCCCTGGCGGCCAGCTACTCTCTGCGGCCGCGGCCGCGCAGAACTCCTGGCACGATCTGCCCGAACAGGCCCCAAACGGCGCTTCGATGACCGATACTGGCGAGCAGGTCTGGCGTGCCCGCAAGAGGATGTACGCAGCCGACGAGCAAGAGAAGGACGGTGCGGAAGAAGCTAAATGAATTGGCTTAAGGGTTTTATCAGCATTCTTTTTGTTAGCTACAGCGTGTAGCCCACCCTGCCCAAAAAGCCGAAGACAAGCTCCTCCGCAAGAACCGCCGAACCAAGCTTCTGAACCACCCCACGGGACCAGCAAACCGGTTCCCCAGGGGGCTAGCAGGCCTGCCGTAAAACACCACCGGCCCGCCCCGATGCGGCGCCGGTCCTCGGCATGCCCTCACACGGCGCACCTGTGCCGCCTCACTCCGTCCCAGCCGCCCTCCTGCGGCTCGTTCAGGCATGAGGCGGCCCAGCCGTCACGTGCTGGAAGGGCATCCACGCGATGAACTCGTCCTCCCCCGGCCCCATCGCCGGCTTCCTGGCCGGACTGCCCGCCGTCCTCGCCGGCGCCCTGGGCGGCGCACCCTGGTGGGCCGTCGGAGCAATCGTCATCGCCGCGTACCTCGCCGTCCCCCTCACCAGCCTGGTCCTCGACCACAATCGCCAGCGAAAAGGAAACCTCGTCGACGAGAAATTCGCGGCCACGCTCGATCAGATAGCAGATCCGGAAAAGAGAATCCAAGCCATCATCAACTACCGTCAGGCCGCGGCCTCCACGGCCGTTCCGCAGCCGCCACCGGAACCGCTGCCAGGAGCGCTGCCGCCCCCGAGTCCGGACGGCACCAGCCAGCCAGCCGCATCCGCATAGACGACCGGGGAGGGATCCGGCAGGGCGCGCCGCTCACAGAGCAGTCTGCGGGGTGGGGCTTTGCCCCCTGACAGCTGGTCGAGCGCTGAATGAACCGGTCTTCTCAGTCGACGTGGTGGCGGGCAGGTGCCGGCAGCGGGCGGCGGCGTGCCAGTCCTGTGCGGAGTGCGGGTGTGTGACGGCCGGGATGTCGAGGCCTGCATCGCGAATCAGGTTGTCGAAGCGAATAGGGGTGCCGAAACAGCCGGCGAACAGCCCGAGTTGATCGGTGGTGCGCGGGGTACGGCGGCGAAACTGCAGCGCAGCGGTGAGCAGGGGGCGGGCGCGGGGCGGGACGGCGTACATGTGCCGCGGGCCTGGCGGCATGCCGATGTAGATCCGCGAGTCGCGGTCGATGGCCAGATACGTGGTGTGTTCGTCGATGCTGGCGATCTGGGTCATGGACAGCAGTGACGGGGCGGTGCCGGTGAACAGCAAAGCGGCCGCCGCGGCGGCGCGCAGGGGGTTGGGCAGGTTCGTGCTGAGGGTGTGAGCCACGTGCGGGGTGATCGGCACGGTGGTGATGCCGGGCCCGCCGTGCTCGACGAGGTCGTCAGGGATGTCGAGTTGGAGGTGCCGGTTGAGGAACCCCATCTGGGCTCCCCGTACGCGGGCGAGCGTGTACTGAGGGCTGGGACTGGAAACGGTGAGACGGGCCAGGAACAGACGCAGTCCCTCCATGTCCTGCCAGGCGCCGGACTCCGCCAAGGCGGCTCCCGCGGCCCGCGGCCGAGACGGGCCGGTCGGTGCATGGTGGCGGGCGAGCCAGGTACGGGCGGCGGCATAGCCCGCCTGGTACTGGCCGTCGATGTGGGCGAAGTCGGCCTCGTTCAAGCGGAGTCGGCACTGGTCGCGGAAAGCGGCAGGGTCAGCGCCGGGCAGGTCGGGCAGCGGATGGACGTGGTCGGCCGGGGGCGAGGCCAGGGGCGCCTTGGCGACGGGCGCGCCGATGGTCCTGGCAATGGCCAACGTGCCGGTGATGGTCCGCAGATCGGTGAAGCGGGCGGCGGTGAGACGCTCGTGCAGGCGTTGCTCGGCGGCCTGGTGGGGCGTGTGGGCGATGAGGACGAGGCGGATACCGGTCTCCGCGCGCCAGGCGGCAAGACGTCTCAGGCGTTCAGGCGTGAGGCGGTGGGCTCGCAGCACGATGGCCTCTTTGAGTCCTGTGGTCAGGGTCCAGCAGGTCACCGCGCGCCAGGCCGCGTCAGTGGACATCCGCTCGGCGTCGGGGTGGACGAAACTGTCGCGGCCCATGGCGCGCAGCAGGTCCAAAGCCAGGTAGGCAAGGCTGTTGGTGTGCGGGGTGGGATCAGTGGTGATGCAGCCGCCCCTGGGGTGAGCTCGCCGGTGGGCAGCGTGATGGATGGCATGGTCGTCGCCCTCGTCCAGGAGCAGCAGGACAGGCGGCAAGGTGGCCCGCGGAACAGCGGCGGGGACGTGTGGGGTCATGGGCGGCGTGAGGTGTCGATGCGCTCAAGGGTCTGCCGCAGCAGGTCAGAGTCCACTCGAGTGCGCCCGGTGGCGGTCAGGGCCCGCTTCACGTGGTGAGTGAGCAGGGCCCAGCGGCGCAGGCTGCCCTGGGCGAAGTGACCGTCCAGGAAGCAGAGTTGATCAGGTGCGACGATCCGCCACACCGGGTGCAACGCCCAGGCGGCGTTCGGAACCGACACGCGGGCAAGCGGCCTGAGGGTCAGCCGCTGGGCGGTACGGGTGGCCAGCATCTGCTGAGCACGCAGGGCCTTCTCGCCGCGCTGGCCGGCGATCAGGACCACGCACAGGCCGTCAGGGGTGTCGTCGTACAGAAACCGCAGGTACTCAAAGCACGCCTCGGACATCCGGTCGGCTTCGTCGACGACCACGATGTACGCCCGCGCGGCGAGCGCACGTCGGATGAGCGCGTCGGTGAGGGCTGGTGCGGCAGGCAACGCATCGCCGGGCAAGGCGTCGTGGAGAGCCAGAGCATGGTGCAGGTGGGCACGCAGATCGGCCGGGGTGGGCCTGGCCCCCAGACGCAGCGGGAGGTGGGATCGGGCAAAGCGGGTACAGGCGGCATGGTGGACGGCGAAGGTCTTGCCGACCCCTGCATCACCCAGCACGCACAGAAAGCGCCGCTGCTGGTGGGCATCGGCGAGAGCGTCATCGACTGCCCTGAGGCCGGGAGTGTCCACGGTGCGGGCGCCGGTCAGGCCAAGGAAGTGCAGGTGCCCGGGCGCCGCCGCCTCCGCCAGAGATTCCACCTGCGCGGCACCGCTGGCCGCCCCTGGAGCGGTCAGCACCGGGCCAGGGCCCAGTCGACGACCTCGTCATCCACCTGCTCGGCGCCGAGATACTCCATGCCCTTGAGTACATGCTTGGTGACCTTGACCCACTCACGGAACGAACCGAGTGCGTACTGGGTGTCGATCCGCTTGAGCAGCGCCTCATCCACTCCTCGCCAGATGGGGTGGGAGTCGGGAACCGTTTTGAGGATCTCGTCCTCGGTCATCGCCAGGATCTCCAGACGGATGTAGATCCGTGAGGCGAGCGCCGGGTCGCTCTGCAGCGTCTCGTAGGCCTCACGCCCGCCGACGAACACGATCGCGGGCTGGGGATCGCAGTTGTCCCACAGTTTGCGCAGGAACTCGAAGTTCTCCCGCCGGTACTGCTGCGCCTCGTCACACACGATCACATACGGGCGCCGCGGCAGGGCCTCGCGCAGCAGCTTGTCGAACGCGGTCGGCGTGCCGGGCATCTTGCAGTTCAGCCGCATCTGATGGAACAACTCCTCACGCAGATCCTTCGGCCCCGGACGGGAGCGGGCGAAATCGAGCGGAAGGATCAGGTCCGGGTTCATCTCCTGGATCGTGGCTCGGGTGGAGAAGCTCTTGCCGAGCCCCGGGTCGCCGTAGATCACAGACATCGCCCGCGACTCGATGGTGTCGATGACGGTGTCCTTGATCTGCAGCAGAGTGTCCGTGGCCACCAGCATGGAGTCCTTAAGACCGAGAAAATGCTGCGGACGAAGATCGGGACGGCGCCTGGACGCCTCACTCGCCTGGGCCGCGGCCGGCTCGCGGCGCGGGCCAAGATGCTTGCGCTTGGGGGCAGTTGTCACGAGGCCTCGTCCTTGGAGTCCAGAGATGCGGTATCAGCAAAGGCGGTGCCGGTGGAGTCATCGCCGGGGCGTTTCCACCCCGCCGGAACGGGCGTCAGGGGCCGGTACGGCTCGCTGCGGCGCCGCGGCGCCGCGGGCGCCTTCGTGCCGTCGAGCTCGGCGCGGGCCTCAGCCTCGGTCATCCGCACCGCGCGCAGGGGCAGTTCGGGCTCGGTAGACGGCAGATGCCGTTTCCTGCGGCGCTCGGCGGAGCCCTTCAACGCCCGGCGCAGCGCCTTGCTGTGCTCGTCACGCTCCAGGAGCACCTTGGCGCGCAGTTCCTCACTGGCCTCGTTACTCAAAAAGGCCCGGCCCAGGTAACGGTTGCCGCGGAAGGTGTACAGGTCGATCTCGTGGGCGTGGTGCGGCATCCACCGCACCCGCACCTCGAGCCCGAGGCGGCCAACCCCGTTCTCCGGCATGTAGCAGCGGCCCGCGAACTCGACCCCGTGACTGGTGATCTTGTGGACCTTGTGGTCGCTCTCCAGCATGAAGGCGCGCAGCTCGGCCGCGCTCGGTGCGGGCCGGATCTCTGCCGGGTCGGCCTGCCAGGCCGCAAGCGGCGTCATCCCGGTGCGCTCGATGACGTGCTCGGTGTTGTACTCGTTCACCCACTGGCCCAGCAGGTGAACGAACGCCTCATAGGTCAGCGGCGGATCCTCGTCCCCGACGCGGCGCCGGTGATCGAGCCTGGGCGCCTTCGTATAACGGGGCAGATCCGCGAAGAACCGCGTCATGCTCGTCAGATTCAGGCGTTCCACGCCGCCCTTGTGCCGGGGACTGCGCACCCGGTGCACCGGCACACCGAGCAGCCCGAAGGCGCGCAGCACCGTCTTGGACAGGAAGTCGGCGCCGCCATCCACGCGCACCAGGCGCGGCAGGCCGCCCGGCGGACCGTAAGGCGCCTCCCGCAGCACGGAGGCACGTACTGCCGCCAGCACCGAACCCCGGTGCGCGGAGCCGGCGGTGACCGCCCAGCCCATCACATAGCCCGTACCGCGGTCCTCGAACCACGTCACCCACACCCGCGACGGCTTCTTGTCGGGCATCATCACCACCGTCTCGGCCAGCTTGTGATCCCCCTCCCACACCGCGTTCCGCTCCACCTGCGGCCGCTGAAAACACGGATCGAACCCCCGCGCCGCGGGGATCCCCTCGCGCAGGCCCGCCATGAAACCCGGATCAAGATCCCGGGCGATCGCATCGTGCAGTGTCGACAGCCCGACCGGCCTGCGCCCCGCCTGCTTCGCGATGCGCACCAGATGCTCGTGAGCGCGCTTCACATTGCCCTGATAGTCGGCGAGGACCTCGATAACCTCATCGGTGATCGTGAACCGGCGCCGCTCAGGCTTCTCCACACTGCCCGTGCACTCCGCCTGCTCCAGCCAGGACCACACCGTCCGCTTGTGCACCCCCACCACACCCGCGGCCATCCGCACATGCGCCGTCGTCAACTCCCCCGACGCGCGCAGCCGCAGCAACTCACGCACCGCGGCAGGCCGCAACTCGTCCCGATGCCGACCCAGCCCCTCATCCCCAGCCCCGACCCCAGGGACGTCGCCGTCCGCCGTCACCGCAGCCGACACACAGGCCACGAACGAACCAGCAACCGAGCAGCGATCACAGTGACAGCCTCCATGACGTCAACTACCGCCCCACACAGGGCAGTTCACGTCACGCCCGTGACAGACGCGACGAATGAGACGCTAAGGCCGACACTCCGACAAGAGTCCCCGCGATCACTTGGACGAGTGACAAATCCCCGTTCCACTCACCACGCCACACCCCCATGCGCTACAGAGCACAACCCAAAGGAGATCCGGCGAACACACCACCAGCCAATCCGGACTCACACCACCACCAAACCCGGAACACCACCACCAACACCAACCACCCGAAACACCCGACGACCAGCACAAAAAAGCCCCCGCCTCAATGGCGAGGGAACTCGGACACCCCAGTGCCACCTTCCCCGATCCTCACA
>NZ_JAAGMG010000987.1 GCF_010548525.1 Streptomyces sp. SID14478
GGCCCTCGGCGGTGCCCGGCGCCGCGGTCCACTCCGCCAGGGCGCGTACCCGGGCGGCGGCGTCGGCGAGGCGTTCCTCCGGCAGGTCGCCGGAGCGTACGGCGGCGACCAGGGCGTCCCGCAGCCGGGTCACCGTCTCGTCGTCGTTGAGCCCGCCGCCCACGCAGATGGCGTCGGCCCCGGCCGCGATGGCGAGCACGCTGCCGCGTTCGATGCCGTACGTGGAGGAGATGGCCTGCATCTCCATGCCGTCGGTGACGATGAGGCCGTCGTAGCCGAGTTCCTCGCGGAGCAGGCCGGTGAGGATCCGGCGCGAGAGCGTCGCCGGGCGGTCCGGGTCGAGGGCCGGGACCAGGATGTGCGCGCTCATCACGGCCCGGGTGCCCGCCGCGATCGCCGCGCGGAACGGGGCGAGGTCGCGCTCGTGCAGCACGTCGAGGCCGACGTCGATGAGGGGCATGTCGTGGTGCGAGTCGACGCCGGTGTCACCGTGCCCGGGGAAGTGCTTGGTGCAGGCGGCGACGCCGGCGGACTGCATGCCCTCGACGTACGCGGCCGTGTGCCGGGCCACGAGCCCGGTGTCGGCGCCGAAGGAGCGGACGCCGATGACCGGGTTGTCGGGGTTGGCGTTGACGTCGGCGGAGGGTGCCCAGTTGAGGTTGACGCCGCACTCGGCGAGGCGGCGCCCCAGCTCGAAGGCGACGCCCCGGGTGAGGTCCACGTCGTCGACCGCGCCGAGGGCGTGGTTGCCGGGGAACGAGGAGCCCGTGCGGACCTCCAGCCGGGTGACGTCGCCGCTCTCCTCGTCGATGGCGACGAGCAGGTCGCCGCGCTCCGCCTTCAACTGGGCGGTCAGGGCGGCCACTTGGTCGGGGGTCTGGATGTTGCGGCCGAACAGGCCGACCGACGCGAGACCTTCGCCGAGCCGGCGCAGCAGCCAGTCCGGTGCCGTGGTGCCCGGGAAGCCGGGCTGCAGGACGGTGAGCGCGTTGCGGGTCAGGGTGTCCGTGCCGCTTGTGACAGTGGTCATCGGGTGGGTTATCCCTTCACGGCGCCGGAGGTGAGGCCGCTGACGGCCTTGCGCTGCAGGAAGACGAAGAGGATGAGGATCGGGATCGCGAAGATGGAGGCCGCGGCCATGGTCGCACCCCAGTCGTCGCCGAACTGGCTCTGGAACTGCGACAGCCACAGCGGCAGGGTCTTGCCGCCGGGCTCCTTGTTGAGGACGAGGACGAGCGGGAACTCGTTCCAGGCCGTGATGAAGCCGAACAGTGACGTGGCCATCAGGCCCGGCGCGAGCAGCGGCAGGATCACCTTGACGAACGCCTGCGGGCGGCTGCACCCGTCGACCATCGCGGACTCCTCCAGCTCCTTGGGCACCGCGGCGACGTAGCCGCGCAGCGTCAGGACGGTGAAGGGCAGCACCATCACCATGTAGAAGAGGGTCAGCGGGAGCAGGCTGTTCAGCATGTCGGCGTCCCGCACGATCATGTAGATCGCGATGACCATGACCTCCCAGGGCGCCATCTGCGCGACCATGAAGACCAGGATCATGCCCTTGCGTCCCTTGAACCGCATGCGCGCGAGGGCGAACGAGGCGAACAGGGCGATGACGAGCGAGAGCAGCACCGCGCAGACCGTGACGGTGACCGAATTGACCACCATCTGCCAGAAGTTGGGCGCGTTGATCGCCGTACTGAAGTGGTCGAACGTGACGTCGGTCGGGAACCAGACCGGGTTGTCGGTGATAATGTCCGCGGTCGGCTTGAAGGCCGTCGTGAACATCCAGTACACGGGGAAGACCATCATCACGAACAGCACGATCGCCGTGGCGTTGGGCCAGATGCGGCCGAGCAGTGAGCGCTTCACAGCTCGTCCTCCTCTTGCTTGAGAACGATGCGGAGGTAGTACGCGGTGAGGACCAGCATGACCACGATGGTGAGCAGCGCGATCGCGGCGCCCATGCCGTAGTGCTGGTTGCCGACGCCCTCGACGAACGCGTAGATCGGCAGGGTCTCGGTGAGCCGGTCGGGGCCGCCCTCACTGATCGTGTAGCCCTGCGTGAACGCCTTGAAGACCCAGATGACTTCGAGGAACGTCGTGGCGAAGAGGAAGGGGCGCAGGAAGGGGAAGGTCACCGAGGTGAACTGCTTCCACACGCCGGCGCCGTCCAGGGCCGCGGCCTCGTACAGCTCGCGCGGGATGGTGGTCGTGGCGGCGTACAGGTTGATCGCGACGAACGGGATCGAGCCCCAGACGATCAGCAGACCGATCACGAAGAACGTGGACAGTTGCGTGCCGGTCCAGTTGTGGTCGGCCATGGAGTGCCAACCGAGCTTGTCGAGCACCCAGTTGACGATGCCGAAGCGGGACGCGAACAGCCACTGGTAGACGGTGGACGACGCGACGATCGGCATCGCCCAGGCCAGGACGAGGCCCAGCAGGAGCAGCAGCCGCATCTTCTTGCCGAGGCGCGCGACCAGCAGCCCGATGAGTGTGCCCGCCACCATGATCGCGACGACGTTGGCCGCAGTGAAGATGACCGAGCGCAGCGTGACGCGCCAGAAGTCCTCGCCGGTGAGGACGTCCTTGTAGTTGTCGAAGCCGTTCCACTCGGTGACGTGCTGGATGAGCTGGCCCATGTTGAGGTTCTGGAACGACAGCATGCCGTCGTTCACCAGGGGCCAGCCGAGGAAGATCGCCGTCACCACGAGGGCCGGGAGCAGCAGCAGGTACGGGGCGGCGGCCGCCGCGCCCTTCCGCTTGTCCCCCCGGGGTCCGGGTGCGCGACCGCTGCCGTGTCCGTCGGTCACGACCTCGTCGGTCGCGCCCGCCGGATTGGTCTGCACTGCCATGCTCGCCATCTCTTCCAAAGCCGCACGAAGCCGTATGGATCCGTACGAAGCCGTACTGGGACGATGCGCGGGGCCGGGGCGGCGGTCCGGATGCAGGTCCCGGTCCGCCGCCCCGGCTCAGGGCGCGTCTACTGCTGCTGGCTCAGGCGCTTGTTGAGCTCGCCCTCGACCGCCTTGGCGGCATCGGCCGAGGACTTACCGTTCAGGACCGAGGTCATGTACGTCTTGATCGGGTTCGGCGGGTTCTCCACCGGCGCCCACTCCGGGATCAGCGGCGTGGTGCCACCGGACTTGGCGGCGGCGGGCGCGCCGGCCATGGCGGCCGGCTGGTCCTTGGCGTAGGACTCCAGCGCCGGCGACTTCGGGACCCAGCCGGCTTCCTTGACCAGCTGGCCGTCGTTCTTGACGGACAGCGAGATCTTCAGGAACTCCTTGGCGAGGTCCTGGTTCTTGGAGCCCGCGGCGACGGCGAGGTTGGAGCCGCCGAGGAAGACGCCCTCGGGCTTGTCCGCGGTCTCACCGGGGATGGTGAAGAAGCCGATGTCATCGGCCTTGAGCTTCTTGGCCTGCAGCGCGGTGCCGGCCTCGTAGCCCATGGCGATGATCGCGCCGGTGTTGCCCTTGCCGAAGACGGTCGCCTGCTGCGGCGTGGCCTCGTCCTTGTCCTTGGGCGCCTTGGAGAAGTCCTGGTACTGCTTGTAGATGTCCATCGCCTTGCCGACCTTCGGGTCGGAGAGGTTGGAGACCCACTTGCTGCCGTCCTTCTTCACGGGCTCGACGCCCTGGCCGACGAGCAGGCCGTCGAAGAAGTACCAGTTCTGGCCGGGCAGGTAGAGCGGCTCGGCCTTCGTCTTCTCACCGATCTTCTTGAAGTCGGCGAACAGCTCGGCACGCGTCTTGGGCGTGTCCGTGATGCCGGCCTGCTTCCAGATCTTCTTGTTGTACATGACCGTGCGGTTGCCGAAGTACCAGGGCAGCGCGTACTGCTTGCCCTCGTACACCGACGGCTTGTTGACCGCGTCGGCCCAGTCGCCGCCGATCTGCTTCTTGAGGTCGCTCAGGTCGGCGAGGCCGCCGGTCTTGGCGTACGCAGGGGTCTGCGTGTTGCCGATCTCCAGGACGTCCGGCGGGTTCGACTCCGAGAGCGCCGTGGTGATCTTCTGCTGGATCCCGTTCCACTCCTGGACCTGGATGTTCAGCTTGGCCTTGGTCTTCTTCTCGAACTCGGCCTTGACCTGCTTCGTCCACGCCGGCGGATTCGACCCGGACATGGTCCAGACGGTGAGCGTCTGACCCTTGTACGATCCGTCGGCCCCCGCCTTGCTCCCGCCGTCGTCGTCGCTGCCGCCACAGGCCGCGATCGAGACCATCATTCCCGCGACGCCGATGGCCGCAATGAGCTTGCGCTTCACGTCACCCTCCTCAGGGATGCCAGCAACCCCCCACCCACAGCGACGCATACGACAAGTAGTGCTCGTGGGACTGGGACCCGGTCTCCGTTTAATGGTGTAGACCAGTACGGGGAGCTTGGCCCAGACCAATAGACGTGTCAAGGGTGGCCGAGAAAGGGCCGTGCGTCCGTTATCGGAACGACATCAGCCCGCCGGGGCAAGGGCGTTGGGCCCGCGCCGCGGAACCACCCCCACCGCCCGGAGCGTGGACTAGACCAGACGGTCACCGGACGGTATAAGGAGGGATCACGGAGCGTGCGGGGAGTCCCCCGCGGCGAGCCGTGGAACGATGTGAGCCGTGGTCGACGGGTACGTCGATCGCTTCGGCACCGGAGCCGGGAAGGCGGAGCATGAGCACCGACGTCAGCAGTACGGAGAACGAGAGCGGGGCGCCCGTCCGTACCGCCCGCGTGCCCAAGTACTACCGCCTGAAGAAGCACCTTCTCGACATGACGGAGACCCTGCCGCCAGGCACACCGGTGCCTCCGGAGCGCACGCTCGCCGCCGAGTTCGACACCTCCCGCACCACGGTCCGCCAGGCCCTCCAGGAGCTCGTCGTCGAGGGACGGCTGGAGCGCATCCAGGGCAAGGGCACCTTCGTCGCCAAGCCCAAGGTCTCGCAGGCCCTCCAACTCACCTCGTACACCGAGGACATGAGGGCGCAGGGCCTGGAGCCGACGTCGCAGCTGCTGGACATCGGGTACGTGACGGCGGACGACACGCTCGCCGGACTGCTCGACATCACCGCGGGCGGGCGCGTGCTGCGCATCGAGCGGCTGCGGCTGGCCAGCGGCGAGCCGATGGCCATCGAGACCACCCACCTTTCGGCCAAGCGCTTCCCGGCCCTGCGCAGGAGCCTGGTGAAGTACACCTCGCTCTACACGGCGCTCGCCGAGGTCTACGACGTGCACCTCGCCGAGGCCGAGGAGACCATCGAGACGTCGCTGGCCACCCCGCGCGAGGCCGGCCTGCTCGGCACCGACGTGGGCCTGCCGATGCTGATGCTCTCGCGCCACTCGATCGACGGCTCGGGCCAGCCGGTGGAGTGGGTGCGCTCGGTGTACCGCGGGGACCGCTACAAGTTCGTCGCACGGCTCAAGCGGCCCATCGACTGAGGGATGTCCCGGGACGGCACCCGCGTCGCGTCGCTGCGGCGCCCCGTGAACCGGCCGCCCGGCGGCCGCGCCGAACTCCCCCGTCCCATAACGGAGTAGAACCAGCCCTGCACGCGGTGTAGCGCGCCTCACATTTCTGCCCTACCGTCCTCCCGTCGCCGCATGGACGGGAGGACGCACGCGTGCGTACCGCAACCCCTCGAAGCATCGTCGTATGGACCGTCGTCGGGCTCGTCGGCGCGGCCGGCTGGGCCGTGCTCGCGCTCTCCCGCGGCGAGGACGTCTCCGCCGCGTGGATGGTGGCCGCCGCCCTCGGGACGTACGCCATCGCCTACCGGTTCTACGCGAAGTTCATCGCGTACAAGGTGCTCAAGGTCGACGCCAAACGGGCCACGCCCGCCGAGCGGTTGAACGACGGCATCGACTTCCACCCGACCGACCGCCGGGTGCTGCTCGGCCACCACTTCGCCGCCATCGCCGGCGCGGGGCCGCTCGTCGGGCCGGTGCTCGCCGCGCAGATGGGATATCTGCCGGGGACCATCTGGATCATCGTCGGGGTGATCTTCGCGGGCGCGGTCCAGGACATGGTCGTGCTGTTCTTCTCGACCCGGCGCGACGGCAAGTCCCTCGGGCAGATGGCGCGCGAGGAGATCGGCCCGTTCGGCGGGGCGGCCGCGCTGGTCGCCGCCTTCGCCATCATGATCATCCTGCTCGGGGTGCTCGCCCTGGTGATCGTGAACGCGCTGGCCGCCTCGCCCTGGGGCACCTTCTCCATCGCGATGACGATCCCGATCGCCCTGTTCATGGGGTTCTACCTGCGGGTGCTGCGGCCGGGGCGGATCAGCGAGGTGTCCCTCATCGGCGTCGCGCTGCTGCTGCTCGCGCTCGTCGCGGGGCGCTGGGTCGCCGAGTCCTCGCTCGCCGACACCTTCACGCTCGCGCCGTCCACGCTGGTCATCTGGATGGTGGCGTACGGGTTCATCGCCTCCGTGCTGCCGGTGTGGATGCTGCTCGCGCCGCGTGACTACCTGTCCACGTTCATGAAGCTCGGCACGATCGCCCTGCTGGCCGTCGGGGTCGTCGTCGCGCTGCCGACGCTGAAGATGGACGCCGTCACCGACTTCGCCTCGCGCGGCGACGGGCCGGTCTTCGCGGGGTCCCTCTTCCCCTTCGTCTTCATCACCATCGCGTGCGGCGCGCTCTCCGGGTTCCACGCGCTGATCTCCTCCGGCACGACGCCGAAGATGATCCAGAAGGAGACGCAGGTCCGGATAATCGGCTACGGCTCCATGCTGATGGAGTCGTCCGTGGCCGTGATGGCGCTGGTCGCCGCCTCGATCATCGACCCCGGGCTCTACTTCGCGATGAACGCGCCCGCGGGCGTGATCGGCGACTCCGTGCAGTCCGCGTCGCAGGCCGTGGCGCACCTCGGGTACTCGATCTCGCCGGCCGACCTCGCGGCGGCGGCGAAGAACGTCGAGGAGACGACGCTGCTGTCGCGTACGGGCGGGGCGCCGACGCTCGCGATCGGCGTCTCCGAGATCTTCTCGAAGGTGACCGGGGGCGGTCTGCGCGCCTTCTGGTACCACTTCGCGATCATGTTCGAGGCGCTGTTCATCCTGACCGCGCTGGACGCCGGGACCCGTGTCGGGCGCTTCATGCTCCAGGACATGCTCGGCAACGTCTACAAGCCGTTCAAGAACATCGGCTGGAAGCCGGGCCTCGTCCTGACCAGCGGCGTCGTCGTCGCACTGTGGGGGTACTTCCTCTGGGTCGGCGTGCACGAGCCGCTCGGCGGGATCAACCAGCTCTTCCCGATCTTCGGCATCTCCAACCAGCTGCTCGCCGCGGTGGCGCTGGCCGTCTGCACGACGCTGCTCGTCAAGTCCGGCCGTCTCAAGTGGGCCTGGATCACCGGGGTCCCGCTCGTCTGGGACGCCACGGTCACGCTCACCGCGAGCTGGCAGAAGGTGTTCTCGTCCGACCCGAAGGTCGGCTTCTTCCAGCAGCGCGCGAACTACCAGGACGCCATCGACGCGGGCAAGGTGCTGCCGCCCGCCAAGAACATGGACGACATGCACACCGTCGTCACCAACTCCACGGTGGACGGCGTCCTTTCGGCGGCGCTCGCGCTGCTCATCGTCGTGGTCATCCTGGACGCGACGCGGGTGTGCATCCGGCACGTACGCCGACCGGAGGCCTCGCGGCTCAGCGAGGCACCGTACGTCGAGTCCACGCTGGTGGCACCGGCCGGACTCATTCCCACACAGGCGGAGAAGGCGGAGGCGGAACGGGAGGAGACGCGCGATGGCGGCGTCGGTGCTGCTTCGGGTGGTTAGGCACGTGCGCTGGTACGTACGGGAGTTGACGGACGAATCGGCGTACGAGCGGTACGTGGCGCACGTGCGCGCCGCGCATCCGGGCACCTGTGTGCCCTCGCGGCGCGAATTCGAGCGCAAGCGGACGGACCGCCAGGAAGCGGACCCCCGGCAGGGGTTCCGCTGCTGCTGACGGTCCGCCGCGACGCGTCCGTTATCCGGACAGGGGTTCCATAGATCAAGACTCTCGCTTAGATTTCCCGGGCGTTAAGCATGAGATAAGTGGGACCAGCGAGGGGACGGAGCCGCGAAATGTCCGATGCGCCAGAAGTCGCGAAACAAGTGGAGAGACCGGTGGTGACGCCGATGCGCGTCGTCATCGGACTGTGTCTGGTCGCACCGTTCGTGGCGATGCTGTGGGTCAGCTCCTACGCCAAGATCGACCCGACGTTCATCGGCATCCCGTTCTTCTACTGGTACCAGATGCTCTGGGTCCTCATCTCGACGGCGCTCACGATGATCGCGTACAAGCTGTGGCAGCGTGACCAGCGCGCCCGCAAGGCCACCGGGAGCCAGGCATGAACGGCGGCGTCAACGGTGTCGCGCTCACCGTCTTCATCATCTTCTTCGTGGCCGTCACGGTCATGGGCTTCCTCGCCGCGCGCTGGCGCCGGTCGGAGAACGACTCGCTCGACGAATGGGGCCTGGGCGGCCGCTCGTTCGGCACCTGGATCACCTGGTTCCTGCTCGGCGGCGACCTCTACACCGCGTACACCTTCGTGGCCGTCCCCGCGGCGATCTACGCGGCGGGCGCGTCCGGCTTCTTCGCGGTCCCGTACACGATCCTGGTCTACCCGCTGATCTTCACGTTCCTGCCGCGCCTGTGGTCGGTCTCGCACAAGCACGGGTACGTGACGACGTCGGACTTCGTGCGCGGCCGCTTCGGCTCCAAGGGGCTGTCGCTGGCCGTCGCGATCACCGGCATCCTCGCCACCATGCCCTACATCGCGCTCCAACTCGTCGGCATCCAGGCCGTGTTGGACGTCATGGGCGTCGGGGGCGGCGACGGCACGAACTGGTTCGTCAAGGACCTGCCGCTGCTCATCGCCTTCGGCGTGCTGGCCGCGTACACGTACTCGTCGGGCCTGCGCGCGCCCGCGCTGATCGCGTTCGTCAAGGACGGCCTGATCTACCTCGTCATCGCGGTCGCCATCATCTACATCCCGATCAAGCTCGGCGGCTTCGACGACATCTTCGCCGCCGCCGGCAAGAAGTTCTCCCAGATCAGTCCGGCGACGGACAAACCCGTCGGAGCGCTCGCGCCGGGTTCCGAAGGGACGTGGACGTACGCGACGCTCGCCCTCGGCTCGGCCCTCGCGCTGTTCATGTACCCCCACTCGATCACCGCGACGCTCTCCTCCAAGAGCCGCAACGTGATCCGCCGCAACACCACGATCCTGCCGCTGTACTCGCTGATGCTGGGCCTGCTCGCGCTGCTCGGGTTCATGGCGATCGCGGCCGGGATCAAGGTGCAGAACGGGCAGTTGGCGATCCCGCAGCTGTTCGAGGACATGTTCCCCGACTGGTTCACGGGCGTCGCCTTCGCCGCGATCGGCATCGGCGCGCTGGTCCCCGCGGCCATCATGTCCATCGCCGCGGCCAACCTCTTCACCCGCAACATCTACAAGGACTTCATCAAGCCGGACGCGACGCCCGCGCAGGAGACCAAGGTCTCCAAGCTGGTCTCGCTCCTGGTGAAGGTCGGCGCGCTCGCCTTCGTCCTGACCATGGACAAGACCGTCGCCATCAACTTCCAGCTGCTCGGCGGCATCTGGATCCTGCAGACCATGCCCGCGCTGGTCGGCGGCCTGTTCACCCGCTGGTTCCACCGGTGGGCGCTGCTCGCCGGCTGGGCGGTCGGCATGGTGTACGGCACGCTCGCCGCGTACGGGGTCGCCTCGCCGACGCAGGACCACTTCGGCGGCTCCTCGAAGGAGATCCCGGGCATCGGCGAGATCGGCTACATCGGCATGACGGCGTTCGTGCTGAACGTGCTCGTGACCGTCGTCGGGACCTTCGTCCTCAAGGCCGTGAAGGCCCCGGAGGGCGCCGACGAGACGTCGCCCGCGGACTACACCGCCGACGCCGGCGACAAGGGCGTCCAGGTGGACCTGCCCACCGTCGGCGCCGGGCACTGAGTCCTGCCCCTGTCCCTGCCGCTGTCCGCGTGACGAGCCCCTCCTTCCCGGAGGGGCTCGTCGCATTACGGTGACCCATGACCCGCACCACCAGCACCGGAGGAATCATGCCCGCCCCGATCGTCCTCGACAGCGACCCCGGAATCGACGACGCCGTCGCCCTGCAGTACCTGCTCGGCACCGGCCTGTGGGACCTCAAGGCGTACACGACGGTCGGCGGCAACGTGCCCGCCGAGCAGACCTACCGCAACGGGCGGGCGCTGGCCCGCGCCTTCGGCATCGACGGCGACGTGTCCGTGCACCGGGGCGCGGGCCGCCCCCTGACCCGCCTGCCGTACTCCGCGGCCGGCGAGTTCCACGGCGCCTCGGGGCTCGGCGCCGAGCAACTGCCCGACTCGAGCGCGGCCGAGCAGAGCGAGTCGTCCGCTCAGGCGCTGCTCAGGCTCTCGCGTACGTACGAAGGCGAACTGACGGTGTGCGCGACGGGGCCGCTCACCAACGTGGCGCTCGCCCTCAGCGAGGACCCGTCCTTCGCCCGGCGCGTCAAGCGGCTCGTCTTCATGGGCGGGGCCGCGGAGGTGCCGGGGAACATCACGCCCGTCGCCGAGTTCAACGCCTGGGCGGACCCGGACGCCGTCGACCTGGTCGTCTCCTCGGGCATCCCGTACACGATGGTCGGCCTCGACGCGACGCACGGCTGGCGGTTCGGTCCCGAGGAGCTCAAGGTGCTGGAGGAGGCGGGCCCCGGCATGGAGCTCAGCGCCCGCCTGATGCGCTTCTACCTCGGCGCGTACGAGGAGACCGGCGGCAGCCCGCTGCACGACCCGCTCGCCGTCGGCGTGTGCGCGGACGAGTCCTTCGTCACCGCCGCCGAGGGCACCGTCGTGGTCGAGTGCGCCAGCGAACTCACCCGCGGCAAGACCGTGTTCATCCCCTACGACTCCGACTACCCCCGCGCCTACTACCAGGAGTCGCCCCTCGTGAGCGCCCGCACCCAGCACCGCGGCAGGGTCGCGCTGGGCACGGGACCGCGCAACTTCACCGAGGATTTCGTGACCACGCTGCTGAAGCAGCCGACGGCCGCCTGAGGGCCACCGACACCGGGGCGACACAAGATATGGGGGTGCCGCGAACGCCCGGCACAACATGTATGCTCGCTCTCGCTGTCGCCGCAGGGGAATCCGGTGCAAATCCGGAACTGTCCCGCAACGGTGAACGTACGCGCCCATAACGGCGCCTGCGTGAGTCCGATGACCTGTCGACGGTACGCCCGAGCCGTCCGGCCCGGGCGTCGACGACGTCCGGGCCTCGCGGAATTGGGCCGGTGACGAAGGCGCCCCGCCGTGCGCGCCCGAGCCACTCCTCCCCGCAGGCCCCGAGCCGAGCGAGGGAGAGCTTCCACGTGACCATCGCGCCTGCTGAACCTGCATCAGTGGACACCGATGCCCCGGGCACCGCGCTGCTGCGCACCCTGACGGACCTGACCGCCGACCTCCAGGGCGCCGACCCCGGCCGGGTCGCCGCCAGTGCCCTGCGGGGCCGCAGCGCCCGCGCCGACGAGGCCGAGCTGCGCGAACTGGCCACCGAGGCCGCCGCCGGACTGATCTCCGAGGACCCCGTCTACTCCCGGCTCGCCGCCCGGCTGCTCACGCTCTCCATCGCCGCCGAGGCCGCCTCGCAGGGCGTCACCCGCTTCACCGAGTCCGTCGCCGTCGGCCACCGCGAGGGCCTGATCGCGGACCGCACCGCGCAGTTCGTCCGCCTCCACGCGGCGCGGCTCGACGCCCTGATCGACACCGCCGCCGACGACCGCTTCGGCTACTTCGGCCTGCGCACCCTGCACAGCCGCTACCTGCTGCGCCACCCGATCACCCGCAAGGTCGTCGAGACCCCGCAGCACTTCATGCTGCGCGTCGCGGCCGGTCTCGCGCAGGACGACAGCGCTCGCGCCGTGGACGAAGTCGCCGCCCTCTACGGCCTGATGAGCCGCCTCGACTACCTCCCCTCCTCCCCCACGCTCTTCAACTCCGGCACCCGCCACCCCCAGATGTCGAGCTGCTACCTCCTCGACTCCCCGCTGGACGAGCTCGACTCGATCTACGACCGCTACCACCAGGTCGCACGGCTGTCGAAGCACGCGGGCGGCATCGGCCTGTCCTACTCGCGCATCCGCTCCCGCGGTTCGCTGATCCGCGGCACGAACGGCCACTCCAACGGCATCGTGCCGTTCCTGAAGACCCTCGACGCCTCGGTCGCCGCCGTGAACCAGGGCGGGCGCCGCAAGGGCGCCGCCGCCGTCTACCTGGAGACCTGGCACTCCGACATCGAGGAGTTCCTGGAGCTGCGCGACAACACGGGTGAGGACGCGCGCCGCACCCACAACCTGAACCTCGCGCACTGGATCCCGGACGAGTTCATGCGCCGGGTCGCGGACGGCGGCGACTGGTCGCTGTTCTCCCCCGCCGACGTGCCCGAGCTCGTCGACCTGTGGGGCGACGACTTCGACGCCGCGTACCGGCGGGCCGAGGCCGAGGGCAAGGCCCTGAAGTCCCTGCCCGCCCGGGACCTGTACGGCCGCATGATGCGCACGCTCGCGCAGACCGGCAACGGCTGGATGACGTTCAAGGACGCCGCCAACCGCACCGCCAACCAGACCGCGGAGCCCGGCCACACGGTCCACTCCTCGAACCTGTGCACCGAGATCCTGGAGGTGACGGACGACGGGGAGACGGCCGTCTGCAACCTGGGCTCCGTGAACCTGGGGGCGTTCGTCGCCGAGGGGGACATCGACTGGGAGCGGCTCGACGAGGCCGTCCGCACCGCCGTCACCTTCCTCGACCGCGTCGTCGACATCAACTTCTACCCGACCGAGCAGGCGGGCCGCTCCAACGCCCGCTGGCGTCCGGTCGGCCTCGGCGCCATGGGTCTGCAGGACGTCTTCTTCAAGCTGCGCCTGCCCTTCGACTCCCCGCAGGCCAAGACGCTGTCCACGCGGATCCAGGAGCGCATCATGCTCGCCGCGTACGAGGCGTCGGCCGACCTCGCCGAGCGCAACGGCCCGCTGCCGGCCTGGGACAGGACCCGCACCGCCCGCGGCGTCCTGCACTCCGACCACTACGACGTGCAGCTGACGTGGCCGGAGCGCTGGGCCGCGCTGCGGGAACGTATCGCCGCGACCGGCATGCGCAACTCGCTGCTGCTGGCGATCGCGCCGACGGCCACCATCGCCTCGATCGCCGGCGTCTACGAGTGCATCGAGCCGCAGGTCTCGAACCTCTTCAAGCGCGAGACCCTGTCCGGCGAGTTCCTCCAGGTCAACTCCTACCTGGTGCAGGAACTCAAGGCGCTCGGCGTGTGGGACGCGCAGACCCGGGAGGCGCTGCGCGAGGCCAACGGCTCGGTGCAGGGCTTCAGCTGGGTCCCCGAGGAGGTGCGGGCGCTGTACCGCACGGCGTGGGAGATCCCGCAGCGCGGCCTCATCGACATGGCGGCGGCGCGGACCCCGTTCCTCGACCAGGCCCAGTCCCTGAACCTGTTCCTGGAGACGCCGACCATCGGCAAGCTCTCCTCGATGTACGCGTACGCCTGGAAGTCGGGCCTGAAGACGACGTACTACCTGCGCTCGCGCCCCGCGACGCGCATCGCCCGCGCGGCGGGCCGGGCCACCGTCCCCGCGCAGACCGCCGAACCCACCGACGCGGTCGCCTGCTCCCTGGAAAACCCCGAGTCCTGCGAGGCCTGCCAGTAATGACGGACACCCACTCCGAGAAGAACCTGCTCGACCCGGGCTTCGAGCTGACCCTGCGCCCCATGCGCTACCCGGACTTCTACGAGCGCTACCGCGACGCGATCAAGAACACCTGGACCGTGGAGGAGGTCGACCTCCACTCGGACGTCGCCGACCTCGCGAAGCTGTCGCCGGGCGAGCAGCACATGATCGGCCGGCTGGTCGCGTTCTTCGCGACGGGCGACTCGATCGTCGCGAACAACCTGGTGCTCACCCTCTACAAGCACATCAACTCCCCCGAGGCACGGCTCTACTTGAGCCGCCAGCTGTTCGAGGAGGCCGTGCACGTCCAGTTCTATCTGACGCTGCTGGACACGTACCTGCCCGACCCGGAGGACCGGACGGCGGCGTTCGCGGCCGTCGAGAACATCCCGTCGATCCGCGAGAAGGCCGAGTTCTGCTTCAAGTGGATGGACTCGGTCGAGAAGCTGGACCGCCTGGAGACGAAGGCGGACCGCCGCCGCTTCCTGCTCAACCTGATCTGCTTCGCGGCGTGCATCGAGGGGCTGTTCTTCTACGGGGCGTTCGCCTACGTGTACTGGTTCCGCTCGCGGGGCCTGCTGCACGGCCTCGCCACCGGCACCAACTGGGTCTTCCGCGACGAGACGATGCACATGAGCTTCGCCTTCGACGTGGTCGACACCGTCCGCAAGGAGGAGCCCGAGCTCTTCGACGACGCGCTGGAGCAGCAGGTCACCGACATGCTGCGGGAGGCGGTCGAGGCGGAGCTGCAGTTCGGCCGGGACCTGTGCGGCGAGGGGCTGCCGGGCATGAACACCGACTCGATGCGCCAGTACCTGGAGTGCGTCGCCGACCAGCGCCTGCAGCGCCTCGGCTTCGCGCCCCTGTACGGGTCCGAGAACCCGTTCTCCTTCATGGAGCTGCAGGGTGTCCAGGAGCTGACCAACTTCTTCGAGCGGCGGCCGTCGGCGTACCAGGTCGCGGTCGAGGGGTCGGTCGGGTTCGACGAGGAGTTCTAGGAGGAGTCCTGGTAGGAGTCCCGGGGGGCCCGTCCGCCCGGGGAGGGCGGACGGGAACTAGGCGACCTTGGCGAACTCGGTGCGGCGGGAAGGGTGTTCGGCGTCCCGCCGCGCCTGGCGGATCTGCCGGTCGATCCGGCGGTCGTGCGCCATCCCGTACAGGGACGGGGCGGCCAGGAGGAGGAAGACGAAGAGGACGGTGAGGTAGTTCATCGCTGTGTTCATGTCCTCCACTCTCCCGCCGTCCGGCCCCGCCCGGCAGTGGCAGTACTGTCACTGACCCTCGAATTACTGCCAGTTGTGCGGCACACTGGCACGCATGCTGAAGAACGTGGCCGCAGTGCTGCTCGACGGTGTGCATCCCTTCGAACTCGGCGTCGTCTGCGAGGTGTTCGGGCTCGACCGGAGCGACGCCGGGCTACCGGTGTACGACTTCGCGGTCGCCTCCACCGAGGGGCCCTCGCTCACCACGCACGTACCCGGCATGACCGTCTCCACCCCGCACGGCCTCGAACGGCTCGTGGAGGCCGACCTCATCGCGATCCCCTCCGCGGGACGCCGGTTCGGCCAGTACCCGCCGGAGCTGCTCGACGCGCTGCGGCAGGCGGTCGACCGGGGCGCGCGCGTACTCAGCCTGTGCGCCGGGGTGTTCGTGCTCGGCGAGGCCGGGCTGCTCGACGGACGCAAGTGCGCGGTGCACTGGCGGTACGCGCACGAGCTCGCCGTCCGCTATCCGCGCACCCGGGTCGACCCGGACGTCCTGTACGTCGACGAGGGCCCCGTGATCACGTCCGCCGGCACGGCCGCGGGCATCGACGCCTGTCTGCACATCGTGCGCACCGAGCACGGCGCCGAGGTGGCCAACGCGATAGCCCGGCGGATGGTGGTGCCGCCGCACCGGGACGGGGGGCAGGCCCAGTACGTGGAGCGGCCGTTGCCCGCGACGCGCTGCGACACGGTCGGCGAGGTGCTGGTGTGGATGGAGCGGAACCTGGACGCGCCGGTGACCGTGGAGGAGCTGGCGGCGCGGGCGCACATGTCGCCGCGCACCTTCGCGCGCCGCTTCCAGCAGGAGACGGGCACGACGCCCTACCGGTGGCTGCTGCGTCAACGGGTGCTGCTCGCCCAGGAGTTGCTGGAGGGCACGGACGAGACGGTGGACGCGATCGCCTACCGCGCGGGGTTCGGCAACGCGGCGGCGATGCGGCACCAGTTCATGAAGGCGCTGGGCACGACGCCCAACGCCTTCAGGAGGACCTTCCGGGTGCGGTCAGCGGCCTGAGCGCACCGCCGTGCGGCCGGCGGCCCGGGCGCGCAGCCGTGCGGTCAGCCGCCTGAGCGCGCCGTCACCCGCAGCAGCGCCCCGCGCGGCTGGAGGGTGATCCCTATCCGGGCCGTGGTGTCCGTCCCTTCCACCGGTGTCAGCCGCCACTTCTGGACCACGGTCCCGAGCACCAGGGCCAGTTCGGCCATGCTGAAGTGGTCGCCCGGGCACTTGCGGTTGCCGACGCTGAACGGCGCGTGCGCCGCGGGCGTGACGTCCGCGGCGCGCTCCGGCAGCCAGCGGTCGGGGTCGAAGGCCAGCGGGTCGGTGAACGCGCGCGGGTCGCGCTGCATGGCCAGCGGACTGTAGACGATGTCGGACCCGGCCGGAATGCGATACCCGCCAAGTGTCGTGTCGACGGCGGCCAGCCGCGTCAATATCCAGACAGCGGGCCGTATCCGCATGGACTCGGTGAGGAGATTCCGCATATATGCGAGTTCCTTGAGGTCGCCGAAAGCGACCGGCCGGCCACCGGTGACGGATTCAAGCTCCTCGTTCAACCGCTTTTCGTGCTCGGGGTGTTCGGCGAGAAGCTGGAAGACCCACGTCAGGGTCTTCGCCACATTCTCGGCGCCGGCCACCACCAGGGACACGACTTGGTCGTGCACCTCCTGATCGTTGACGGTTTCACCATTCTCGTCGCGGTCGTCGAGCAATGCCGCGAGGAGGTCATCTGGATTGCTTCCCGAAGCCGTCTGGGTCCTTCGCTCGGCGATGATCTCGTCGACCAGCCGATGCAAATCGGCCAATGCGCTCTCGAATCGCCGATTGGCCGGTGACGGCACGCGGTAGAGCGGACCGAAGGAAAGGATCATCCTCCGGTACAGACCTTCGAAGACGGTGTGCAGCGCCGCGCTCAGCCGGTCCGCCCGCTCGTCGATGGAGGCGACCTGGAGCACGGATCGCGCCACGATCCGGGTCGCCGTGCGGAACACCTCGGCCGTGACGTCGACGGTCTGGCCGTCGCTCCAGCGCGCGGCCGTCGCGCGCGCCTCCTCCTCCATCACCCTCGCGTACTCATGGATCTTGTCCATCCTGAACGCGGGCTGGATCGCCCGGCGCTGGCGCCGGTGCAGCGACCCGTTGCTGGTGGCCACCCCCTTGCCGAGCAGCACCCCCATCGTGTCCCACAGCGGGCCGCCCACCAGGAAGTCCGGGCTCTTGAGCAGCGCGGCGACCAGCTCCGGGTCGCACACCGCGTAGGCCGTCTTCGGGCCGAGCCTGAGCCGCACGACGTCGCCGCCGTCGCGCAGCCGGGTGAGGAAGCCGAGCGGGTCGCGCAGCAGGTTCCAGGCGTGACCCATCAGCGGCGCGCCGCCGGGGGCGGGCGGCGGCTGCGGCGGTGCGCCGGTGGCCGGCGCGGGCAGGGTCGATCCGACGGTCATGCGCGCTCACCTACTTGATCCGTCTGCTCGCTCTGAACGGCCTGTTCCGTCCGTCCGGAGTCGGTGATGTAGGGCGGTGTGGCCCGGTCGTCCCAACTGTCGACCGCGTAGCGGCCGGATTCGTGATGGAACCAGTACACGGAACTGAACCAGTTCCGCATATTGCCGACGCAGGACCGAATGGCCGTCGCGAGTTCCCGTCCGTGCGGTCCGATGTTCTCCGTGGCGACCGCCAGCTGTTCCACCTCGGCCTCCGCCACGAGGAATTCTTCTATGGTTCCCTCGACCCTTCGGCGGACTTCGACGATCGCCTCCTGAAGGGAAATCCCCTCGTGTTTGATGAGGCTTATCCCGAGGTTGTGCAATTCATCACCCGCGAGTTCCTTGGGCAACGAGCACAGGTCGTTGTACCAGGCGGCGAAATCCTGGCAGGCAAGGCCCGCCCGCGCGAATGCCTCGTTCTTCCGCACCCACGCGGGGAGTTCGTGCTGTGCGGTCGGCTCCAACAGGTCGAGCCATATCCAGTGCGCGAATGTGTTCCTGCGCAGGGCTATGTATTCGTCGACGGAGGGGACCGTGCCCGTCATCCGGTTGTGGAACTCCTGGTCGTACGCGTCGATCACCACGTGGAAGTGCCGGGCGAACCGGGCGTTCCAGGTGTGGCTCAGCGAGCCGTAGAGCCTGTTGATGCTCTCCGCGAAGGCCGCGACCAGCGGGTCCTTGTGGTCCAGGTGAAGTTGTGGGGCTTCGGTGGCCGCGTGCAGCTGGACGGCGAGCCGCCGCCAGCTCGCCGTCCTGCCGTGGATCACGTCGCGGTCGTGGCGGTCGTCCCAGACGAAGAACCACGCGCTGTAGTCGCATATCGCGGACAGCACGTCGTTGGGGGCGCCAATGTAGTAGCCCGCCATCAAGTCCGTGTAGCACAGGCCATCGGCATATTTGGCCACCTTGTCGGCAGGCATCAGGTGCTTTTCGAGCAGCCAGGAGCGCGTCTTCTCCTGAAGCTTGGGCCAATACGGGTGCAGATTGCGAGGAAACGCGTCCTCGATCACCGGAAGCGCCAGCGCCGGTGGGACCGCTGTCTGTGGATAAGCAGGCACGAAAAGACCCCTCTCTGCCGCCTGGTGGCGTACGCCCCTCCCGCAGTGCCGGGCGCGCGCCGTTGCGTATCCCCGCGCTTTCTATTCAGCACCACAACTGACCGTTCTGGGAACGGATTTGCTCCCCTCACTACCCCTGGCCGCCGGAATCATCCCCTTACATGACCGAATCTGGGTCGTTTGCGGCTGGTCCTGTTCGCACACCCGGGCGTACGCCGCTGCGCGCACGGAGGCCCGGCGCGTACGCGAGCGGCGCCTGGCCGGAATCATCCGTACCAGGCGCCGCTCGACGCTCAACTTCCCGGGCGGGAATCAGTCGTTGGGGACCACGGGGTAGCGCGGCGTGCCCTCTTCCATCTGCTTCAGGGCGTTCTTGCGCTCGCGCTTCGACAGCCGGTCGATGTACAGGTAGCCGTACAGGTGGTCCGTCTCGTGCTGCAGGCAGCGCGCGAAGTAGCCGGTGCCGCGCACCGTGATCGCGTTGCCCTTCTCGTCCTGCCCGGTGACCACCGCGTAGTCGGGGCGGGCCAGTTCGGCGTACGCGGTCGGCACCGACAGGCAGCCCTCGTTCGAGTCGTCGAGGCGGCGCCGGTCGGCGGGCAGCTCGCGCAGGACCGGGTTGCACACGACGCCGGTGTGGCGCACGCCCTCGTCGTCCGGGCAGTCGTAGACGAAGACCTTGCGGTCGACGCCGATCTGGTTGGCGGCGAGGCCGACGCCCTCGGCGGTGCGCTGGCTGGCGAACATGTCGTCGACGAGCTGCGCGAGCTCGGCGTCGAACTCGGTCACGTCCTTGCACTCCTTGTGCAGGACGGGGTTCCCCACCACCGTGATCGGCCGCGACGTGCCGCGCTCCCGGTAGGCCGCCTCCCGCGCCTCGCAGTCCTCGGTGTCGACGACGAAGCCCTCCTCGTCCACGGGGAGCACGGCTGCGCCCTCAACGGGTCGCTGGTCGTCAATGTCCTGCTGCGCCATGACGGACGTAAGCCTTCCTGGGAATACGGGGTTCTGTGAACAGGGTACGGGGAGACGGACACGCCCAGCGGCGCGGGGAACGGGGCGACCGGCCACGGGACCCCCGCGCCCGCCGGCCCACCTCAGCAAACCTCTTCGAGGTCCCGCCAGTCACGCGAGTCGGGGCTGTCCGCGACCCACCCGTCCAGCAGCCCCCGCACCAGGGAAGCCGGCGCAGCCACGCCGCACTCCCGCTCCGGCGCCCACAGCTGCCCGTCGGTCCGGTGTCCCAGGGGGCCGGGATGCCCCGGCTCGCTGTGGTCGTGCGGATCCAGGTGCTGCCCGTCGCCCTCGTCGGACGGCATCCGCGACTCCGAGCACATCCGGCACAGCAGCCGCACCGACGACGACCAGTCCTCCGCGGCGAACCCGGCATCGGCCGCGAGCCGCTCCAGCGCGTCCCGGTCGGACTCGGTGGCGGCCTCCAGGAGCACCACCCAGGTCGGCACCGGCGAGGGCGCCCACAGCTCGATCTCGTCGAAGACCGGGTACGAGTGCCCGGCCGCGATCGTCCGCTCCCCGTGGGGAACCCCGTCGTGCAGCACGACCTCGCCCCAGCGCCGCCCGGACGACGGCAGCGGGATGGACAGGACCTCCATGCGGGCGGGGTCCAGCCGCCGCCCCCACACGACCTCGGCCTCGCCCTCCGGCGACAGCCGCACGGCGGCGCTCCCCAGGTCCATGCCCGTCGGCTCGCTGGCGGCCGCGGCCCCGCCGGGCACCTTCAAGCCGTACGCCTGCCAGGCGCGCCGGGCCAGCGGCCAGTCCTGCAGGGCGGTGGCGGCGATGCCGACGTTCCACCAGTCCGGGGCGCCGGTCTCGCGTTCGAGGAGCGCGACGGCCCGCAGGCCCGCGGTGCGCGCCTGCTCCCAGTCGTGCCGGAACTTGTGCAGCAGGGCGAGGTTGAACCAGGACTCCGACAGCCACGGCTCCAGATCGGCGGCGCGGGTGAGCAGCGCTCCCGCGTCCTCGTACCGGCCGTCGCCGATCAGCGTGAACGCACGATCCGTGGCCTGCCGCCAGGAGGCGGAGGGCCGGTGCCGTCCCTTGCCGAAGATCCTCACGATTCCCGCCTGCCGATACTCGAGGCCTGTGCCCCCTGACACCCTCTTCTTCGCATCCAACCACGTACCGTCGGACGCCCGCTCATTACCCATGGGTTACCCAGCCGACCCTAGGCTCAGACCCGGCCGGGACACCACTCTGGCCAGGGCTTCGACCACCTCGGGCTGGTAGTCGCGGCCGGTGGCCAGACGCAGCCTCTCCAGGGCCCTGAGCGGCCCCTGAGGGCCCTCTTCCCTGGCCATTTCGTCGTACGCGTTCGCTGTCCGCACAATCCGTGCGGTGAGGGGCTGTTCCCGGTACGGATCGGCCTGCCGCTCGACCACCACGGCCACCTGGGCGTCCACTCCGGTCTGCCGTACGACGGCGCCGCCGAGCAGGGCGATGCGCCGCTGCTGCGCCGGGGGCAGCGCCGAGGTCGCCCCCTGGACGACCGGGTCGAGCAGGGAGAGCTGCCCGATGTCGTGCATCAGGGCCGCGTACTCCAGAACGGTCAGATCCGGCCCGGAAAGGCCCAGGTCACGCCCTATCGACCGGCTGAGCGACGCCACCCGGTGGGCGTGCCCGTGCGGGGTGTAGCCGGCGATCTCGGTGGCGCGGGCCAGCGAGGCGATGGTCTGCCGGTACGTGGCCTTCACCGCGGAGTAGCGCCGGAAGGCCAGCTGGGTGAGGAGCAGCGGCAGGCTGATCACGGGCAGCGCCCACAGTCCGGCCACGGCGACGGCGAGCGCCGTCACGGCCCCCGTCGCACAGACCGCGGAGCCGATCCCGAGCATCGCCCGCAGTTCGTCACGCAGCAGCGGGCCGAACGGCCAGCGCGTGCGCGCGTGCGCCATCGCGGCGGCGAGCACCGCGTCGCACAGCGCGGTCAGCACGAGCAGCCCGGCGACGAGCAGTGCGTAGTAGGCCCCGGAGCCGAACCACTCCTCCAACTTGCCCTGGTTGTAGAGCGGTTGGTAGCACACGGCGGCGAAGCCGACGGTCAGGACGCGGCGGGCCATATGGTCGAGCGAGGGGCCCTTGCCGCGGGCCACGTGCGGGATGCACCCGACGAGCGCGCCCGCGACGGCGACCGCGACGACCTGCAGGACACCGTGCTGCGTGGTCCGCCCGGCGTCCTGGCCGAGCAGCGCGTACGCCAGCGCGCCCGCGGCGCCGA
>NZ_JAAGMG010001027.1 GCF_010548525.1 Streptomyces sp. SID14478
CACAGGCACAGGCACAGGCACAGGCACAGGCGCCCGCGCCGGCCTCCGCACCCTCCGGCCGCCGCCGCGACACCCCGACCCGGCGCGCGTTCCAGCCCTCGTCCGAACCGTCCGGCCTGATCGGCCAGGCCGTGCGGGCCGCGCTCGAAGAGCACGAGGGCGACGTCGAGGCGGCGACCGCGGCGCTGGTCAAGCGGGCGATCCCGGACGCGATGGCGCTGCTGGACGAGACCCGCAAGGGCGCCCGCTACGACGTGATCGCGCACCCCTGGATGCCGGACGTCCTCAAGAAGCAGACCTCGCGCGGGGCCGACCAGATCTGGGAGGCCCGGCCCAAGTGGACCCGGGCCGAACTCCCGCCCGGCGAGCACGAGGTGACCGCCCTCGACATCAACGGCGCCTACCTCTCCGCCCTCAAGACCCACCTCCCCATCGGCCAGCTGGAGCACTCCACCGGCTTCGACCACGACCGCCGCCGGGCCGGCGTCCACCTCATCACCCCGTCCCACTGGGACCACGACGCCGAACTGCCCAACCCGCTCGGCCAGCGCGACGAGCCGGGCCCGCTGTGGGTCACCGAGCCCACCCTGCGCCTGCTGCAGCGCCTGTCGGGACCCAAGCACGGCCTGTGCGACCCGCCCGAGATCCACGAGTCGTACACCTCGGGCGCCACCGAGAACCTGCTGGAGAAGTTCCGCATCGCCCTCAAGGACGCCCGCGACACCGCCCTCACCGCGCAGGACGACGTCACGCTGGAGTACGTGAAGGCGATGTACTCCAAGTTCGTCTCGACGATGGGGGAGTCGAACTACAACCGCGAGCTGTACCGCCCCGACTGGATGCACCTCGTCCGCAGCCAGGCCTTCGCCAACCTGTGGATGAAGGCGCTCAAGGCGTACGACGAAGGGCTCACCGTCGTCCGTGCGATGGGCACCGACGAGCTTCACCTCATCGGCGACTGGCGTCGTGTCTTCCCCGAGGGCCGCGGCGTTACCGAGGTCAAGGTCAAGGACGTCTACACCGCGGGCAGCGCCCCGGACGACGACGGGGCGACGGATACGGAGGACGAGTAAGTGCCGGAGAGAAACAAGGAGTTCGGCAAGTTCGGTGCCCAGGGCGTCAAGGGCCACGAAGCCGTCGCCCGCCAGCTCGACCGGCTCGCCGGCTTCATCGCCACCCCCGTCACCCAGCGCCGCGGCCTGATGGCCCGCCTGCACTACCTGACCCGCACCCCGCACGCGAAGCAGGCCGCACGCGAGGCCGGCCTCACCGTCACCGACCGCACCCTGAAGGCCTGGCTCGCCGGCCGGCAGTCGCCCTCGCGCAAGAACCTGGACCGCATCGACGCCGCGTACCGCACGGTGCGCCGGGCCAACGTCTCCCGGCACCTGCTGGCCCGCCTCAACCGCCGGGGCCGCGGCACCCGCGTCGAGTTCCATCCCCTCAACCAGTCCCAGGTCCCGCGCCCCCTGCAGCGCGTCGTCGACCACCGCACCCTCAACGTCCGGCACTGGGACCGCATCGTGGATGCCTGGGCGACCGACGACACCACGGCCCTGGACGACGCCTGGATCA
Source organism: Streptomyces sp. SID14478 (assembly GCF_010548525.1). Taxonomy (GTDB): domain Bacteria; phylum Actinomycetota; class Actinomycetes; order Streptomycetales; family Streptomycetaceae; genus Streptomyces. Next base: position 1,576 of record NZ_JAAGMG010001027.1, read on the forward strand.
ACGACGCGGTCGTCGACCTCGGCTCCCAGTGGGGCGAGTACGAGTACGTCACGAACATCGGCTTCGCTGCCTGAGTCACCCCGCGACCGCCACGGGGTGGGCGCCGGGGCAGCGTCGGCGCCCGTCCCTCGGTGAGCCTCCTCAGGGGGTCGAGGGCACGGCGGCCTCCACGGGGCAGGCCCGGCCCAATTCCCGCTCGGTGCGCCGCAGCACGATCGAATCGGCGATCTCGCCACTGCGTACCGCGATGTTCGACAGCAGGGACGACGACAGGCCGTGGCTGTGCTCGGTGCCGCCCTGCAGGTAGACGCCGCAGGTCAGGTCCGACGCGGGCACGAGACGGTAGTCGCGTTCCACCTGGTGCTTGCCCGCCGCGTCGCGCTGGAAGTGCCGGTCGAAGTCGCCGAGCAGGTGGGACGGATCCAGTCCGTCGTAGCCCGTGGCGAACACCAGCGCGTCGACGGCCAGCGCCTCCGTGCGGTCGTCGAGCAGCGAACGCAGGACGACGTGGGTCTCGCTCCCGGCCCGCTTGACCTCGGCGACCCGGGTGAGGTTGCGGAAGTGCAGCCGCTGGCTGCCGCGCACCTGCTCGTCGTACGCACGCTGGTGCAGGGCCCGGATGACGTCGGCGTCGACCACCGAGTAGTTGGTGTTGCGGTGGTAGCGCCAGAACGCGTCCTGTGCCCGCTCGGTGCCGAAGTAGTATGCGTCGACCGCGGCGGGGTCGAACACCTGGTTGGCGAAGGGGGTGTCGTCGGCGACGGAGTAGCCGTAGGACGGGATGACCGCGGAGACCTCGGCGTGCGGCAGCGCGTCGTAGAGGAACCGGGTGATCTCGGCCGCGCTCTGACCGGCGCCGACCACCGCCACGCTCTTGAGGTCGTCCGGGGCCTGGGAGCGGAACCTGCTCAGGAACTGCGAGCTGTGCCACACCCGTTCGTCGGCCGTGACGCCCTCCGGCAGGCGGGGCACCAGACCCGTCGAGATGGCCACGTTGCGGGCGGTGACCACGCTCGTGGTGCCGTCGCCGGCGCGCACCTCGACCTCGACGAGGTCGGGCGCCGGGAGACCGGCCTCGGTGCCGGGCCGGATCGAGACCACCTCGGCACCGAAGGTGACCCGGTCGCTCAGTCCGGCGGCCGCCCACTCCAGGTACTGATGGAATTCCTGTCGGGTCGGGAAGAAGTCCTGATTGTTCACGAACTGCACCAGCCGGTTCGAGGCGTGCAGATACGAGACGAAGCTGAACCGGGACATGGGATTCCTGAAGGTCGCCAGGTCCTTGAGGAACGAGATCTGCATGGTCGTCGACGGCAGCAGCATGTTCCGGTGCCAGCCGAACGAGGCCTGGCGCTCGAAGAAGTGCGCCTTGACCGGATGCTGCGGAGCGCTCGTCCCGTGCTCCTCCAAAGCGATCGCGAGCGAGAGATTGGACGGGCCGAACCCGATACCGACCACGTCGAAGATCTCTTGGCTGCGCCTACCCGTTATGCCCATAGAAATTTCTCCCGTTTGCGTCTGGAAAACACGTCCGGTGGCCCGAGAGACCCGTTCCCAGTGTTGCCCTGGAGAACGCCTCGAAAGCAACTTGAGAACGACATGAGGACCGATTGAGCGCCACTCGGGGCGCTCGATATCCGAAAGCGTTGTCCCGTCGACGGGACGGGCGGTACGGTCGGCCCGAATTTTCAACATCTCTGCGTGGCACGGCAGTTGGCGTAGGTGCCCGGAGCAGTGCGATCAGTCGTGCCCCGAGCCAGAGCCATGCCCTGAGCCAATTGCTGAAAGGGTGGATCCGGATGTTCGTGCCCAGCTTTTACCGCGAACCGGACAATTCGTGGATGGTGGACCTGATCCGAAGTAATCCATTGGCGCTCGCGGTGGCCAACGGAAGCGCCGAGGACGGGCCGTTCGCCACGCATCTGCCGGTCATCTTCGACCCCGCGACAGCCGGCGAGGGGACCGGGGAGCTGCCGGGCACCACGCTGCTCGGGCACATGAACCGGGCGAACCCGCACTGGGCGGCCCTTCGGACGGGCAGTGTCCTGCTCCTGACGTTCACCGGTCCGCACTCCTACGTGTCGCCCACCGTGTACGAGAAGACCCCGGCCGCGCCCACCTGGAACTTCACGGCGGTGCACGTCCGGGGCGTGGTGGAGAAGATCGACTCGATGGAGGAGACGCTGGGCGTGGTGCAGTCGACCGTGCGCGCCTTCGAGGGGGCGTTCGGCAACGGCTGGGACATGACCGGGTCGCTCGACTACTTCCGCAAGATCGCACCCGCCGTGGGGGCCTTCCGGTTCCAGGTGACCGGGGCCGAGGGGATGTTCAAGCTCAGCCAGGAACAGCCGGGCGAGGTGCGCGAGCGGGTGCAGGAGTCGTTCGGGCAGAGCGCGTGCACGTACAAGCGCGAGACCGCGGGGCTGATGAGCCGGCTGCCCTGACGCACCGGGGGCCTCGGCGCCGGCGGTTCAGGCGCTGATGGCCACCGGCCTGGTCCGCTCGGCGAGGCCCTCGGACCGGGCGCTCTTGAGGGAGGAGACCTCCTTGCGGTCCTCCCGCTTGACGAGCTCCTCCAGGGCGTTCGCGGCCGCGCTGTCCAGCGTGTTCATCACCCACTGCTCGAAGTCGACGCCCAGCTGCTCGGCGGCCTTGTGCCACCACTGGACCCGGCCGCCGGGGAGGTTCAGGTGATGGCTCGGCTCGGCCGGAGCGCACGGGCGCGGCTCGCTCTGGCGCGCGGCCCGGATGGCGCCGCGCAACTGCTTGGTGCTCCACCGCCGCTGCTCGGCGCGGTCCAGCCAGAGGTCCTGCTCCTCGATGGGCATGGAGGCCAGCTCGGCATGGTGCTGGAAGCTCAGCGTGGGCCGGCGCCGGGGCAGGTCGAAGCGGCGGGAGACCCACGCGTAGTTGCGCAGGGTCTGGTACGAGAGACCGGCGGCGCGTATCCCGCGCTGGTACCGGTCGGTGTAGTGGTCCTTGCCGTACACCAGCCAGTCGCCCAGCCACCACGAGGACGAGTCCAGGACGTCGGCCAGCTGGCGCCCGGCCCGCTCCCACTCGTCGTAGACCATGCCCGTCGGCATCTGCAGGCCCACCTTGGTCGTCAGCACTTGGCCCCGGCGCTGCGGCGGGGGCTGCAGGAGAGCGGTTGCCGGGCCGCCACGCGACCCTGGGGTTCGACCGGCCTGACGCGCCATCATGCCTCCATGGGAAGGGTGCACATAACCGGCGAGAAGTGTTGCGAGGGAGGCTGGAGCCGCACTTGAAGACGCCTGCAAGGTCGATGGAGCTGTCCCGTGGGCAGGACGCCGCACGGGACGGTTCCTCAGCGTGAAGGCGTGTCGCAGAATTCGGCGTTCAGCAGGGAGACGAGCGTCTCGGCCCCCCAGTTGCTGTTGTAGTTGAACGCGAGTTGGTGGCGGCCGTCCCCGGTGAAGGCGGCCAGGGAGAGCCACCCCACCGCGCCTCCGTCGTGGTACCAGAGGCTGGTGCCGCAGCCCAGCGTGAGCCGTTCGATGCCGAGCCCGTAGGACGAGCCCGGGAATCCGGGGTTGTCGACGGTCGTCAGCATCTGCGCCAACTGCCGCGGCGGCAGCAGCCTTCCGCGCATCAGGGCCCCGTAGAAGCGGTTCAGGTCGCCCGCGCTGGAGATGATGTCGCCGTTGCCCCAGGCCTGTGACCCGTTCACCTCGGTGACGTCGTCGATCCGGTCCGGCTGCGCGCCGAAGAGCTTGGAATAGGCACGACTGCTCGGCCGGGGCAGGGTGGTGCGGCTGCCGGGCTGGGAGGTCGCGGTCAATCCGAGGGGTTCGATGATGCGCCTGCGTACCTGGTCCTCGTACGACGTGCCGCCGACCTTCTCGACGATCATCGCGGCCAGGACGTCGTTGGTGTTGGAGAACCCGTGCCGGGCACCGGGTGAGAACAGCGGCTCGTGGGCGAGGGCCACCCGCACGCGTCGCTCGGGCGTCAGGGTGTCGTAGCGGTGCCGGAGGTAGCCGTCGCCCATCAGGTACGTCTCGGCGTACTCCGTGTCGGCGAAGTAGTCGAACAGGCCGCTGGTGTGGTTGAGGAGCTGCCGCACGGTGATCGCGCGGCCGTCGTTGCCGTGGCCGGTCACCAGGCCGGGCAGATACCGCTCGACGCTGTCGTCGAGACGGAGCTTGTGTTCGGCCTCCATCTGCAGGAGGACCGTCGCCACGAAGGTGTTGGTGATGCTGCCGACGCGGAACCGGTCGTCCGTGCCTCGGGGCGCACCCGTCGCCAGGTCGCCCACGCCCGCCGCCGACTTCCAGACGCCGTCCCCGTCACGGGCCTCGGCGCTGATGCCGGGGACGCCGGCCGCGATCGCCGCGTCGATCGCGCGCAGCGTCGCCGGGTGTCCGGCCGTCGTGGGAGCCGGTGCCTGCCCCGCCGGGGCCGGCCCCGTGAAGGCGGTGGCAGCCATCGCGACCGCCGCCAGACCCACCACGCCGGCCCTCGGTCTCTTCCCTATCGTCATGATCCGCTCCTGACAGTCGCTTGAGTCGCTTGAGTCGCTCGATCGGCCGCGGAGTCGAGCGCCGCGGCCGCGTCCCGGGCGATCTGCCGCAGCAGTGGCCCGGGGTCGTCCTGGAAGTAGAAGTGGCCTCCGTCGAAGACGCGCAGGCCCAGGAAGTGCTCGGTGTGCTCCGCCCAGCCGGTCATCCGCCACGGTGTGGCGGACCGGTCCTCGCCGCCCGCGAAGGCGGACAGCGCCACGGGCAGCGGGCCGGTGGCGGGAGCGGGGCGCCAGGTCTCCACCAGGCGCAGGTCGGCGCGGATGATCGGCTCGAACAGGGCCCACAGCTCGGGGTCGTCGAAGACCTCGTCGGGCGTGCCGCCGAGCTGCTTCAGCCGGGTGCGCAGCTCGGCGTCGGGCAGCGCGTGGTACCGGTGGCCCGGCCCGGCCGTCTGCGGTGCGGGGCGCGCGGAGACACCGGCCCACACCGGCGGCGGCAGGCCCCGGTCGAGGGCCCGCCGGATGATCTCGTACGTCATGAGGGCGCCCATGCTGTGCCCGAACAGGGCGTAGGGGCAGGTGAGTTCGGGTTCGATGGCGCGCAGCAGGTGGTCGGCGAGGCGGCCGGCGTCCGCGATGTGCGGCTCGTCGAGGAGGAGGCCGTGCCCCGGGGCGTCGAGCAGTCGTACGTCCCACGTGGCCGGCAGCGCGTCCGGCCAGTTGCGGTACAGCAGGTGCGAGCCGCCCGCGTGGTGCAGGACGAACAGGCGCAAGGCAGGTGGTGTGCTGTCCATCGCTCTCCCTCGGATGAGGCCGCCCGCGAAGGGTGCGGCGCGGCGGCGGCAGGGGGGAACGGCGCCGCCGGCCCGCCCGGCGAGCAGGGCTCGACCGGCCCCCCAGGAAAAGGCGTGGACAGCGTGAGCGATGAGCCGGCGACGCGTGCGGCCCGCACGCGGGCCGGGGCACCGGCCGAGGCGTCGGGTCGGGCCGACCGCCCCCGCAAAGGCCCGAAAAGGCGGTCCGTGGGCCGCGGATCGGCATCGTGGCACAGGATCCCGGCCCGGTACAGAGGATCCCGGCGGGGGCGGATCCGGGCGGGTCATCGGGCGCCGGCGAGCCCGTCGCCCTTGTAGCGCGGATGGCCGATTCCTTACGGTGACGTCGCAACGCCGGGGTCGCCACCGACGCCGGGTGTCCCGTCGACCGGACGCCCGAGTGTCCCGTTGACCGGACAACGCCCCTCGGCGGATCCGCGTCCGGTGCCCTCTCGCACCCGGCCCGGCGATGTCCCATCCCGAGTCACACCATGACGCTTAAGGACGGTGCCCGTTGAGCACGAACCCCTTCGATGACGAGACCGGCCGCTTCTACGTCGTGATCAACGACGAGGAGCAGCACTCCCTTTGGCCGGTCTTCGCCGAGGTGCCCGCGGGCTGGCGGGTGGTCTTCGGCGAGGCGGCCAGGGCCGAGTGCCTGGAGTACGTCGAACAGAACTGGACCGACCTGCGCCCCAAGGGCCTGCGGGAGGCCATGGCAGCGGACTGACCGCCGCCCGGTGGTCGGCCGGGTGATCGGTGCACGCCCAGGATGACGCTCTGAGTGGGGAGATGAAGTGGTGACGGGGACCGTGAGGACCGCGAGCAGGTACAAGGCGAGGCCGGTGGACAACCGCGGCGAACCCGCGCAACGGGACGTGGTCCTGTCCTTCGTGGGATCGCAGGCCACGGTGCAGAAGTCGGGGATGACCTTCCCGGAGAACCTGCCGGAGCGCTCCTGGGAGCAGATCGGGAGCAACCTGCGCGAGCTCATGAACTCCTCGGCGTGGTGGCTCGCCGACTGGCTGATCTACGGGGAGAGCACCTACGGGTGGCGGCGGTACAAGGAGGCGATCGAGCGCACCGGGCTCGACTACCAGACCTTGCGCAACTACGCGTGGGTGGCCCGGCGCTTCGAGCACCACCGCAGGCGGGACGGCCTCAGCTTCGCCCACCACGCCGAGGTGACCCGCCTGGCGCCGCCGGAGCAGGACTACTGGCTGCGCAAGGCCGAGCAGCAGAAGTGGTCGCGCAACGAACTGCGCAGGGCGGTCCGCGCCAGTCTGGCCGCCCAGAGCGAGACGGCCGAGCTCCCGCAGGACAGCGGGGACGAGCAGCAGGACGTGCCCCGACTGGCCACGTCGGCGGCGGCTGAGAAGCGCCGGCAGAAGGTCACCACGCTCACCATCGAGCTCTCCGCCGGTCAGCTGGAGTACTACTCCAAGGCCGCCGCGGCGCACGGTCTGCCCGTCGACAAGTGGGTGGCCCAGGTGCTCGAGTCCGCCGACCGGCGCCCCGCCGAGAAGCGCACCGCCTAGCGGCGTACCGCCCGGCGGCGTGCCGCCCGAAGGCGCCGGTCTCTCTCACATCGGAGTCAGTTGATGATCCTTCAGGGAAAGCGGGTCGCCCTGCCGCCGGCGCCCGTCGTCCACCGGCAGTTCGAGGCGCACGCCCGGGCCACCCCCGACGCCGTCGCCGTGGTCCGGGCCGGCCGGCAGGTCACGTACGCGGAACTGGACGCCGAGGCCAACCGGTTCGCGCACTACCTCGTCGCGCGCGGACACGGCCGGGGCGCGAAGGTCGGCCTCTGCCTGGACTATTCGATCGACCTGCTCGTCGCCATCCTCGGCACGCTGAAGGCGGGTGCGGCCTACGTCCCGCTCGACCCCGCCTACCCGTCGGCGCGGCTGCGGCTGCTGCTGGGGCAGATCCCCGAACTCGCCCTGATCGTGGCCTCCCCGGCGACGGCCGAGCTGGTCGGGTCGGCGGCCGTCGAGGTCATCGATCTCGCCGCGCTCTCCGGCCGGCTGGCCGCACTCCCGGCGACCGGCCCCGACGTCCGCGTCACCGGGGACGACGTGTGCTACGCGGTCTTCACGTCCGGCTCGACCGGTACGCCGAAGCTCACGGCCGTGCGGCACGAGGGCTGGTTCAACCTGATGAACTGGCTGCGGCTCGAGTACGGCCTGCACCGCGGCTCGCACCACCTGGTGGTCAGCGCGTTCGGCTTCGACCTCTCCCAACGCGCCCTGATGACACCGCTGTTCTGCGGCGCCACCCAGCACCTGATGGCGAGCCGCAACTTCGACGCGATGCTCGCCTACCGCATCCTGACCGACCACGACATACGCGTCGTGCACTGTGCCTCCAGCACCCTGTACCTGCTGGTGGACTGGGAGCGGGCCCGGGGCGGTGACGCGCTCGCCCGGCTCGACTACCTGCTCTTCGGCGGAGAGCCGCTGAAGCCCGAACGGGTCACCGACTGGGCGCGGCGCGAGGGCAACAGGTGCACCCTCCTGCACCAGTACGGCGTCGCCGAGTGCACGGACGTCGCGACGTCGTACGACCTCGCCGCGTACCGGCCCGGCGAACAGGACGTCGCCCCGGTCGGCAGACCGGCGTACAACACCGACATCCACCTCCTCGACGAACAGTTGCACTCCGTCGCGGCGGGGGAGCAGGGCGAGATCTGCATCTCCGGCGCCGGCGTGGGCGCGGGCTACCTCAACGGCACCGGCCCCGAGAACGCGAAGTTCACGACGGTCGTGGTCGACGGCGCACCGCGCAGGCTGTACCGCACGGGCGACCGCGGCTACGTGACCGAGGCCGGGGAGCTCGTCGTCCTCGGCCGGATCGACGCGCAGGTCAAGGTGCGGGGCATGCGCATCGACCCCACCGACATCGAGCGCGCCCTCGGCCGGCTCGACGGGGTCCGGGAGGCCGCCGTGGTCATCACGTACACGGATGCCGGCGAGGCCGAACTGGCCGCGTTCCTCGTCCCCTCGCAGGGCGACCTGGCAGCGGACGACGTCCGCGCCCGACTCCTGGAGACACTGCCGCGGAACATGGTGCCGGCCAGGTTCACCAACATTCCGCGTATTCCCTTGAGCCCGCACGGAAAAGTCGACCGCGCGGCGCTGGTCGAGGCATGACCGAGAGGACTGTGATGATTTCCGACAGCGTGCTCGCTATTTGGCGCCGGGAATTCCAGCGCGATGACATAGCGGTCGACGACGACTTCTTCGCCCTGGGCGGCCAGTCGCTGATCATGATCAGGATTCAGGGCGCTCTTATCGAGGAGTTGGGTGCCGAGATCCCGATGGACCAACTCTTCAGCAATCCGACGGTGACGTCGATCTCCGCGCACATCGAATCCCTGGGCGCCGTATCCCCGTAATGCGTCATGTCTCGCCGGCGGGACACCCGGGATGCGGCAGGGTGCGGAAGCTGTTCATTCCGCCGGTTCGAATCACTAGCATCGCATTCACCATGGCATTTCCAGTCGTGGCCGCATTGTGCCGAAAACTATCTGGTAAGGAAGGCGCGCCATGTACGACGTGATTGTCATAGGTGCCCGTTGTGCGGGTTCGCCGACGGCCATGCTCTTCGCGCGGCAGGGATATCGCGTCCTGCTCCTGGAGAAAGCACGATTTCCGCAGGACACGCTGTCCTCGCACTACCTCCACCAGCAGGGCGTGGCACTGCTCAACCGGTGGGGGCTGCTCGACAGGCTCCGTGACGCGGGCTGCCGGCCGATCACGCACCAGAGCTACGAGGGGCCCGACGTCCGTATCGAAGGGTTCTCCCTGCCGATCGACGGACTGCGCACCACGTACGCGCCCAGGCGGTACGTGCTCGACCCGATCCTCGCGGACGGGGCCGTGGCGGCCGGCGTGGAGTTCCGCGAGGGCTGCGCGGTCAACGACCTGGTGTGGGAGGACGACCGGGTCGTCGGCGTGCGCTACACGACGCCCGGCGGCGCCGAGGCCACCGACCGGGCCCGCCTCGTCGTCGGCGCGGACGGCATGCGCTCCCTGGTGGCCCGCAAGGCCGGCGCGCAGAACGTCATCGAGCACCCGAGGCTGACCTGCACCTACTACAGCTACTGGTCCGGTGTCCCCGCGCACTTCGAGCTGTACGAGCGGCCCGGGCGCTGGATCGGCGTCCTGCCCACCAACGACGACCTCACGCTGCTCATGGCCTACTTCCCGCAGGCCGACTTCGCCCAGGTCCGCAAGGCCGTGGAACCCGCCTACCTCGACGCCTTCCGTACGACGGCGCCCGAGCTGTACGAGCGGATGCAGGAGGGCAGGCGCGAGGAGCAGCTGTACGGCACCGGGCACCAGGAGAACTTCTTCCGCAAGGCCTTCGGGCCCGGATGGGCCCTGGTCGGTGACGCCGTGAACCACAAGGACTCCATCACCGCCCGCGGCATCACCGAGGCCTTCGTCCAGGCCCAGTCGCTCACCGACCACATCGGGGACCGGCTGCACGACGACGCCGCACTCAAGTCGGCGCTGCGCCGCTACGAGAACGACCTCGGCAACGAGGCCCTCAACCACTACCAGGGCGCGCTCAACGTGGCCGAGCTCAAGCCCGAGGGGCGGGCCGAGATGCTGCAGAAGCTGGTCGGCCACCAGGACCAGATCGACCGGTACTTCTCGACGCTGTCGGGGGCGTGCTCCATCGACGACTTCTACAACGACGAACTCCTGACCCTGCTCGACCAGAGCTGAGCGACGCCCCTGCCCCGGTGCCGTCCGCCCCTGGTTCTGCCCGCTCCCCGGTTGCCGATATTGGAGACACAATGATCCCGTTGTCGTTCGCGCAGCGTCGGCTGTGGTTCGTGGACCGCTTCGAAGGCCCGTCGCCGACCTACAACGGCGCGTTCGCCCTGCGGCTGACCGGTGAACTGGGCGTCGGCGCCCTGCAGTCGGCGCTGCGCGACGTCGTCGGCCGGCACGAGGTCCTGCGCACGGTGATCGTCGAGGACGAGGACGGCGTCCCGCACCAGCAGGTGCTGCCGCCCGAGGAGCAGCCGCTCGTCCTGCCGGTCGTCGAGGTCGCGCCGGGGCAGCGGGCCGCGGTGGTCGACGAGATGGCCAAGCAGACCTTCGACCTGGCCGTCGACGCGCCGATCCGGGCCGGCCTGGTGCGCACCGGACCGCGCGAGCACACCCTGGTCCTGGTGGTGCACCACATCGCCCTGGACGGGGAGTCCCTCGGGCCGCTGCTGCGCGACCTCAGCACGGCGTACTCGGCCCGCACCCGGGGCGGGGCCCCGGTGTGGGAGCCGCTGCCGGTGCAGTACGCGGACTACACGCTGTGGCAGCAGGACGTGCTCGGTGACGAGTCCGACCCGGACAGCCTGGCGGCCCGGCAACTGGCCTACTGGCGCGAGGCCCTGGCCGATCTGGCGCAGCCGCTGGCCCTGCCCACGGACCGCCCGCGCCCGCGGGCGATGAGCCCCCGCGGCGACCTCGTCCAGTTCTCGATCGGCCCCGACCTGCTCGACGCCGTCCAGCGGCTGGCCGCGGAGCAGGACATCACGGTTTCGATGGTCATGCACTCGGCGCTGGCGGTTCTCCTGCACCACCTCGGCTGCGGCGACGACGTGCCCATCGGCGCGCCCATCGCGGGCCGTACCGACGAGGAACTGCGCGACCTCGTCGGGTTCTTCGTCAACACCTGGGTGCTGCGCGTCGACCTCTCCGGGAACCCGACCTTCCGCCGGCTGCTCGACCGGGTGCGGGACCGGTCCCTGGGCGCGTACGACAACCAGGACATGCCCTTCGAACGCCTCGTGGAGCTGCTGAACCCGGACCGGTCCACCGCCTACCACCCGTTCTTCCAGGTGATGCTCGCCTGGCAGGAGCCCCTGGGGGAGCTGGAGTTCGCCGGACTCGACATCGAGGCCGAGACGCTCGAGACCGGAACGGCCAAGTTCGACCTGTTCTTCAACATGATCCCGGACGGTTCCGGCGGGGCGGGAGTCCGGCTGGAGTACGCGACCGCCCTGTTCGACCGGGACACGGTCGAGGTCCTCGCGGACCGGTTCGTGCGCGTGCTGAGCCGGCTCGTCGCCGACCCGGGGCGCGGCGTGGGCGGCATCGACGTCCTCGACGCCACCGAACGGGACCGGCTGCTGCGGCACTTCAACGACACCGGCACCGGCAGCGGCGCCGATACCGACGGGACGACGCCCGGGCGCACGGTCCCCGAGCTGTTCGAGAACCAGGTGGCGCGGACGCCCGACGCCCCGGCGCTCGTGTGCGACGGGCGGACGCTGACCTACCGGGAGCTCGACGACCGGGCGAACGCCGTCGCGTGGGAGCTGCTGCGGCGCGGCGCCGGCCCCGAGGACCTGGTGGTCCTGGCGCTGCCGCGCACCGAGGACCTGGTGGCCGGCCTGCTCGGCATCCTCAAGTCCGGTGCCGGCTACCTGCCGTTGGACCCGCAGTACCTCGGCGGGCGGGCGCGGAGCGTGCTGTCCGAGGCGCGCCCGCGCTTCGCCGTCACCGACACCGCGACCTGGCAGGACCTGCCGCACCACGACATGGCGGACGTCAACCTCGACGAGCGCGCGCTGTGGGACGTCCCCGCGGGCGCGCCCACCGACCAGGACCGGACCGGCCCGCTGAGCCCCGACAACCTGGCGTACGTGATGTACACCTCCGGCTCCACGGGCAAGCCGAAGGGCGCGGCCCTCACCCACGGGGGGATCGTCAACGGCGTACGGGAACTCGTGCGCGTCCTCGACGCCCCGCCCGGCTGGCGGATGCTGGCCGGCACCTCGGTCAACTTCGACGTCTCGGTCTTCGAGCTGCTGACCACCCTGTCCACCGGCGGCACGGCCGAGCTGGTGACCAGCGCGCTGGCGCTCGCCGAGCGGGACAGCTGGGACGGCCACGTGATCAGCGCCGTCCCCTCGGTGCTCGCGGAACTGGTGGGCCACCTGCACAAGGCGAGCGACGTACGCACCGTCGTGTTCGCGGGCGACGTGCTCCCGGCCCGTCTGGTGCGCCAGGTCCGCGAGGCGCTGCCCGACGTGCAGATCGTCAACTCCTACGGGCAGAGCGAGAGTTTCTACGCCACCACGTTCTCCCTCGCGGCCAGCGAGGAGTGGGCGGACAGCGACGTGGCGCCCATCGGCACGCCGCTGGGGAACATGCGCGCCTACGTCCTCGGCCCGGGCCTCGCCCCGGTGCCGCAGGGCGTGATCGGCGAGCTGTACGTGAGCGGGGCCTGCCTCGGCCGCGGCTACCACGGCCGCCCGGGGCTGACCGCCGAACGCTACCTGGCGAACCCCTTCGGCCCCGCGGGCGAGCGGATGTACCGCACCGGCGACCTGGCCCGCTGGAACGCGCACGGGCAGCTGGAGTGCGTCGGCCGCGGCGACGGCCAGGTGAAGGTGCGCGGCTTCCGCATCGAGACCGCCGAGGTCGAAGCGGCGATCACCCAGCACCCCGGGATCAGCGAGGCCGTCGTGATCAGCCGGGAGGTGCCCGCGGGCGGCCGCAGGCTCGTCGCGTACGTGGTGCACACCGGCGAGGGAGCCGTGGGGGACGACGGCGCCGGCGGGATCGGCGACGTGGACGTGCAGTCCGGCGCCTCGGCCGCCGAGCTGCGCAAGTTCGTCGCGGCGCGCCTGCCCGACTACATGGTGCCCTCGGCCTTCGTGGCCCTCGGCCGGCTGCCGCTGGGACCGACGGGCAAGCTGGACCGCTCCGCGCTGCCCGAACCGGAGTTCCTGGGCGAGACCTACCGGGAGCCGCGCACCGAGGCCGAACAGATCGTCACCGCGGCGTACGCGGACGTCCTCGGCGTCGACCGCATCGGTGTCGACGACGACTTCTTCGCGGTGGGCGGGGACAGCCTGCGCTCGATCCAGGTCGTGGCGCGCGCCCGCGCCCGCGGCCTGGACCTGACCACCCGGGAGATCTTCGAGTGCCGCACGGCGGCCCGCCTCGCCGAAGCGGCCGCCGCCCGCCGGGGCCGCGCGCCCGTGCTCG
>NZ_JAAGMG010001066.1 GCF_010548525.1 Streptomyces sp. SID14478
GGCCGGGGCTGCCGCGGGAGCGGGCTCGGGGGCCGGCGAGGACACCTGCCAGTCCGGCCGCTGCGGCGGCACCATGCTCGGCTTGCTGATGACGTCCTGGTGCGGCCGCGGGGTGAACGAGACGGGCAGGGCGACCAGGTGCTGCGACAGGATCGTCGAGCGCCACCTCAACTCACCCTCGTCCACGGAGAGTTCCGCGTCCGGGAGTCGCATCAGGAACGCGTCGACCCCGATCTCCGCGATGGCACGCCCGAGGTCCTGGCCGGGGCACTCGTGCGGGCCGCCGCCGAAGGCGAGGTGAGAGCGGTTGCCCATCATGGGCGCGCCGGGTTCGGGACGCACGACGGGGTCGGCGTTGCCCGGCTGGATGCCGAAGATCAGCCCGTCACCGGCCCGGATCCGCTGCCCGCCGAGCTCCGTGTCCACCTTCGCGAAGTAGCCCACCATGGCACTGAACGGCGGCTCGTCCCACAGGGACTGCTCGACCGCCTCGGGCACGGTCATCTGCCCGCCGTTGAGCCGGGCCCGGAAGCGCGGGTCGGTGAGCACGGTGCGCAGGACGTTGGCGATGAGGTTCGCCGTGCCCTCGTACCCCGCGATGAGGATGAGCCGCAGGTGTCCGCCGACCTCGTCGTCGGTGAGGCCGGCGGGCGCGGCGATGAGGCGGCTGGTGAGGTCGTCCTCGGGCGCGGCCCGGCGGCGCGCGGTGAGCTCCATCAGGACGCCCATGATGAACTCGTTGCTGGCGATCGCGGTCTCGGTGCCCTTGATCATGTCGCGGGCCGCCTGCACGAAGCGTTCGCTGTAGGCGTCCGGGGCGCCGAGGATGTCCAGCATCACCATCATCGGCAGGTGCTCGGCGAACTCGCTGACGACCTCGCACTCGCCGCGCTCGGAGAACCGGTTGATGATCTCCTGGGTGGCCTTGTTGATGGAGCGGCGCAGGCTGCGGTGGTCGACGATCTCCAACGCCTCGTTGACCGCGCCGCGCAGCCTCCGGTGCTCGGCGCCCTCGGTCATGGAGGTGATGGGCTGGTAGCTGAAGACCGGGGCGAGCGGGTGGGTCGGCTTGACCGTGCCGTTCTTGAGGGCCGTCCAGTTGCGGGCGTCACGGTTGTACTGGGTGGTGGCGCTCACCATGTGCAGGTTCTCGCTGTGTCCGAGCACCGCCCAGACACGGACGTCGTCGTGGATCAACACCGGTGCGACGGAGCCGTGTTCGGCACGCAGCTTCTCGTAGACGGCCGGGAGGTCGGCTTCGGCCTCGGGCCCGTAGAGCCGGCGCAGCCCGTCGGGGCCGAGGGCGTGCGCGGGGCAGCCCGGCGGCGGTACGGCCGACGCCGAGGAGTCGTAGGCGTCGAATCCGGCGGGTGACGGGGAGGACTGGGAGGGAGGCGTCACGGTGATCGCTCCGGTAGGTGGGAACAACAGGGGGCATTACGGCGGGCGTTGGACGTCAGGCTCGGTGCAGCGCCATCTCGTGCAGGTAGCGCATGAGGGTCATGAGGACGTCCCGGCTGGAGGCCCGGCGGCGCGCGTCGCACTCGATGATCGGGACGTGCGCGTCGAGGTCGAGGGCGGTGCGCAGTTCCTCCGTGGGGTAACTCGGGCCGTCCGGGAAGGCGTTGTTGGCGATGACGAACGGCACGCCGCGCTCCTCCAGGCGTCCGATCACGTCGAAGCTGACCTCGAGCCGGCGGGCGTCGATGAGCACGACGGCGCCGAGCGCGCCCTCGAACAGGCCGTTCCACAGGAACCAGAAGCGCTCCTGGCCCGGCGTCCCGAAGAGGTAGAGCACGAGCTCGTCGGTGATGCTGATGCGGCCGAAGTCCATGGCCACGGTGGTGGCGGTCTTGGTCTCCGAGCCGTAGTCGTCGTCGACGCCGATGCCCGCCTGCGTCATCGTCTCCTCGGTGGTGAGCGGGCGGATCTCGCTGACGGAGCCGACCATCGTCGTCTTGCCGACGCCGAAACCGCCGACGATGACGATCTTCACCGCGGAGGTGACCGTCTCGGGCATCCGGTCCTCGGCCCGCGGGCCGGGGATGTACACGCTGCCGGGGGCGGCCTCGGTGGCGTCAGAGCTTCTGTAGTCCATGCATCACCGCTTCGAGGAGGGAACGATCGGCGACCGCGCCCCGGATCACCGGTGCGCGCGCCTGGACCAGTTCGGCCGCGAGGAGTTCGCCGAGCAGCACGGTGACCACGCTGAACGGCAGGCTGAGGTAGGCCGAGATCTCGGCCGTGGACAGCGGGGTACGGCACATGCGCAGCACCGCGCTCTGTTCGGGCGGCGCCGAGACCGGTGGATCGGCGCGCGCCACGATCAGGGTGACCAGATCGAGGGGCGCGCGCTCGGCGCCGTCGGTGCCGCCCGTGATGACGTAGAGCCGCTCGGGATCCTTGGGATCCCGGGTGGTGCGCCGCTCGCGCTGCGGGGGTGGTTCCGGTTCCCGGTACGGCGGGTCGAGGGGGCGAGGAGTCATACGGTCTGCCCGTTGCGTCGGGGCGGGCTGGTCAGGTGGGCGCCGATCCGGATGACCAAGTCGCGCATCTGGTGGCTGACGAGGCCCGCGTCGACGTACGGGTCGGCGAGGACGGCGAGGTACGCGCCCTTGCCCGCCGCCATCAGGTAGAAGAAGCCGCCGTCGACCTCGATGATGACCATGTTCATCTTGCCGCTGCTCTCCGGGATCTCGGAGGCGACGGCGGAGGCGAGGGACTGCAGACCGGCGCAGGCCGCGGCGATCCGGTCGGCGGCATCGGGGTCGCCGCCGTACCGCGCGATGCGCAGTCCGTCCGAGGAGAGCACCACGACCTGGCGCACATTGGGCACGCCGTCGGCGAGCTCCTTGAGCATCCAGTCGAAATTGGCGCGTTGCTGGATCACTGGCGGTCTCCCTCGTCGACCTGCTGGTTGTACGCGTCGTCGTGCGGCTTGTCGGCGCCGTCGCCGCTCTCCTGGGAGCCGTCCGGCTTGAGGCCGTTC
This sequence comes from Streptomyces sp. SID14478, assembly GCF_010548525.1. Classification (GTDB taxonomy): domain Bacteria; phylum Actinomycetota; class Actinomycetes; order Streptomycetales; family Streptomycetaceae; genus Streptomyces. The sequence goes on from NZ_JAAGMG010001066.1 coordinate 2,990, forward strand.
ATGAACGCCTCGACCCACAGGCCGGGTTCGGGCTGGGCCGGCTTGTCGTGCTCGGGCTCGACGGCGGGCGCGGGGACGCTCCCGGCGGAGTCCGGCCCGGGCGGCGGCAGCGTCAGGTCCGGGTTGCGCGGCGTCACGATGATCTGGTCCTCGATGACCTTCGTGTCGAACTTCCGCCGTCGCTGCGGAAGCCCGTTGGCCCGCCATTCCGTGACCACGGGTACGTCGTCCTCCATCGCGGCCACGAGCGGGGCCGAGGGGCGCGGACCCGTGGTGGGACGGCGCGTCTTCTTCAGCCGCGGCTCTTCCTTGATCGGTACGCCGTTGTGGTCGACGCGCGGCACGGCGGTGGCCCCGATGCCGTGGGCGAGTCCGGGCGCGGGCTGGTCGCTCATCATGTCGCGCGGGACGACGAGCACCGCGCGCACGCCGCCGTACGCGGACTGGCGCAGCGAGATCTGCATGTCGTACATGGCGCAGAGCCGGCCGACGATCGCGAGGCCGAGGCGGGGGTTCTCCCCGAGGTCGTTGAGGTCGACGCCGGCCTTGGCCCGGTCGAGCATCCGCTCGGCCTTGAGGCGGGCCTCCTCGCCGAGGCTGACGCCGCCGTCCTCGATCTCGATGGCGATGCCGGTCTGCACCTCGACCGCGGTGACGTGCACCCGGGTCTGCGGCGGGGAGTAGCGGGTGGCGTTGTCGAGCAGTTCCGCGCAGGCGTGGATGAGGGGCTCGACGGAGATGCCCTTGATGGCGACGTCGCAGATGGCGTGCAGGTCGATGCGCGGGTATTCGAGGATGCGGGACATGGCGCCGCGCAGCACGCTGTAGAGGCGGACCGGCTGGGGCCACTGGCGTCCGGGCCGGGCGCCGCCGAGGACGGTGACGGAGTCGGTGAGGCGGCCGATCAGCGCGGTGCCGTGGTCGATGCGCAGGAGGTCGTCGAAGACCTCGGGGTTGCGGCCGTGGTCCTCCTCCATCTCGCGCAGTTCCTGGGCCTGCTTGTGCACGATGGCCTGGACGCGGCGGGCGATGGAGACGAAGGCGCGCTGCGCGGCGTCTCGCATGGCGTCCTCGCGGTCGATCTCCTTGAGGGCCAGGCGTACGAGTTCGCGCTCGCCCGGGGTCGTCTCGCGGAAGACCGGGTCGGAGTCGCAGGTGTTGCGGACGGCGTCCTTGGGGTTGTCGCCGGTGCGCATCCGGTACAGGGCGTGCGGCAGCACGTCCTTGGCGACGCGCATCGTGCGCTGTTCCTGGTCTGCGATGCGGCCTTCCAGCTCGGCGACGTGCTGGGCGTACTGGGTGCGCAGCACGCGGGTGACGCGACCGCGCCGGACGGCTTCGGCCGCGACGGCGAGCACCAGGAGCATGCCGAGCGCGCCGCACAGGGCGACGGCGAGGCGTGCGGGTTCCCGGACCAGGGCTACGGCCGCTCCGGTGGCGGCGGCCATGACCATGGCGGGCAGCAACAGCACGCGTGTGTAGGGGACTTCTCGGCCACCGGGAGGCGATTGAACACTCACCATGTATGCCCTCTGAACGGTCGGGTCGGGGAAATTTGCAAGGGTTCGCCACGCTTCGTTCCGGGGAGCAATGCGAACCATCGACGCACGGGTGAACAAACGCCCGAATACATCTCAACTCGGTGCGCTGCGGGCGAGCTTAGTCCGACCGGATCATCGCCGAGTCATATTCAGCAAGGCCCTGAAATGACCCCTGCGACAGGAATACACTCGCTCCCATTTGCACGCTCAGCTCCGATTCGCACACATGGAGTGAGGGCGTCCGGGTGTCCGGACTTCCGTACGCGTACGGGTTCTTGAGGCCGGCGAGCGAGGGCCGGGCACTGGTCAGGCGGAGGTCAGGCGCCCGCGATGCGCAGCGCCGCGTCGGCCGTGGCCGCGCCGAAGACCGCCACGGAGAGTTCGGGGTCCGAGCGGTGGACCAGGACGACGCCCTCGATGAGCCCGAACACCAGGTCCGCCCGCAGGGCGAGTCCCCCTCGGGCAAGGTGCCGCCGACGGCCGTGGCGGCGAGCAACCGCCGACCCGATGCCGGCGAAGGTGATCACGCACGGCGCCGACCGGCCGACGGCCCTGGCGCGGCTGGACGAGGCACTCGCCGACACGCGCGTGGACGGCATCGAGACGAACCTGGGCCTGGTCCGCGCGGCGCACGCCGCCCCCTCCTTCGCCGAGGCCGGCCACACGACCGGGACGCTCGCCCACGTGTCCGACCCGACGCCCCGCATCGAGGTCGTCTCCGCCGGCACGCTCACCACGGTGCAGGACTGGCCGGGCCGAACCGGCCACTGGCAGGTCGGGGTGCCCCGTGCGGCCCGATGGACGATCGCTCGTTCCGGCTGGGCAACATCTGCCTCGGCAACGAAGAGAGCGCTCCGGGCCTCGAATGCACCGTGCAGGGCCCGGAGTTGACGTTCCCGCACCCCACGACGGTGTGCGTGACGGGCGCCCCGGCCACGGTGACGGTCGACGGCGAACCGGTCCGCCCCTCGCACCCGGTGACGGGGCTGGGCCGGCTCCTGGCCGAGCTGCCCCGCCCCATGACGCTGGGCCGCATCACGCTCGCCGACGGCACAGAGGTGCCCGGCTTCCTCTGCGAACCGGCGGCGCTCACCGAAGCCCCCGACATCACCCATCACGGTGGCTGGCGCGCCTACTTGGCGTCGCAAAACCGTGGTTGACGATTCAGGCACCGGCCTGTTCCACTGAGCAGATGCGCCCTCAGCTGCGGCTGGTAACCCGCGACCACATCGACTTCGGTCGCGTGTGGTCGGCGGCGTGTTGCGCCTGACCCCAGGCCCACGCACCCCATCCGCACCAGCACCCGACAGCTGAAGAAGAGGCGCCTCACCATGCCCGTAGAGTTCCTCGGCATAGCCGCGACCAACGAAGCCTCCGAAGTGACGGCCCGCTCGGGCCCCTCCTTCGACAAGGACTACACGCTCCGCCTCGCCCGCGCGCACGAGGAGTACGGCTGGGACCGCATCCTGTTCGCGTACGGCTCAGGATCCCCCGACCCGTCCCCGGCGGCCGCCTTCATCGCGGCGCACACCGAGAAGATCCAGATCCTCGTGGCGCACCGCCCGAACGTCTCGTACCCCACGTTCGCGGCCAAGACCTTCGCCACGCTCGACCGCATCAGCGACGGCCGCCTCGCGGTCCACTTCATCACCGGCGGCAACGACCACGAGCAGCAGCGCGAGGGCGATTTCCTCACGAAGGACGAGCGCTACGCCCGCACCCGCGAGGCCATCCAGATCATCAAGAAGGCCTGGACGTCCCACGACCCGTTCGACCACGAGGGCGAGCACTACCGCTTCCGGGACTTCGTCAGCGACACCTTCCCGGTCCAACAGCCGCACCCGCTGGTCTCGTTCGGCGGTTCGTCCCCGGCGGCGTACGCGGCGGGCGGCGCGGAGGCGGACATCTACTGCCTGTGGGGCGAGCCCTTGGCGCAGACCGCCGAGCAGATCGCGTCGGTCAAGGCGGCGGCGAAGGCGGCGGGCCGCGCGGACGTGCCCCGCATCCAGGTCGCGTTCCGTCCGATCATCGCGCCGACGGAAGAGCTGGCCTGGGAGAAGGCCCACGAGACGCTGGGGCGCATCAGGGCCCGCAAGGCGGGCGCCCCGCTCTCCCGCCGACACCCGCTCACGAACCCGGAGAACGCGGGCTCCCAGCGCCTTCTCGCCGCCGCGGCCGAGGGCGAACGGCACGACCGCGCGCTGTGGACCCCGACGGCGACGGAGACCGGCGGCGCCGGCAATTCGACGGCCCTGGTCGGCACCCCGGAGACGGTGGCCCAAGCCCTCCTGGACTACTACGACCTGGGCGTGGACATCCTCTCGGCCCGCGGCTACGACCTGCTCGACGACGCGATCGACTTCGGCCGCCACGTCATCCCGATCGTCCGCGAGGAAGTCGCGAAGCGGGACGCCTCCCGCACGGCGGCGTAAGCCTCACCAGGGGCCCGGATCCCTCCGGGCCCCTGCCGGGCCGGCACCTACCCCACGGACGAGTACGCCACCACGCCCCGCAACAACCCGTCCACGGCCTTGCGCGCATTGCGCGCCACCGTCGACGACTCGTCGCGCGGAGCGGCCGCCGCGATCTGCCCCAGTACGTCGATGACCTGCTTGCACCAGCGGACGAAGTCGCCGGCCGGCATGTCCGCCTCGCGCAGCACCTCGTCGAGACCCTTGCCGGAGGCCCACTCGTACGCGGCCCACGCGAACCCCAGATCGGGTTCGCGCTGGCCGACGCCCTCGGCCTGGTTGATCCGGAAATCCTCCTCCAGGGCGTCGAGCCGGCCCCAGATCCGCACCATCTCGCCGAGCGCGGCCTTCGCCTTGCCCGAGGGCACCTTCGGCGCGAGCGCGTCGTCCGACTGCCGCGCCTCGAACACCAGCGCCGAGACGCACGCCGCGAGTTCGGCCGGGCTCAGGCCTTCCCAGATCCGGTCCCGCAGGCACTCGCTCGCCAGCAGGTCCAGCTCGCCGTACAGCCGCGCGAGCCGCTTGCCGTGCTCGGTGACCTCGTCGCCGCGCAGGTAGTCCATCTCGGTCAGCAGCTTCACGATGCGGTCGAAGGTCCGCGCGATGGTGTTCGTGCGCCCCTCGATGCGCCGCTCCAGCTGCACGGTGTCCCGCCGCAGCCGGTGGTAGCGCTCCGCCCAGCGGGCGTGGTCCTCGCGGTCGGAGCAGCCGTGGCAGGGGTGGGCCCGCAGCTCGGCCCGCAGCCGGGAGATCTCCCGGTCGTCGGCGGCCGCCGCACGGCCCTTCTTGTGCCGGTCGGGCACGATGTGCCCGGCCTTGGTGCGCAGCGCCGACGCCAGGTCGCGCCGGGACTGCGGCGAGCGCGGGTTGAACGACTTCGGGATCCGCATCCGCTCCAGCGCCTCGACGGGCACCGGGAAGTCGATCGAGGCCAGCCGCTTGACCTGCCGCTCGGCGGTCAGCACCAACGGCCTCGGCCCGTCGTGCTGCTCGAACCCGCGATGCCCGTTGGACCGTCCGGCCGGCAGACCGGGGTCGAGGACCAGGGCGAGCCCCGCGAACTTGCCGGTCGGCACGTGGATGACGTCGCCGGGCTTCAGCTTCTCCAGCGCGGCCGCCGCCTGCACGCGCCGCTGTGCGGCACCCTGCTTGGCCAGCTCGGTCTCGCGGTCCTTGAGGTCGCGCCGCAGTCGCGCGTACTCGTCGAAGTCCCCGAGGTGGCAGGTCATGGACTCCTTGTAGCCCTCCAGCCCCTCCTCGTTCTTCTGGACCTGCCGCGAGATCCCGACGACGGACTTGTCCGCCTGGAACTGGGCGAACGAGGTCTCCAGGAGTTCACGGGAGCGGTGCCGCCCGAACTGCTCCACCAGATTGACCGCCATGTTGTACGACGGCTTGAAGCTGGACTTGAGCGGGTACGTACGCGTCCCCGCGAGGCCCGCCAGGTGCTCGGGGCTGAAGCCGCGCTGCCACAGCACGACGGCATGCCCCTCGACATCGATGCCGCGGCGGCCCGCGCGTCCCGTCAGCTGGGTGTACTCACCGGGCGTGATGTCGGCGTGCTGCTCGCCGTTCCACTTGACGAGCTTCTCCAACACCACGGACCGGGCGGGCATGTTGATGCCGAGCGCGAGGGTCTCGGTCGCGAAGACCGCCTTGACGAGCCCGCGCACGAACAGCTCCTCCACGACCTCCTTGAAGGTCGGCAGCATGCCCGCGTGGTGGGCGGCGATCCCCCGCTCCAGCCCTTCGAGCCATTCGTAGTAGCCGAGGACGTGCAGGTCCTCGTCGGGGATCGAGGCGGTCCGCTGCTCGACGATCTCGCGGACCCTGGCCCGCGCGTCCTCGTCGTTCAGCCGCAGCCCCGCGAACAGGCACTGCTGCACGGCGGCCTCGCAGGCGGCCCGGCTGAAGATGAAGGTGATGGCGGGCAGCAGCCCTTCCGAGTCGAGCCGCTCGATGACCTCGGGGCGCCCGGGTGTCCAGATCCGGGAGCGCTGGCGGCGCTCCCGCTCCCGGTCGGCCTCGCGCATGTGCCGCCCGCGCCGCCGGTCCTGGTACGAGGGACGGCTCGCCTCCATGCGTGCCATCCGCGTGAGGTCGGGGTTGACGGCCTTCTTCTGCCCCTCGCCCTCCTCGAAGAGGTCGTACATCCGGCGCCCGGCGAGCACGTGCTGGAACAGCGGGACCGGCCGGTGCTCGGAGACGATCACCTCGGTGTCACCGCGCACGGTGTCGAGCCAGTCGCCGAACTCCTCCGCGTTCGACACGGTCGCCGACAGGGAGACGAGCGTCACCGACTCCTGGAGGTGGATGATCACCTCTTCCCAGACGGCGCCCCGGAAGCGGTCGGAGAGGTAGTGCACCTCGTCCATGACCACGTAGCCGAGGTTGATGAGCGACTGCGAGCCCGCGTACAGCATGTTCCGCAGCACCTCGGTGGTCATCACGACCACCGGCGCCTCGCTGTTCACACTGTTGTCGCCGGTCAGCAGGCCGACCTTGTCGGCGCCGTAGCGCTTGGCGAGGTCCTGGTACTTCTGGTTGGACAGCGCCTTGATGGGTGTCGTGTAGAAGCACTTCTTGCCCTGGCGCAGGGCGAGGTGGACGGCGAACTCGCCGACGATCGTCTTGCCGGAGCCGGTGGGTGCGGCCACCAGGACGCCCTTGCCCGCCTCGAGCGCCCGACACGCATCGATCTGGAAGGGGTCGAGGCCGAAGTCGTACATCTCGCGGAAGTCCGCGAGCGCGGTGGCCTGCTCGACGGCTCGCTTTCGTGCTGCCGCGTACCGCTCGGCCGGTGAGAGGTCCTCTGTCATCGTGCTTTCGAGCCTACCGGCCGTCACTGACATCGGACGATCATTATCCGGTAAGGCCTCCGGCAAGGACCCGAACCGCCCCCGGCACGCACTGCGCGACCAGCGGCAACGGCCCGACCGGCTCCCCGTCCGCGTACCCGGTGATGTCCTCGGCGACCAGTTCGACCCGCGCCGCCCGGTACACGCCGACCACGGGGTGCGTGAGGTGCGTGCCCTTGTAGACGCGCGGGAAGACCCGCAGCAGCGTCGCCCGGGAGCAGTCCCCGACCACGGTGACGTCGAACAGGCCGTCGCTCATGTCGGCGTCGGCGCAGATCCGCATGCCGCCGCCGTACGAGGTGCCGTTCCCGACGGCCACGAGCGTGGCGGCGATCTCGCGCACGGAGCCGTCGTCCAGCGTCAGCCGGAACGCGGTCGGCTTGAACGCGGCGAGCTCCGCCACCATCGCCAGGTCGTACTTGAACCGGCCGAGCGGGAGCCGCATCCGGTTGCCGCGGTCGTTGACCCGGGAGTCGAAGCCGCTGGCGAGGACGGTGCCGAACCAGTGGTCGCCGATCCGTCCGAGGTCGATGTCCCGTGTCCGCGCGCCCTTGAGCGCGTCGGCGACGAGCGCGCCCGCCGCGGCCGGCTCCCGTACCGGCAGTCCCAGGGACCGCGCGAAGTCGTTGCCCGTGCCGACCGCGACCACGCCGAGCGGGGTGCGGGTCCCGGCGACGGCCTGCAGCGCGAGGTTCACCAGACCGTCCCCGCCGACGGCCACCAGGGCGCCGGTCCCCTCGGCCACTGCTTCACGCACGCGTGCCAGCGCGTCGGCCGCGTCCTCCCCGATGACGGTGCGTACGGAGAATCCTGCGGCCCGCAACGCGGAAGCGGCCGGCTGCGCAGCACGTGCGCCCCGGCCGCGTCCCGCGGTGGGATTGACGAAGAGGGTGATCTCGCTGCTCACGCGCCGGACCCTAACAAGTGACCCGTCGCGAACAGGAGTTACCTCAGGTCACATCGTCGTAACCGTTGATCCGGTCGCTCTCGCCGGTCGACTGCTCGGGCAGCGCGCGGCTGGCCGACACGGTCTCCACCTCGCCGATGTCCTCGGGCGTGAGATCGAGGTCGGAGGCCTCGTCGTCGTCCGGCTTGGCCGCTTCGATCCGTCGCTTGCGACGGTCGTTCAGCAGCGAGAACCCGGTCGCCGCGAAGTACAGGATCCAGATCGGCCCGGCCAGCATGAGCATGGTCAGCGGGTCGGTGCTGGGCGTGGCGACCGCCGCGAACACCGTGATGCCCATGATCATCCCGCGCCACCAGCCGAGCATCCGCTTGCCGGTGATGGCCCCGATGAGGTTGAGGAAGACCAGCAGCAGAGGCAGCTCGAAGGAGAGGCCGAAGACCAGCACCATGCGCAGGACGAGGTCGAGCAGGTCGTCCAGCGGCAGCAGGTTGGAGGTGTTGTCCGGGGTGAACCCTATGAGGACCTTCGCCGTGGTGGGGAGCACCGCGTACGCGAAGTAGGCGCCGCACAGGAAGAGCGGCACGCCCGTGCCTACGAAGGCGTAGGCGTACTTCTTCTCGTGCTTGTGCAGTCCCGGGGCGATGAAGCCCCACAGTTGGTACAGCCACACCGGCGACGCGAACACCACACCGGCCATCAGCGACACCTTCAGGGCCAGCGTGAAGGGCGTGAGCAGGCCGTTGACGGTGATCTGTGCGCAGTGCGCGTCCTTGACCTTCGCCAGCTCCGAGAAGCTGTGCCCGCAACCGATCGAGTCGAGGATCGGGCGGGTGATCAAGTTGATGATGTCGTTGTAGTAGAAGGCAGCGACGACCGTGACGGCGACGATGGCCAGCAAGGCTTTAGCCAGCCGGTTGCGCAGCTCACGCAGGTGCTCCGCGAGCGGCATCCGCCCCTCGGGATCCCTCTCCTGCTTGCGGGCAGACTTGAGCAACCCACGTCCTCATCTCGTGCGGCAGGCCGCCGTGGCAGAGGCGGCCTTGGATCAGCTCTTGATCAGCTCTTCGTCGTGTTGGTCGGCTCGGTGACCGGACGCGAGCTGGTCACGTCGCCGGGAGAGGCCTGGATGGTGCGCTGGGCCGGGGGCTGCTCGTCGCTCTGCGGCGGGTCCGCGGGGGCGGCGGACGTGTCCTTGCCCTCGCTCTTCATCGCCTTGGCCTCGCTCTTGAGGATGCGGGCGGACTTACCCAGCGAGCGCGCCATGTCCGGAAGCTTCTTCGCGCCGAACAGCAGGATGATCACGACGAGGATCAGGATGATCTCGGGTGCGCCGAGCTTTCCGAACATATCCGTTTACCTTCTCACTGAGGCGGCAGGGGGCGGGACTGCCGGTACCGATCGGACTTCGGACTGTTGTCCGACCACCGTGCTGGCAGCGATCGTATCCCGTGGGGGTGAACAGGGGGCAATCCCTGTGCGTACTCCCAGTTGCGACCCGCACCTCACTCCCAGGCCGCGTACAGGAGCGTACCCGCCGAACCTGGGCGTCCGACAGGCCACAGCGGTAAAGCGCTTTCCATCCCGCCCCTGAAATCACCGGACGGATTCAGACGACGTCGCCGCCCGCCCTCGCGACGTGCACCGCGGCCCGCTCCAGCTCCTCGGCCGCGACGTTGATCTGCCGTGTGGTGTCGGCGACTTGGCGCGCGAGGCGCTGGGCCTCCACGAAAACCTTGATCGCGAGGACAGCGAGCACGGCTAGTCCCACGAACCCCATCGCCACGGCCAGCATCGCCCAGAACATGCGCCGAGCCTAGACGGTCTGGTGGAGACGGAGCGTGCGCACCCCGCCACGGGTGAGGAGTTCGACGATGCGCTCGCCGGCCGGCTTGCGCACCGCGGCGTCGCACTCGGGGCAGGTGAAGGAGTAGAAGGTCGTGCGACGGCTGGCGCCGATCGCCAACCGGATGGCGGTCGCGGCCAGTTCGAAGCGGGCCCGGCAGTCCGGGCAGCCGGCCCGGAAGACGACGGGCGCCGGCGCCTCGACCGTGGCGGACATTCCGGCGATATCAGTGAAACCGGCCACACCAGTCATTTCGACCACCTCACACCTTCCATCCGTCCGCACCGTACGTCCCCCGGCCGGGCCCGACTCCCTCACGCCGCCCCGTCGTACGCGGCCAGCGCCTCGCGCGCCGCGTCCCGCGCACTGGTGGCGAGCTCGGCAGGGGACACGATGTGCCCGTCCCGGCCGAGACGCAGGGCGAGCCGGCGCAGCGAGGACGGGTCCGGCGTACGCAGGGTGATCCGCAGGCCACCGTCCGCCAACTCCTCGGCGCTGTCGTGCGGGTAGTACTCCGCGACCCAGCGGCCGCCGGGCCCCACCTCGACGACGACCTCGGGGTCCTCGGCCGCGGGCTGCACAAGTCCCTCGGAGAGATCGCGCAGTTCGATCCGGGGCGGCGCCGCGGCCTCGTCGAGGACCTTGATCTCGGCGACCCGGTCGAGCCGGAACGTGCGCCGCGCCTCGGAGCGACGGCACCACGCCTCTACGTAGGTGTGACCGACGCTGACCAGCCGGATCGGGTCGATCTCCCGCTCGGTGACCTCGTCACGCGCGGGCGAGTAATAGCGGATCCACAGCCGACGCCGCTCCGAGATCGCCCGGTCGACGTCCGCGAAGACGCCGCCCTCGGACTCGAAGGTGACGTTCAGGCGAGCGCTCGCGCTCGCCACCTCGCCGGCCGCCGCCTCCAGCTTCGCGGTCGCGCGCAGCAGCGCGAGCCGGTCGCTCTCGCGCAGCCCCGGCAGCGTGGCCACCGCACGCGCGGCCACCAGCAGCGCCGTCGCCTCGTCGGCGGCGATGCGCAGCGGCTCGGCGACGTCGTCCGGGTTGTGCCACCAGATGCGGTCGCCGTCGGTGTCGATGTCGAGGAGGTCGCCGCCCCGGAAGCTGGTGCCGCACAGCGGCAGCACGTCCAGGTCGGAGATCAGTTCGTCCTCGGTGATGCCGAAGGCGCGGGCGACGTCCTCGACGCGCGCGCCGGGGCGCTCGCGCAGATACGTCACCAGGGACAGCATGCGCCGGGTCTGGTCGATGGCGTTCGAGGCCATGTCTTTCGGTGTCCCCTCAGCCCTTGGCCACGGCGCGCAGCCGGTCCACGACGTCCGCCCGCAGCTCCGCGGGCTCCAGCACGACCACGTCCGGGCCGAACTCCACGAGCCAGGCGTCGAGCCCGTGCCCGTACGGAATCTCCAACTCGTCCCAGCCGTCGCCCAGTTCCCGTACGGAGGCCGCCTTGGCGCGCAGCGGGTAGCCGGCGCCGGTGCGCAGCCGGATCAGGGCGGAGCGCGTGGCGCTCTCCCCCGCCCAGCTCGCGACGGTCTCGCGCACGGTCACCACGTCCGGCACCGGGGCCTGGAACCGCGCGGCGCGCGAGCGCACCTTGCCGGTGATCCGGGACAGCCGGAAGACCCGCTCGGCCTGCCGGTCGCGGTCCCAGCCGGCGAGGTACCAGTGACCGCGCCAGCACTCCAGGGCCCACGGCTCGACGTGCCGGGTCCCGGGCCGGGCGGCGGTCGCCTTGCGGTACTCGAAGACGACGGGGCGACGGTCGCGGCAGGCCAGCATCAGCGGCTCGAAGGCCGCCTCGTGCGCGGGGATCCGGGGTTCGAGCGCGCCGTGGCTCTCGTACGGGTCCACGTCCTCGGGCATGCCGGCGGCGCGCAGCTTCTGCAGGGCGCCGCTGGCGGCACCGGCGAGGCGGGCCTGCTGCCACACCTTCGCGGCGAGTCCGAGGGCCGCGGCCTCCTCGCCGTCGAGCGTGACGGGCGGCAGCCGGTTGCTGTCGCGGCGGGCGAGGTAGCCGACCTCACCGTCGAGGTTCTCCACGGTCTCGATGACCAGGCCGAGCTCACGCAGGTCGTCCTTGTCGCGCTCGAACATCCGGTTGAAGGAGTCGTCGCTGCCCGCTTCCAGGTAGGCCTCGATGGACCCCCGCAGCTCGCGCTTGCTGAGCGGACGCCGCGTCCCGAGCAGACACAGCGCCAGATTCATCAGCCGCTCGGCCTTGGCAATCGCCATCTACGCCCTTTCCCCTTGTTGCTCCCGACGGATGACCGTACCGCTCAGCGGTGCACCGGCAAAAGCCGAGGGCCGCGGGCGCATCCCGCAAGGATGCGGTGGACGGCGGCGGCGGGAACCAAAAGGGCCCATGCCGAAAGGCATGGGCCCAGGGGTGACCGCTTGCGGTCACGGTGTGACCGGACTCAGACGGAGACCAGGTCGCACACGAAGATCAGCGTCTCGCCGGGGGCGATCACGCCGCCGCCGGCGCCGCGCTCGCCGTACGCGAGGTGCGCGGGGATGGTCAGCTTGCGACGGCCGCCGACCTTCATGCCCTGCACGCCCTTGTCCCAGCCCTGGATGACCTGGCCGGCACCGAGCTGAAACTCCAGCGGGTTGCCGCGGTTCCAGGAGGCGTCGAACTCCTCGCCGGTGGAGAAGGCCACACCCACGTAGTGGACCTTGACGTAGTCACCGGCCTTCGCCTCGGGGCCGTCGCCCTCCCAGATTTCCACGATCTCCAGGTCCGTCGGGGCCGGGCCGTCGGGGAAGTCGATCTCGGGCTTGTCGATGCTCACGTGAAGTGCTCCTGCTTGTTGACGGTGGGGCAACCGGGACAGTCTGCCATTTCCCCGACGGTCAGTGCGCGGCGAGGATGTCGACCACGAAGACGAGCGTCGAGTTGGCCGGCAGCGTCTTCGGGTCCTTGGCTTCCTTGCCGTAGCCCTGGTCGGCCGGGACCACCAGGAGCACCCGGTCACCGACGTGCTTGCCCACGATGCCGGTGTCCCAGCCCTTGATGACCTGGCCCTGGCCGATGGCCGTCGTGAAGGGCTGGCCCGTCTTCCAGGAGGAGTCGAACAGCGTGGCCTTCGCCTTGCCCTCGTTCGGCTTCCACGCGGCGCCGCTGTACTGCATGGTCACCGTCTGACCGCTCTTGACCTCGGCACCCTTGCCCTGGATCAGGACCTGGTCGACGAGCTTCTTCGGCGGGTCGTTCTTCGGGACGGAGATCGTGGCCGGCTCTTCCTTGTCGGCCTTGATCTGCGGCAGGTTCGACGGGATCGCGGCCTGGGTGCCCTCGGCCTTCTTCGGGACGACCTTGCCGATGTCGAGCGCGAAGACGAGCGTGTCCGTGCCGGTGATGCCGACCTGCGGGTTGCCCTGGCTGCCGAAGCCCGCGGCGGGCGGCGCCACGACGAGGACGCGGCTGCCCTCCTTCTGCCCGAGCACGGCCTGCGAGAACGCCGGGAGCTGCCCCTGCGCGCCCGCGGTGACCAGCTGGTCACCGCCGCCCTTCTGCCCGTACGTGGTGCCGAGGTCCTTGCCGCCCTTCCAGACCTTGCCGGTGAAGTTCATCGACACCAGGTCGTTCTTCTTCACCTCGGCGCCGTTGCCCTCGGACAGCGTGTGCACGACGAACTTGCCGCTGGGGTCGCCCTTGGGCACCGTGATCGACGCCTGCTTGCCGGCGTCGCCGGTGACCTTGGGCATCGGGTTGGCGGTGTCGACCGACTTGGGCACCTCGGCTGCCTTCGGCGACGCGGACGACGAGGAATCCGCCTTGTCCGCCGAATCCTTCTTGCCGTCGTCGCTGCCGCAGGCCGTCGCGGTCAGCGCCAGTGCCGGCACGATCAGTAGAGCTGCAAGTCGGCGTCGCACAGTGATCCTCAAGTCGCTCGAGTACGGTCCGGCCACTCTAGGCCCTTGCCCAGCTTTTCCAAGGACAGCCGAAGGGCCCCGTACGAATGATTCGTACAGGGCCCTGGGCGGGACGGGTCGACACCGGTCCTACATGCCGGCGATCAGTTTCTCCACCCGGTCGTCCACGCTGCGGAACGGGTCCTTGCAGAGCACCGTGCGCTGCGCCTGGTCGTTCAGCTTCAGGTGGACCCAGTCGACCGTGAAGTCACGGCGCTGTTCCTGGGCCCTGCGGATGAAGTCACCGCGCAGTCGCGCACGCGTGGTCTGCGGCGGCACGGACTTGCCCTCGAAGATCTTCAGATCGTTGCAGATCCGGGCGGCCTGGCCCTTCTTCTCCAGGAGGTAGTAGAGGCCCCGGCGGCGGTGGATGTCGTGGTAGGCGAGGTCTATCTGCGCGACCCTCGGGTGCGACATCGTCATGTTGTGCTTGGCCCGGTAGCGCTCGATGAGCTTGTACTTCATGACCCAGTCGATCTCGGTGCCGATGCGGTCGAGGTCCTCTGCCTCGATGGCGTCGAGCGTGCGGCCCCACAGCTCAAGGACCTGGTCGACGGTGCCGGTGCGGATGCCCCGGCGCTCCACGAAGTCGACGGCCTTCTCGTAGTACTCGCGCTGCACCTCGAGTGCCGAGGCCTCGCGGCCGGAGGCCAGACGCACCTTGCGCCGGCCGGTGATGTCGTGGCTGACCTCGCGGATCGCCCGGATCGGGTTCTCCAGGGTCAGGTCGCGCATCACCGTGCCCGCCTCGATCATGCGCAGCACCAGGTCGGTGGCGCCGACCTTGAGGAGCATGGTCGTCTCGGACATGTTCGAGTCGCCGACGATGACGTGCAGGCGGCGGTAGCGCTCGGCGTCCGCGTGCGGCTCGTCGCGGGTGTTGATGATCGGCCGGGAACGCGTCGTCGCGGAACTGACGCCCTCCCAGATGTGCTCGGCGCGCTGGCTCACGCAGTACACGGCGCCGCGCGGAGTCTGCAGCACCTTGCCCGCGCCGCACAGCAACTGACGCGTGACCAGGAAGGGGATGAGGATGTCCGCGAGACGCGAGAACTCCCCGTGCCGCGCCACGAGGTAATTCTCGTGACAGCCGTACGAGTTTCCCGCCGAGTCGGTGTTGTTCTTGAACAGATATACGTCGCCTGCGATGCCCTCCTCGTGCAGGCGGCGTTCGGCGTCGACGAGCAGGCCTTCCAGAATGCGCTCGCCCGCTTTGTCGTGGGTGACCAACTCGGTCACGTTGTCGCATTCCGGTGTTGCGTATTCCGGATGCGATCCCACGTCAAGATAGAGGCGGGCACCGTTCCGCAGAAAGACATTGCTGCTGCGGCCCCATGACACGACACGGCGGAAGAGGTACCGCGCCACCTCGTCAGGAGACAGGCGTCGCTGTCCCCTGAACGTGCATGTGACGCCGTACTCGTTCTCCAGCCCGAAAATGCGGCGGTCCATGACTGAACATTACGCCCGATCCCCCGAGCTGAAACGGGGTTCGACAGCACGGTTTGGATCATTTTCCGATGAGACCGCGACACGCCCGGACTTGCGCGGTGCCGCGAGAACCTTGCCCGTGGCCAGCAGCACCAGCAGGGCGGCGGTTCCGGTGACCGCCGGCACGACGAATCCCGACCGGGTGCCGCCCCACTCGACGACCGGTCCCGCGACGGCCGTTCCGACGCTCGCCCCGACCGTGAACGTCGTCACGAGCCAGGAGAACGCCTCCGTCACGGTGCCCTGCGGCGCGTGCCGGTCCACGACGAGGAACGCGCAGGCGATGCACGGCGCGAGGAACACCCCGGCGACCGCGGTGAGCGCCACCATCGCGACCGGTCCCGGCATCAGCATCAACGGCGCGTAGAACAGGGCCAGCAGGGCCACCAGCCACCGAAGCCGCGTCTCGGGGGCGCCGCTCCACTGCCGGGCGCCGTACACCGTGCCGCCCACGAGGGCGCCGAGTCCGAGGGCGGCCATCATCCAGCCGTACACGGCGTCGCCGCCGTTGTCGTCCGCGTACGAGACCCCGTCGACGGTGATCGAGCCGAGCGCGAGACCGATGAACAGGAAGGTGGCGAGCAGCGCCAGCAGGCCCGGTGAGCGCAGCGCGCCCAGCCAGTGCGCCTCGCGCGGGGCCGAGCGCCATGCGCGGGAGGGGCGCGACAGCACGACGGAGAGGGCGCCCAGCACCCCGATGACGTTCAGGACGACCAGCGCGGCCTGTGCCGACCAGAGCGACACGCACACGGTCACCAGCAACGGGCCGACGGTGAACATGACTTCCTGGGCGATGGCGTCCATCGCGTACGCCGTGTGCACCTGTTCCTCACGGGGCAGCACGCTCGGCCACAGCGCCCGCAGGCCGCCCTCCAGCGGCGGCGTGAAGAGTCCGGCCGCGGCCACGGCCCCGTACGCCGCGGCGAGCGAGCCGGTGCCGACGAAGGCGAAGAGGGTCATCGCGAGCGCCGACAGGACGGCGGCGGGCAACTGCACCTTCGGCTGCCCGCGCAAGTCGACGAGGCGCCCCAGCACCGGCTGGCCGATCGCGTTCGCCACCCCGTAGACCGCGGCGAGCGCGCCCGCCAGGCTGTACGTGCCGCCCTCGTCGCGGATGAACAGCACGATGGCGATCGCCGCCGTGGCGTTGGGCAGCCTGCCCACCAGCGTCCCCGTGAGCAGCCGCATCGCGTGCCGCGCCCTGAGGATCTCCGCATACCCCGCGGCCATCGCCCCGCCTCACTCTGGAAGTTTTACGTATAACGTCGACGCGTTATACGTACCACGTGCCCGGCATCCGGAGCCACCCGATAACGTCGACCACCCCGGGACGAGACACACGGAGGCAGCAGTGACGAGCGGTACGGACGGGACGGCGACCAGCCGCCCCACCAGCCGGGACGTGGCCCGCGCCGCGGGCGTCTCGCAGGCCGCCGTCTCCCTCGTCATGGGCGACAAATGGCGCGGCCGGGTCGCCGTGGCCACCGCCGAGCGCGTTCGCACGGCCGCGCGGGAGCTGGGGTACCGCCCCAACCTCGCGGCCCGCAATCTGCGCCTGGG
>NZ_JAAGMG010001104.1 GCF_010548525.1 Streptomyces sp. SID14478
TTCTGCGCCCCGAGCCGGGCGGTGCGCGGCGCCTTCGGCTGGGTGCTCGCGGCGGCGCTGGCCCTCGGCGCGTGGACCCAGTCGGGCACGCTCGGATACGTCCTGCCGCGCTCGGCGCTGCCCGCGCCGGTCGCCGCCAAGTACCGGGAGCCGTGGCCGGGTTACCACTGGATCACGCCCTGGGTGAGGTACGGGGACGTGGTGCTCGCCAAGCAGTGGCCGGCCCGGCAGATCCCGGCGTACGGGGCGTACACGGTGGCCCCCGGGTATCCGGACTTCTTCCTGGGCGACGAGCAGGAGCGGGTGGCGGCGGTGCGCATGTACTTCGCGTCGGACGCGTCGCGGGCCCGGCGCCTCGACGTGCTGCGGCGCTACGACGTGCGGTGGGTCGTGGCGTACCCCGGCGACGGCGGGCTGCCGCTGGAACGGGTCGCCGTGGGCCCGCGCGGTCAGATCCTGTACCGCGTGCCGCGGTAGCGGAGACTCAGCGCGAGAACTTCGCGACGGCCGCCGCGGTGACCGGGGTGAAGAAGTTGACGAGGTTGCCGTCCGGGTCGCGGAACAGCAGCGACCGGTTGCCCCACGGCATCGTGGTGGGTCCGGCGACGACGTCCGTGAGGTGGCCGGAGTCGGTCAGGTTCCGGTGGACGCGGTCCACGTCGTCGACGAGGAACTCGGTGATCACGCTCTGGTTCCGCGCCGGGCGGGCCGAGCCGGGCGCGAACAGCGGGACGGTGCGGGTGCTCGCGAGCGCGAGCGTCGCGGTGGGGGTGGCGAGCTCCGCGAAGTCCTCGGTGGCCCACGTCGCCCGGACCCCGGTGACGTGCTCGTAGAAGGCGACGAGGCGGGCGAGGTCGTCGGTGATGATGCGGATCGAGACGAAGTTCATGGGGTGGCTCCGAGCGTGCGGGTGGGAGGGGGCGGGGCGCGGACGGTGTCGTACCGGTGCTGCGCTGTGCTGTGCACGTTAGGAGAGATAGAGGACAGATTCGGTCCGGTATCGGCCGTAGGCTGGAGACATGTCCCGTCCCGCCGCCCGCGTACTGACACTTCTGGAGCTGCTGCAGTCGGGCGGCACCCGCACCGTGGCCGAGCTGGCCGAGCGGCTCGGCGTCGAGGGACGCACCGTGCGCCGCTACGTGGGCCGGCTGATCGACCTCGACGTCCCCGTGGAGTCGGTGCGCGGCCGCTACGGCGGGTACCGGATCGCCCCGGGGTACCGCCTGCCCCCGCTCATGCTCGGCGACGACGAGGCGCTGGCCGTGCTGCTCGGCCTGATCGCCGGGCGCCGGACGGGGCTGACGGCGGCGGGGCGGACCGCGAGCGAGACGGCCTCGGCCAAGATCCGGCGGGTGCTGCCCCGGCACGTCGCCCGACGGCTCGACACGCTCCTGGAGTCCCTCGCCTTCACCGAGCAGCCGGGGGAGCGGGCCACCCCGGACGCCGGGGTCCTGCTCACCGTCGCCGACGCGGTCCGCCACCACCGGCCGGTCTCGATGCGCTACACCGACGGCGACGGGCGGCGCAGCGAACGCACGCTGCACGCCTACGGGATCGTCTCCCACGCGGGGCGGTGGTACGTCACGGGCCGCGACGACGACAGCGGCGAGGACCGGACCTTCCGGCTCGACCGCATCGCGGACGCCCGGACCCTGCCCGGCTCCTTCGAGCCGCCCGAGGACGTGGCCCCGGCGGAGCGCGTGCTGACGGGCTTCGCCACGGCCGCGTACCGGCACGAGGTGACCCTGCGCGTCCACGGCACGAAGAAGCGGATCCGCGCGCACCTTCCGGCCAGTGTCGCGCTCCTGGAGGAGGACGAGGAAGAGCCCGTGGTGGGGGCCGTCCGGGAGCGCGAGGTGTGGTGGCGCGTCCGGCTGCGGGCGGAGCGGCTCGACTGGCTGCCCCCGGTGCTGGCCGCGCTGGACCGCCCGTTCGTCGTCGAGGGCCCCGACGAACTGCGCGACCTCGTGGCCGCGTTCGCGGAGCGCCTCGGGTCCTACGCGCGGGCCAGCCGCACCGCCTGACGGACCTTGCGGGCCACCGGGCTGCGTCCCACCCGGCGCGCCACGGGCCGCACCACGCTCGCCGTCAGCCCCACCGGCTCCCACCGCACCTGCAACCGTCCCGCGCCCCTGCCCTCGGGCTCCACCGTCACCCGGTGCCGGGAGACCTCGGCGGTGAAGGCCGGGAAGTCGAGGGGGGCCAGCAGCAGGCCCGTGTTGCGCAGGCCTCCGGGGGCCTGGAGCTGGAGCAGGGGGTGGCGGGTGCCCTCGAAGCCCTGCGGGGGCAGCGCCGCGGCGGCGACGTCGAGCCGGACCCGGCCCTCGAAGACGCCGGGGCGCACCGGGTCGAGGCGGAAGCGGACGGTCATGCGCCTGCGGCCCGGGGAGATGACCAGCGACGCGACCTGCGGGCCGACCGGCAGGCGCAGCCCGGGGTCGTAGGTGCGGATCAGCAGGTCGAGGCAGGCCGGTCCGGCGGCCCGCTCCAGCGAGACGATCTCGTGCCGGAACTGGGCCCGGGGGAACGGCCGCGCCTCCAACGCCAGGTCGGACAGGGCAAGTTCACGACGGCCCCGCGCGGTCTCGGGGACCTTCGTGCCCCAGTAGACGACCCCGGCGGCGTCCGGGACCGTCGCCCGCGGAGCGACCTCGTGGCCGAGGCCCCGCGCCGCGAGCCGTGCCTCGTCGAGGCGGCCGTCGCGCACGAGCTGCAGCACGACCCGCTCGGCGCGCGGCAGCCGGGCGAACGCGCCCGGGGCGAGCCGATCCAGGTACGGGTTCACGATCCCGGCGAAGTCCGCCAGCCACGCGTCGTCCCGGTACGGCAGATCTCCCGCGTACATGCGGAAGTCGTGCTTGAGGAACTTGTGGTCCTTCGCCTCGCGCAGCGCCGCGCTGTACCCGCCGTGCACCAGGAAGTCGTCGATGAGTTCCTGTACGTGGACGCGGTCGCGGACGTTGGTCAGCTTGTGGCGCTGGTTGGAGATGGAGGCCGCGGTCTCCTCGGCGTACGGGGCGATGTACCAGCGGTACACCGGCTCCGGGACGATCGTGAAGGCCTTCGCGAGGCAGTAGGCCTGCGCGGAGAAGAGCTGGTCCTCGTAGTGGATGCCCTCGGGGAAGCGCAGGCCGTGCCGGTCCAGGAAGGCGCGGGCGTACATCTTGCTGGTCGACAGGTGCTCGAAGAACAGGCCGGGTTCGGCCTCGATGCCGTTCACCGTGCGGCGCTCGGCGACCAGGTGCGGCATCCACACGGAGGTGCGGCCCGTGTCGACGCGGACCCGCTCCACCGCGCCCATCGCGAAGTCGATGTCGGGGCGCTCGCGGTGCGCGCCGAGCAGCAACTCGATGGCGCGCGGCGGGAGTTCGTCGTCGCTGTCGAGGAACATCAGGTACGGGGCGCGGGCGATGTCGAGCGCCCGGTTGCGCGGGGCGCTGCACCCGCCCGAGTTCTCCGGGAGGCGGAGATAGGTGATGCGGTGGTCCGCCGCCGCCAACTCCCGTGCCACCTCGGGGGTGTGGTCCGTCGAGTGGTCGTCGCTGATGACGATCTCGATGTTCTGGTGGGTCTGCGCCTGGAGCGAGGCGACCGCGCGCGGCAGGCGCTCCGCGTCGTTGAAGACGATGACGGTGACCGTCACGTCCGGGGTGAACGCCATCAGCGGGTCGCCTCCTCGGGCGTGGGGGCGGGGGTGCGGGCGGACACCGGCACGACCGGCGGCAGGTCCTCCTCGGGCTCACCGAGGAAGACCCGGCGCACGACCCGCTCGGCGGCGTGCCCGTCGTCGAACTCGCAGAAGCGGCGCCGGAAGTGCGCGCGGACCTTCGCGGACGCCTCGTCGCACCACGCGCCGGTGACGAGCAGTTCCGTCAACTCCTCCTGCGTGCGCGCCACATGGCCCGGCGGCTCGGCCATCAGGTCGAAGTAGGTGCCGCGGGTCTTCGCGTACGTCTCCCAGTCGTCGGCGTAGCTGATGATCGGGCGGTCCAGGTTGGCGTAGTCGAACATGATGGAGGAGTAGTCCGTGATCAACGCGTCCGAGGCCAGCGCCAGTTCCTCCACCGGGTCGTATGCGGAGACGTCGACGACCCGGCCGCTGCGGCGCAGGCTCGCCAGCGGGGAGGCGGCGCCGCCGTAGAAGTAGTGGCCGCGCACCAGCAGGACGGTGTCGTCGCCGAGCCGCTCGGCGAGGGTCGCCAGGTCCAGGCGCGGGGTCCAGCCCGCCTCGTAGTCCCGGTGCGTCGGCGCGTACAGCAGGGCGCGCCGGCCGGGGGCGATGCCGAGCCGGTCGCGGATCGCGCGGATGTCGGCGGCGCCGGCGCTGTAGTAGACGTCGTTGCGCGGGTAGCCGTGGTCCAGTGACGCGTAGTGCGAGGGGTAGGCGTGCTCCCACATGCGGGTGGAGTGGCTGTTGGCGCTGACGCTGTAGTCCCACTTGTCGATGCGGGACAGCAGCGCGTCGAAGTCGAGGCCCTTGGAGGCGGTGGGGTAGTCGAGCTGGTCGAGGCCCATCTTCTTCAGCGGCGTGCCGTGGTGGGTCTGGAGGTGGACCGTGCCGGGCCGTTTGACCACCGCGTTCGGGAAGTTGACGTTGTTGGTCAGGTACGTGGCGCGGGCCATCACCTCCCAGTAGCGGCGCGTGCCGGGCACGACGTGGTCCGTGCCGGGCGGCAGGAGCGGCTCCGTCGCCCGCGACACGACCCACACCGGGTGGATGTGCGGGGCGAGTTCGGCGAGCTTCGCCGCGATCGCGCCCGGGTTGCAGGCCACCCCGCGGTCCCAGTAGGCGGAGAACACGGCCAGGTCCGGGTCGAGGGGCTCGCGCAGGGCGCGCCGGTAGTGCAGGTCGTGGACCTTCGCGCCGAGCTGCTTCTTGCGGGCGCGCACCGCCGTCCTCAGGTCGCGCCGCCGGTGGTTCGCGGCCTGGAACGCGCGGTACTTCGTGTACGCGTCCTCCTCCAGCAGGCGCCGCCGGACGCCCTCCAGGCCGCCGGGCCGCCGGTACCCCTCGGGCCGCCACCGCACGGCCGCCGCGGACGCCCGGTGGAAGAACGCCCGCGCCACGGCGTCCGGCATCGCCTCGCGCGCCACGACGCGCATGCACTCCGTCGCCATCAGGTCGTA
>NZ_JAAGMG010001141.1 GCF_010548525.1 Streptomyces sp. SID14478
GCGCTCGGCGACCGGGCCGGCCTCTTCGGCCGCGGCACGAGCGGCGAGGGCTGCGACGCCTCCTCCCTCGCCCTGCCCGGCGCCCAGGAACAGCTCCTCGACGCGCTCCTGGACACCGATACACCGGTCGTCGTGACGCTGCTCGCGGGCCGGCCCTACGCCCTCGGCCGCGCGGTCCGGGAGGGCGCGGCGCTCGTACAGACCTTCTTCCCCGGGGAGGAGGGCGCGGGCGCGCTCGCCGGAGTGCTCAGCGGCCGCGTGAGACCGTCGGGCAGGCTGCCCGTCAGCATCCCCCGCGGGCCCGGCGCCCAGCCGTCCACCTACCTCGCCCCCCGGCTCGGCCAGGCCACCGAGGTCTCGAACCTGGACCCGGCCCCGGCATTCGGCTTCGGCCACGGACTGACCTACACCACGTTCGCCTGGAGCGACCTGGAGATTAGCAGTGAACTCGCCGCCACGGACGGCGAGTTCGCCCTCGCCTGCACCGTGCGCAACACGGGCGCGCGGCCCGGGACCGAGGTCGTCCAGCTGTATCTCCACGACCCGGTCGCGTCCGTGGTGCAGCCGGTGCAGCGGCTCATCGGCTACGTACGCCTGCCGGAGCTGGCTCCGGCGGAAGCCGTACGGGTCCGGGTGCGCGTGCCCGCCGATCTCGCCTCGTTCACCGGGCGCGAGGGACGACGCCTCGTGGAGCCCGGCGCACTGGAGTTGCGGCTCAGCGCGTCGAGCACCGAGCCACGGCTGACCGCACGGGTCGCCCTCACCGGGCCCGCCCGGGAACTCGACCACCGGCGCCGCCTGCACGCGCATTTCACGTACGCCGTCGGCCGATAGACCCGACGGCGCCTCGTCACGCCTCGCCGCCCGCAGAAGGCTTTCGCAGCAGTTGCCGAAACATTCACCCCGCTCTTGAGGAGGAGGCATGTGCGAGGGCGACGACCACGCCGGGATCCGGGATCAGGACGGGGGGTCGGTCCGGTCCTGGGCGTCGTGCGGAGTGAGGGCCTCGGCCAGTGCACGGGGCAGGGTGCGGGTGACGGTGTCCCCGAGCTTTTCGAACGTGCGCCTGAGCACCGGCTCGGCGAGCTTGGCCCACCACGGGTGGAACTCGATCGTCGCCCGGTAGACGATCTCCGTGCTCGCGCCGTGGGCCTGGAACGTCAGGTCGTCCGTCGACGTGGCGGTGCTGTTGGTCCCGACGAAGACGAGCCGGTCGGCGTGCAGACGCTGCAGCCGGTAGTCGAGCTCCGTGCGCCGTCCGCGGAAGGTGGACACGTTGTGCCAGGTGCTGCCCTCGCGCACGGGGCCGGCTTCCGCGTCGGTGCGCCGGCACGTCACGGTGCCGGGGTCCCACTGCTCGGCCCGCGTGAAGTCACTCAGGTAGGTGACCACCTCGTCCAGGCGATGGGGCACCGTCAGTGATCGCAGCACACGCACAGTCATGCTTCACGGATTCCCCGAACGGCGGGGACGATGCGCGGCGTCCCGTACCGCCCGGTGGGTACGGGAGCGTGTCAGCGAGGAAGGAGCGGGCCCAGGGGCCCCAGGTCGATGTTGAGGTCCTCGGGGCCGAGGTCGTAGCGCTCGCGCAGTTCCGCCATGCGGTCCTCGAGCAGCATCAGCGTCAGGCCGATCCGCTCTTCCTGGTCCTCCGACAGATCGCCGATGTCAAAGCGGCGCAGTGCCTGACGCTCCATCAACTGCCGCAGCAGTTCCACGATCGTCAGCACCAGCTTCATCAGGTCGCGCTCGACGGTGTCGGGCTCGATCTTGATCTGCCCGCGCCGCCTCTCCTGGACCGGCGCGGGCGCCGGAGGCGCTCCGCAGGCGGCGCAGGCCTCGGTGTCGGTGTTCTGCGCCTCCCCGTGGGGGCGGTGCGCGTCGTCGTCGGGTTTCACAGCAGGTCTTCCCAGGGTGAGGGGACATTCTCGTTGACCGAACTGATCAGCGCGTTCAGGTCGATCCGGACCAGGTCGACGTCGGCGATGCGCAGCGTGACGTCGCCGGCCAGCACCACACCGCCCGCGAGCAGCCGGTCCAGCAGGTCGACGAGCGCCACTTCCCGCCGCTCTATGACCGTCATGACACCTCACTCACCGACGCCGGTGACCCGTCCTGCCGCTCCTCCGGGGGCTGCGAGAAGGAGTACGCGGCCCAGGGACCGGTCAGTTCCACTCGCAGGCCGGGCTGCTCGTCCTTGTGGCGGTCGACCGCTTCCATGAAGGCCTCCGACGTCGAACGCTCCACCAAATAGGCAGCGTTGAGGATGTTGCGGCCCGTCGTCCTCGCCAGTTCGGGATTCTGCGGAGGGTGCAGGCACGTCTCGTGGGCCTGCCGCGACAGCTCGTCGTGGAGGCTCTGGGCGAACCCTTCGGCCCGGCGCCAGACCTCCTCGCGGCCACTCCGCTCGGCCCGGCGGCGCCGCAGGTAGTCGCGGCCGGATCCCGCGGCGAGCGAGTCCGCCGAGGTCCGGCCCTGTCCGCTCCGCGCCCCGGACCCCGCGCCGCTCCCGGCGTCCGGGCTCGCCTCGGGCTCTTCCACGTACACCTTCACGCCCCATTCGACCCGCCCGTCGATGCGGTCCAGCGAGGCACGGAAGCGTTCGGCCTGCTCCTCCAGCATGGCCCGGACACCGCTGTCGTCACGGAAGACCGTGGCCAACCGCAACGGCAGCGGGCTGGCGACCGAAGCGAGGGCCCCGAGCACCCGCTGGTGTGCGCGGGCGGTGTCGGAGAGCCAGTCGAGGCTCTCCAGGTTGCGGCGCAGCGCGTCCTCGGAGAACTCCTCGGCGGGCACCGGACTGACGACGGCCGTCAGTCCGACGTGGTGCAGCACATGCGGGGCCGCCCCCGCGACGCCGGTCAGATCCGCCGCGAGCGGGGCGTCGAGGGAACCGCAGACCGCGTAGACGTACCGGAGTTCACTCATCCCTGGTCTCCTTCTTGCGCGCCGAGTCGATCTGCTCGCGCGCGCCTGTCTCCCCAGCAGACTCCAACGCCTCCAGGCGCTCCCTCAACTCGGCGTTCTCCCGGGCGAGTTCCTTGCTCCGGGCGCCCGAGGAAAGGGCCGGGTCGTGCTCCCACCAGTCGATGCCCATCTCCTTCGCCTTGTCGACGGAGGCCACGATCAGGCGCAGTTTGATGGTGAGCAGCTCGATGTCGAGCAGGTTGATGCGGATGTCACCCGCGATCACGATGCCCTTGTCGAGGACGCGTTCGAGGATGTCGGCGAGGTTGGCCCCCGAGTTCCCGCCGCCCAGGGACGAGTCGGGAAAGGAGCTCGCGGTGCTCATCCACGGCTCCGCGCACCCGCGGGCTCACGCCGACGACGACCGTCGTCCTCGGCCGGCTCGTCCTCGTCCTCGTACTCGTCCACGGGCTCCTCGTCCTCGTACTCCTCTTCCGGTTCCTCGACGCCCTGCTCGAACTCTTCGTCCTCGTCGAACTCTTCATCTTCGTCGACGGGCTCGTCTTCGTCGACCAGTTCGTCCTCGTCGAGGTCCTCGTACTCGCCCTCGGGCTCGTCGTCCTCGTACTCCGCATCGGCATCGACGTCGGAGTCGGAGTCGGAGTCGGTGGCGTTCTCAGCTTCCTCCTCCTCGGCCACGGCGTCGTCGTGCGTGCGCACGACCTCGCCGTCACGGATCTCTCCGCGCCAGCCGTCCGTCGCCTCACCCTTCATCGAGATGAAACGGACGAAGTGCTTGAGGTCCAGACGGGCACGGCGGCCCTGTGCCCGCCATATGTTGCCGGTCTTCTCGAAGAGACCCTTGGGGTAGTACTCGATGAGCAGCAGGACCCGCGTGAGGTTCTCCCCCAGCTCATGGAAGGTGACGACGCCCTTCGAGGTCCCCTTGGCTCCTTCGGAGGTCCAGCAGATGCGCTGGTCGGGAACCTGCTCGGTGGTGTGCGCCTTCCAACTGCGGCTCGACCAGAAGATCTTCATCTGCCAGTCGGACGTCACGTCGTCCGCACGGTTGGCGTTCTTCACGCCCCGGGCGAACGTGGAGAACTCCTGGTACTGGGTCCACTGGTCGTAGGCGGTACGGACGTCCACCCCGACGTCGATGCTCTCCAGGATGACCGTCGGCTTCTGGCCGCTGCCCGACTTGGACTTGCCCTTGCCGCCCTTGCTTCCCATGCCGAAGAGGTTCTTCGCACCGTCGACGACGCTGTCCTTGAGGTGACCGGCGCCCGTCTCGACCGCGGCACGCAACGGCCCCTTGCCCTCGGCAAGCTTGCGCCCACCGTCGAGGGCGAGTTGGGCGAAGCCCGGACTGTTGCCTTCGGCGATGTCGTTCAACTTCGTCGTCGTCTGGCCGAGCTTGCGGCCGGCGCCGGTCAGCAGGCGGGTCGCCTGCGCGGCGAGGTAGTCCTGCGCCTCCGCCTTGAGCCGGTCGGCCGCCTCGCTCTTGGCGAGGTCCTTCAACGGATTCGTCGTGGGCAGCTCAGCCATTGCCGCGCTCTCCCTTCGCTCCGGCGCGCGGAGCACGCCGCGCGGCCCCGGCGGTCTTCTTCGCCGTGCCCGAGCCCGACGTCGTCTTCGTCGTCTTCTTGGACGTGCTCTGCGAGTTCTTGGACGTGCTCTGCGTGCGCTCTCGTGGTGCCGTCTTGCGCTCCGCGGACTGGCGGGTCCGGCCGGTCTGGCCGGACTTCCGCTCGGGCGTGCGGCTGCCCTCCGATGTCGCGCCCTCGGCGGCCTTGCCGTCGTCGTCCGCGTCCTGCGTGGCCTCCTCGGCCGTGTCCTGTGCCTCTTCGGGCTCGGACGACGCGCCGTCGAGACGGTCACGGACCCCTGCCGTGCTGTTGCGCAGCTTGCCGGCCAGGCCCTCTATCTGCCGCTCGAGGATCGCCCCCGTCGCGGCCTTGCCGACACCGCGGAAGTCCTCGCGGAGCTGCCCGCTTATCTCCTTGAACTGCGGGTTCTTGTCCACCTGGCTGCGCACCATGTCCATGACGGCCTGAGGACTGAGCTGCAGCTTCTTACCGGCGACCATGGTGCCGACCGCGAACGCGAGCTTCATCTTCTTGGTGCGCCCCAGCATGTAGCCGGCGCCTACTGCGAGTCCGAGTGCTGCTCGGTTCATGGTGTGCCGTCCGTTCCGGCGCGCCTGACATCACGCGCCTGTTTGTCTTCTGTTACCGGCTTCCAGCCGGTCGAGAAGTTCGTCCTCCATTCGGTCGAACGTCTCCTCGTCGATCTGCCCCGCCTCCAACTGCTTTTCTAGGGCGGCGAGTTGCTCCTGCACGGCGGACGGGTCGTAGTACTGGCGCTCTGCCTCGGCGACCACCTGGTCCAGCGCCCAGAAGGAGCCTCTGACCGGGGCCAGCGGCAACAGGAGCACCTCGCTCAGCAGACCCATGACAGCCTCCTCAACCGACCGCGGACGCTTCCGGAGCCGGCTCCACGAAGCTGTACGGCGGGAGCGGGCCGTTCACCTTGAAGACCAGGTGGGGATGGGCCTGCTGGTGTTCCTCGATCGCCCTCAGCAGGTGTTCGGGGGAAGAACGGTCCACCAGGAAGGAGAGGTTGACTATCCACCCGCTGCCGTCGGGCGCGGGGCTCACGGCCTCCGCGTGCGGCTCCAGCGCCGCGCGTACCGCCTCGGCGTCCACCGCTTCGCGCTGCTGCACGGCGCCCGCCACCGCCTCGCCCAGGCGCAGCTTGTCCTCGTGCGAGCCGCCGCCGGCGGTGCGATTGCGCTCCACCAGAGCGCGCAGCTCGGCGTCCCCGGACATCACCTCGCGCAGGACCGCGTCCTCGTCGTGCTGGACCTTGACGTTGTACTCGACACGGTCGCGCAGGCTGCGCAGCCGCTCCTGATAGTGCTCGGCGCGCCCGTCGAGCGCGGCCGCGACCGCGTCGTCGTCCGCGGCGATGCTGCCGAAGCGCAGGGGCAGCACGGTGCCTCCGCCGCCCGCCTCGGACAGGACGTTCTGGTGGGCGAGCAGGTCCCGGCGCTTGGGGCGCAGGTTCTCGGGGGCGTCACTGACGACCGCGGTCAGCCCGGCGGACGTGACGGTGCGGACCGTCAGCGCGGGGCTGCCGATGCCCTCCATCCCCGTGGGAAGAGTGGGGTGGTCGGCGGCCGCGATCCCGTAGACGTACGTGCTCATTACTGCTCCTCCTTGCGGCTGGACGTGCGGCGCTGACGCGACTTGGACGAACCTTCCTCGCGCGCCTGGTTGAACGCCTCGGAGACCGTCTCCGCGGCGCCGGACAGCGCGCCCTTGGTCTTGCCCCTGGCGCCGGATTCCACCGTGTCGCCGACCATGTCCGTCAGGCCGGAGGGCTTCTTGGCGCCGGTCTCCAGGTCGAGGCGGTTACAGGCCTCGGCGAAGCGCAGGTACGTGTCGACACTCGCGATGACGACCCGCACGTCGATCTTCAGGATCTCGATGCCGACCAGGGACACGCGGACGAACGCGTCGATGACGATCCCGCGGTCCAGGACCAGCTCGAGGACGTCGTAAAGTCCGCTGGTCCCGCCGCCTCCACCGCCGCCTTGAGTGGCAACAGTCATGGGCAGTACCTCCTCTTCTTTCGTGTACGCCGTGGGGACGGGGCGCGGAAAACGCGCGCCGCCGCCTGGCTTTCTCGGTGTGCCGGGGCCGTGGGCCCCGGCTTCTCGCTGTCAGGAGCGGTCGTCGGACCGACCGCGTTCGTACCTGCGCAGCCTCTGATAGCCGGTCAGGATCCCCTCCTGGTCGAGGGTGACCTCGTAACTGGCCAGCAGGCTCATCGTGTCGGGAACCCTGGTCAGTTCCAGGACTTCCACCTCGAGGCACCAACCGTCGTCGGTGGCGGCGAACGTGGTGACGGCGTCAACGGGCTTGCCTGTGAGGTCACCCAGCTGTTCGCGTGCCATACGGAGGGCTTCGACGGGGCGAAGCCTCTTCGGCCGGCGCGGCGGTGCGCTCTGGGAGCGCTCACTGGAACTGCGGCTCGTGCGGCTCTTCTTGGTGGGTGTCTTGCTCTGTGTCTCGTCGGGGGCTTCGGACTCTGTGTGTGATGCCTGTGAAGAGTTCGTCATATTTCCTCTCGCCCCGTGTGCCCATGATCCGTGGGCCAAACCCCCCAGTTCCGGTGTGACCCATGACTCCCTTCGCGGCCTCGCACTCGGTGCCGTGCGACGGATTCCCGGTGGGCGCTCAGCGGTTATGCGTTCCGTATGCGGGGGCACCCGCCGCGCATGGCTCTCCCACACGACATACATCGCTCGCACCGCTCCGGCCGGGGACCTGCCGCGGCCGTCGGGATCGGCGTCGCGGCAGGGCTGACGGCCGCGGCCGGACTCCTGCTCGGCCGCAAGGCCGCCACCGTCGGCAGGATCGGCACAGGGCACTCGCTCAAACACCGTGCGCTGGACCTGGCGGCCGGCGCCCTGCAGCCGAAGTATCCGCTCGCCGCGATGAGCACCTACCTCAACGGCTTCCACATGTACGCCGACGACATGGGCCGTCAGGTCGAGGCGACGCACTTCTGCATCCATCTGCGGCACGACCTGCACCAGTGCGTCATCTTCGACCGGAACGCGGCCGACGCCCGGCTGATCGGCATCGAGTACATCATCAGCGAGGAACGGTTCCGTGCCCTGCCCGAGGACGAGAAGCAGCTGTGGCACAGCCACCACTACGAGGTCTCCTCGGGCGCCCTCACCGCACCCGGCATCCCCGACATGGCCGAGCACGCGTACTTCGAGGACCTCGTGACCACGTACGGGAAGACCTTCCACACGTGGCAGTACGACCGCGACGACTTTCCCTATGGTGTGCCGCAGTTGATGATGGGCTTCACCGAGGACGGGCAGCTCTCGCAGGAGCTGATCCGGGAACGGGACCGCAGGCTCGGTGTCTCCACCTCCCACAAGCGGCACAACCGTGCGGACATCCCTGTGCCCGACGTCGCGCCGGGCGCCAACGCCTGGGAGGACGGCCGGGCCGTGCAGACAGACCTCCAGGAGGTGCGCCTCAAGCGATGACCGGCGGCGCGCCTGGCTTGCCGCCGTGAACCGGACGGAGACTCTCGGCGAGGCCCTGGCCAAGGCGTGCGGGCGGTGCGACGGGGCACCCGGTCCGCATGACCTCTGGGAAAGCGAAACACCTGAGGTGCGGCATCGTCGCGCTCGCCGTTGTGACCTCCTTTCCCGTGCTCGCCGCGTGCGGGGACGGCAGAGGAGGGGACGCCGCTGATCACGCGACGCCCGAGGGGGTGTCGACCGGCCGACGCCTGACCGTCGTCACCGACAACGGAGTGCGGCTGCGCCCTGCCTCCGGCGACCGGGTCACGATCGTCGCGCACACCGGGCATCGCTGGTCGGGCAAGGGTGACCACAGGGTGCTCGATCTGTCCTGTCCCGACGGTGCGGACTCCCGGGACCCCTGTCCGCGGATGCCGGAAGTGGACATCCCGGCCGGCACGGGCGTCACCGTCTCGGCCCGCAACGCGGGGATCGACGCCGCCGGAGTCTCCGGCGCCCTGGACCTCACCACGGTCAACGGCGACGTGACGGTCACCGACGCGGGACGGACCGGCTCCTCCGTACGTCTGACCACCCGCAACGGGTCCGTACGCGCCCACGACCTGCGCGCTGCCACGTTGCACGCGCAGACCGTCAACGGCGACGTCACTGTGGGCTGCGCCACTGCTCCGTCCCGCATCGACGCGGCCACCACGAACGGCTCGGTCGACGCGACGGTCCCCGACGACTCACCCGCCTATCGCGTCAACGCCACGACCGACAACGGGCGGCCGCGGATCGACATCCCGACCGCCACCGCCTCGCACGCCGCCACGATGCGTCTGGCGACGGTGAACGGCGACGTGCGGGCCGAGCGCGGATAAAACCGCGCCCGGCCCGGGAACCGGGGAGCCGCTCAGACGGCGGTCCCCACGGGTTCCGGGGTGCCGCGGTCGGAGTCGGGGTCCGCGGCAGTGGTCTCCGCGTCGCCCGGCCACTGCGAGAGCGGTCCACGGGGGTACTGGGCGGCGACCATGTCGGCTGCCTCCTCCGGCGTGGAGACGGCGGGCGGGGAACCGGCCAGCGGCTGGCGCGCGGTCTCCTTCAGGAACAGGACGGCGACCGCTCCGACCACGGCGGCGAGCATGATGTAGAACGCCGGCATGAGGTTGTTGCCCGTGGCGCTGGTCAGCCCCTCCATCACCAGCGGCGTGGTGCCGCCGAAGAGGGAGCCGGCGACGTTGAAGGAGATCGCCAGCGCCGAGTAGCGCACCTCCGTGGGGAAGAGCGCCGGCAGCACTGCGGACATCGTCGCGAGGAACATCAACAGGCACAGGCCGATGAGCAACAGCCCCGCATAGATCGCCACATGGCCGCCGGTGCGCAGGAGCAGGAACGCCGGGAGGGACAGCACGACGAAACCGATCATGCCCGTGAGCAGCACGGGCTTGCGGCCGATCCGGTCGGACAGGGCGCCGAGCGGATGGACGAGGCACATCAGCACGACCATGACGACGACGATCGCGACGAGCCCGGCGGTGGAGCCGTACTTCAACTCGTCGGTGAGATACGTCGGCATGTACGACAGCAGGCCGTAGTCGGCGATGTCGTACGCCGCGACGAGGATCATGCACAGCAGCAGCGCGCGCCAGTGGTCACGGAAGAACGGGCCGAACCGGAACTTCGGGCGTTCGGCTCCGCCCTCCTGCTCGCGCTCCAGCTCCTGGTACGCCGGGGTGTCCTCCAGCTTGAGACGCATGTACATGCCGATCAGACCGAGCGGACCGGCGACGAGGAACGGCACGCGCCAGCCCCACGAGGTCATGGCGCCGTCGTCCAGGACGGTCGTGAGGACCGTCACGAGTCCGGCGGCCCCCACGTATCCGGCGAGCGTGCCGAACTCCAGGTAACTGCCGAAGAATCCGCGTCGCTTGTCCGGCGCGTACTCGGCGATGAAGGTGGCGGCACCGCCGTACTCACCGCCGGTCGAGAAGCCCTGAATGACACGGAAGAGGAGCAGCAGGGCCGGTGCCCACAGCCCGATGGCGGCGTAGGAGGGCACCAGGCCGATCCCGAACGTCCCGAGGGCCATCATGATCATGGTGAGGGCGAGGACCTTCTTGCGGCCGATGCGGTCGCCGAGCGGCCCGAAGACGAACCCGCCGATCGGCCGCAGCAGGAAGGCCGCGGCGAAGGCGCCGAAGGAGGCGAGGGTCTGCGCCGTCGGGTTGCCGGACGGGAAGAACACCTTGCCCAGGGTGACGGCCATGTAGGAGTAGATACCGAAGTCGAACCACTCCATGGCGTTGCCGAGCATCGCGGCCTTCACCGCACGCCGCACGGCCGGCTCCTCGGTCACCGTGATGTCACTGCGCCGCAGCTTGGGGTTGCGCCGGCGGTCGATCACCCGGAACAGACCCCGATGACGGCGTACCGCCTCCGGATCCCACTCCGGCTCACTGTCGTGCGTCGGCTGTGTCGTCTCCGCGCTCACGAATCACCCTTCCTCCTACCTCCTCTTCGCCGGGCGCGCGCCCGGTCTGCACCGCTGCGCACGCCCTCCGAACAGGAGGGCAACATGTTCAGGCAACCCCACATGCCCCCTGATCGCACTTCCATGCAGGGCACATCCACCCTGCGGGGACGATTCGTCGGCAGCAGAGCATTACGTATGCCCCCCCGGCAGCGAGGGGAGGGCGGGCCCGCGGGCGCTCTAAAGTGTGGCGATGCATCCCTTCCCGCCGCCGCAGATAGCGGCGAACGAACTCCGGCCCGGCCGGTACTGGTACGTGATCGCGGCCGCGATCGCCGTCGTGCTGATCGTGCTCGGCGTGGCCCTCGGCGTATACCGGCTCGACAAGGCGCTCGGTGCCGTGGACACCGGCCACCAGTTCGCCAACGGCGACACCGTCACCGTGCGGCTCGACCAGGACGGCGAGAAGGCGATCTGGACCAAGGACCCGGGGCCCGGCGACGGCCGCGAGTGCGCGATCAGCGGCCCGGGCCACCCCCGCCTCACCGATTCGGGAGCGGACGTGACCCTCACCAGTGGCGACACCTGGCATCTGCTCTACACCGCCAAGGTGTCGCAGACGGGCGACTACGCGGTCACCTGCTCCTCCATGGCGCCGTCCCGGTACGCCTTCGGGAACTCCCTGCACATGACGGCGTTGACGATCGGGCTGGTCCTCGCCATCGCTCTGCCGGTGCTCGGGATCGGCATCTGTGTCGCCATCGTCCTGATCACCGCCCTGCGCCGCAGCAGCCATCGCAAGCGCCTTCTCGCCGAGCGTTACGGCTACGGCGGCCGCCCTCCCGTACACCCCGGGCTCGTGCCTTATCGCCCGGGGCCGTGACGACGGACGGCCCCGGCTGCGTCCGGGCCGAGCCGGCGGCGTGCACCGCCGAGGGCGGCACCGGCCCGAACGCGCGCGCCAGGGCCGCCACTTGAGCCGTGGGGTCAGGACAACCAGGCACGCAGTGCATTGACCCGGGACGCACCCGCGTCGAAGGCCGCCTCGTCGAGCGTGCCCGCGGCGAGGGCCTCGCTCAGGGCGCTCACCGCGTCCTCTCCCTGGGCGGTGTCGCGGGACGAGCACAGGATCAGGTCCATGCCGGCGGCGGCAGCCGCCACGGCGCGTTGCGCGGTGCCGCCGAACTCCCCCAGCGCTCCGGCCTCCAGGGCGTCGGTGATCGTCACGCCGGAGAAGCCGAGCCGGCCCCGCAGCTCGCCGACCACCGTCGGCGACAGGCCGGCCGGCAGGTCGGCGTCCAGCGCCCGATAGACGGCCCAGGACAGCATGACCAGCTTCGTCCCGGCAGCGATCGCGGCGCGGTAGGGCAGCTCGTCCACTGCGCGCAGCGTGGTCGCCGAAGTGGTGAGGGTGACTGGTCCCAGATCGGTGTTCTGGTTCGCCGATGCGGCACCGAGGCCGGGGAAGTGCTTGGCGGTGGCCGCCACTCCGGTGTCCTGCTGGGCGGCGACGAAGGTGGAGCCGCAGGTACTGACCGCCTCGGGATCCTTGCTGTACGACCGCTCGGAGTGGTCGGTGAAGTCGCCGGCCGTGCGGTACACGTCGAGGACCGGTGCCAGGTTGACGTTCATGCCGACGCCCGCGAGGTTCAGGCCCGCGCCGTTGCCGGTGAACTCGGCCTGCGCGACGGGATCGGCGGAGGCGCCCACGTCCTTCGCGGACTGGACGGGCTCGCCGGGCAGCCGGCGCACCAGGCCGCCTTCCTGGTCGGTCATCAGCAGCAGCGGGGCCGTCACGGGCGCGGAGGCGTGCGCCTCCTTGAGTTCGTTCACGACGCCCTCGATCTGGCTGAGGCTCTTGATGTTCTCCCCGAAGAAGATCACTCCGGCGCTGCGGCCCTGACTGATGGCGTCCAACAGCCGGGCGGGCGGGGTGAGTCCGGGATAGGAGTGGATGACGCGCTGCCCCGCCCGCTGCGCCGGGGTCAGGGAGAGCGGGCAGGCGCGTGAGGGGCCGGTCGTGGGCGCGGCTGCCGCCGTGCCCGCCAGCCCCAGTCCCGCGGCCAGGGCCGCGGTTCCGGCGAGCAGGGCGCCGCGCCTGCTCAAGGGTCGGGGAGTCGGGAGCTG
This sequence comes from Streptomyces sp. SID14478, assembly GCF_010548525.1. Classification (GTDB taxonomy): domain Bacteria; phylum Actinomycetota; class Actinomycetes; order Streptomycetales; family Streptomycetaceae; genus Streptomyces. The sequence continues at coordinate 12,561 of NZ_JAAGMG010001141.1, forward strand.
CGCATCCCAGGGCTGGGAGGGCGAGGGCTGTGGGGTCGGGCTCATGACGTGCTCCTTCGCGGGACTGCCGTGGTGCCCGGCCCGGGGGCCGGTGCGGAACTGCGGGTCGGAGCGGCTCGACCGGCCCGCTCCGACCCGTGGTCCCGATCATGCCGGGAGCACACCCGTCCTCCCGGCAACGGCGCGGTCAGGGGGTGTTGTTGGCCAGGGCCAGCAGTCGCGAGCGGTCGCCGCTGAAGCGGTCGCGGTCCACGTTCCCGGAAATGCCGCTCACCGCACCGGTGGACGTGTACTGCCACACGGTCCAGAAGGGGAAGCCGCCGGGGATGCTGGGACTGGTCGCGGACGTCCAGTGGGCGACCCACAGCGGGCTCTTGGCGGACATGCCGCTCCAGCCGCCGGTGCAGGAGTTCCACCAGCTCGCGCTGGTGTAGATCACGACGTCGCGGCCGGTGCGGGCCTTGTAGGTGTTGTAGAAGTCGAGGATCCAGGACTGCATTGCCGCAGCCGTCTTGCCGTAGCAGCTTCCCTCGATGTCCAGGACGCCGGGGAGCGTCAGGTTGTCGCGGGACCAGGCTCCGCCGTTGCTCGCGAAGAAGTTCGCCTGGGCCGCGCCGCCGGACAGGTCGGGCCGCGCGAAGTGGTAGGCGCCCCGGATGACGCCGGCGTTGTAGGCGCCCAGGTAGTTGGTGCTGAAGCTGGGGTCCTTGTAGGTGGTGCCCTCGGTCGCCTTCATCCAGCTGAACTCGATGCCCGCGGCGCGCACGGAGCCCCAGTTGATGGCGCCCTGCCAGTTGGAGACGTCGATCCCCACCGGGTTGGCCAGGATGTTCGCGTCGTCGTCCGATGTCGCGTCGAGGCCCAACTGCCGGGTGTCCGGCGTGAAGTCCTCGCTGTCCTGCACATAGCCGACGCCCATGTAGCCCTGGCCCAGCGGCACGACGCCGTCGGAGGGCAGCGGAGCGGCGGAGGCGCTGCCCGACATCAGGGCGAGGGTCAGGGCGGCGCTCGTGGCGGCGACACAGGCGGCGGTGAGTCTTCGCTTGGCGCATCCGAACGTGAGGCTCCGGCGGGACATGGCTTCCTCCTGCGTGGTGGGGGTGAGGAGCTGCGGTGCGGTCGCACGTGTCGCCGAGGACTCCCGCGGGATCTACGCGCGTCCGGTTGTCACGAACACGACATAGTGAGCCACAGATGGAGGCGCACGGGAATGCCTTTCCGGTTCATTAGAGGCCTAGACCATTCGGCGCGCGGGTGAGCTGCGGAAACCGGCCGCCGTCGCCAGAACTTTCTTCAACTGATGGCTGAAAGCGGAAGCTCCGCAAGTCCCCGCCACCCGGTGTCGGTCAGGGCGACCACGTACAGCGCGCTCACCTCGGCAGTGATCGGCAGGAGCGCCGCCGCACGGTCGGCGACGGCTTGCGCGGTGTCCGCGTCCGCGCCCAGGGCCACGGTGAGATGCACCGGCGGGTCCTGCCCGAAGCGGCCGCCGTAAGGGACGCTTCCTGGATACGCGGCCCGCAAGGCGCTTGCCGCGGCCTGCAGTTCGGGCACCGCGACCGCCACGAAACCGTCTCGCTGCTCCACCGAGGACAGCCGGAGCCGGACCGGGCCGTCCGGCAGTGCGGCGCGCAGCCGTTCCAGTCCTCGCGCGTCGACCTGGTCGGCGTGCCGCCAGGGGTAGAGCAGCGCGGCGTGCGCGGGCACACCGGGCCGCACCACGCGTGGATCCGCGTCGGCTGCCACCTTCAACAGCGGCTCCGCCTCCGGCACCAGCGCCAGTACCGCCGTTGTTCCCACCTGGGCCATGTCCCGTCCCTTCGCGCGCGAACCGTGCACTGCCGCGGTCGCGTCCGCGCCGGCGGCCACGATCCCCTGGGCCACATCTTTCCTTGAAGCGGCCCGAATCCGTGAAACGGCCTGGTTCCGTGAAACGGCCCGACCCCGCGCCGCCGTTCGCGGAAATGCACGAGGGCGACCTGTGGGTCCTGCGTGTCCTGTGGGTCACCGACCTCCCATGTCGGTGCTCAACTCCCGCCTCCGCCACGGCCACCGGCCCCGCCCTGCTTCACGCGCGGCGAACGCGGGCCGCGGAGCCGGGCCACAGGCGCGATCATGGGACGCGCAGGACACACCGCGAGACAGACAGGAACAGACGATGACTCTGCAGGAAGGCCAGCGGGTCAAGCTGGCCGGTGACCTCCGCCTGACCGACCCGTCCGAGGAGACCGAGGCGGCCATCGGCATCCTCTCCCTCGCCGCAGGCACCCCGGGAACCGTGGACCATGTCACCGAGCAGACCGGCGAGACCCCCGAAGCCGCCGAGTACGGACGCCTCGCGTCGCTCCTGGACTCCTACGGCGACACCATGCCCCCGGAGAGCAAGAAGCAGCTCGAACAGAAGATCGCCGCGCTGGAACCGGCCTGGACCGCTTTCCGCGAACAGGGACCCCGCGTGCGGGTGCGGGTCCGCTTCGACAACGGACTCGTCCTCGACAGCTCACCGCAGCACCTCTTCGTTCCCGCCTGAACGATGCCACCGCCGCAGCGGCGGAGGCGATCGTCCAGGAACGCGCGAGGCGCTCTCCCCGCGCTGTCGCTACGGGCGCAGTGCGGAGATCAGTCCGCCGGGCCCTTCCGCGCGTTGGGGCGGGCTAGTCATCGGACGGCCGTAGGCGGCAGCGCACTCGCGCAGGGTGTGGCTGCCGGCCTCCCATCCGTGTCCGGCCAGCCAGCTCACCGGGTCGTCGGGCATCTCCGAGACCCACATGGACACCGCCGATCCCGGCGCGGCGTCGACGCCGAAGCGCTCGATCACGCCGCGCGAGCCCAACGTCAGCCCCATCCGACTGCCTGCCGCCGACTGCGCGCCGATCCGGGCCAGCAACAGCTCCACCGCGTCCTCGGGCAGATAGATCAGCAGGCCTTCGGCGATCCACACGGTCGGCTCCGTCGGGTCGTGCCCTGCCTCGGCCAGCGCGCTCGGCCAGTCCTCCCGCAGGTCCACCGCGACGGTGATCCGCTCGCAGCGGGCGACGGCCCGCTCCCGGCGCAGCACCGAAGCCTTGAAGTCCAAGGGCTCGGCGGTGTCGACCTCGAACAGCCGGGTGCCCTCGGGCCAGTCCATCCGAAAGGCCCGGCTGTCCATGCCGGCGCCGAGCAGCACGACCTGCCGGACCCCGGAGGCGGTGGCCTGCCGCAACAGGTCGTCGAGGAACTTCGTCCTGATGACGATGGAGAGCGCCAGGCCCGCCCGGCGGCGCCTGTCCGCCTCGTCGTCCGGCGGTGGCGACGACGAGGGTCCCCGGCCGCCTGCGGTGGCGAAGGCCTGCGCCAGGGGATCGCGGAACAGTGCGTCCGCGCGCTCGCTCTCCCGCGCCCGTACCTTCGCCACTCCGACCGCCGTCGCCCACACGCCCGACGGCTGCACCCGCTCCTGCTCCTCAGTCACGGCGTCAGCCTAGAGGAGCGATTTCGCGGTGCATCGTCCGCGGTCCCGGTCCGTGCGCAGGCCCCTGCACTTGCGTCGGCCGGGGACGAAGCGGTCGAGCGGGAGCGTCAGTCGCCGGTGACGGTGTAGCGGCTGGTGACGGCAACGCGGTTGAAGGCGTTCATCACGGTGGTGAGCCAGGCGACGGCGGAGATCTGTTCCTCGGTGAGCGAGGTGGCCGCGGCGGCGTAATCGGCGTCGCTCACGTGCCCGTCGGCGATCCGGGTGATCGACTCGGCCAGGCGCAGGGCGGCGCGCTCGGTGTCGGTGAAGTAGCCGGTCTCCGCCCAGGCGGCCAGGACGGCCAGGCGGTCGGGGTTCTCGCCCTTCTTGAGGGCGTCGCGGGTGTGCATGCGCAGGCAGAAGGCGCAGCCGTTGATCTGCGAGGTGCGGAGCTTGACCAGCTCCAGCAGGAGGGGGTCGAGGCCGGCCGCGGCGGCGCCCTCCTCCGCTGTGGCGGACAGGGCGATCAGCGCCTTGTAGCTGGACGGGTGCTGCTTGCTGATGTTGACACGGGGGGTGTTGTTCATGGTTCCTCGATGGTGGGGAGCCGCAGCGTTCCAGGCAGCGGCGCAGGGTGGATGGTTGGGGCGTGGGGCAGATGGTTGGGGCGTGGGGGCGGGCCCGCCCGGGGTGGGGTGGGCCCCTTCTTTTCAGTCGTCTCCGGTGACCCGGATGATCGTCTTGCCCGGGGTCCGCTTGTCCGGGGCGAACGCGGCCGCCGTCTCGGCGAGCGGCCGGACGGCGCCGACGAGCGGCTTGAGGCGCCCCTCCCGCAGCCGCTGGGCGAGGTCGGCGAGCCGGACCCGGTCGGGTTCGACGACGAAGAAGACCGCCCGCCCCTCGCGGGGATGGACGGTGACGGGTTCGGCGATGGTCACCAGGGTGCCGCCGAGGCGGACCAGGGCGGTGGAGCGTTCCAGGATCTCGCCGCCGATCACGTCGAACACCACGTCGACCTCGCCGACGTCCTCCAGGCGCTCGGCCTGGAGATCGACGAAGGCGTCCGCGCCCAGGCCGAGAACGGTGTCACGGTCCGCCGCCCGCCCGGTGCCGATCGTCCGGGCGCCCGCCTCGCGGGCCAGCTGCACGGCGAGGGAGCCGACACCGCCCGCGGCGCCGTGGATGAGCACGCTCTGACCGGCGGTCAGGCGGGCGTGGTCGAACAGTGCCTGCCAGGCGGTGAGCCCGGAGATCGGCAGCGCGGCGGCCGTGACGTGGTCGATGTCGGCCGCGAGGGGCGCAAGATTGCGGGCCTCGACCGCGGTGTACTGGGCCAGCGAGCCGTTGCGGGCCCAGTCGGTCAGCCCGAACACCCGCTGCCCGACCGTCAGGCCGGTGGTGCCGTAGCCCAGTGCGGTGACCACGCCGGAGAGCTCGTGCCCGGGCACGCTCGGCGTGCGGTCACGTCCGGCCCGGTCGGTCCAGGTGCCGGGCCAGTCGAGCTCGCCCGGGGTGAACCCGGCGGCGTGGACCTGCACGATCACGTCGTTCTCGGCGGCATGCGGAGAAGGCAGCTCGGTGAGGGCCAGGCCGCTGATGCCTGCGTCACGGTCCTGGACAGTGATGGCTTGCATGGAGGGGCTCCTTTGAGAAGGAGGCGTACAGGAGACTGGCATCGCGCGTTGCGGAGCGCGGGCCTCGACCTCAGGAGGTCGATCGCCCGCCCTGACCGGCTTCGGCGCCATCCGGCCGCATCCGCCCTCGCACACAGCCGTGGACGGACACCAGCCGACGCAGACGCCTTCGTGGTCACGCCTACGACACTAAGAACAAAACGACCCAAAAGTCTGGGCCACTTGCACCGCCGTTCAATGGGCCATTTATCGGAGCGCACTTTCCCGGCATATCGATAGTTTTAGCCGGAAGTGCCCGAGTCTCGCACTCGGCGGGGTGCGAGAGGCGGTGTGCATCCACACACCGCGAGATGGGCGTATCGCCCGGCACCCTGAACGAGGTGTGGGCGCGCGGCGATCCGCCCGCGGTGGTGCTCCAGGACCGACGCTGAACCAGCTCCGGCACGCGTCGCACGGTGTGACGTCCCCGTAGATCCCCCGCACCCCGCCCGCAGGTCTTCCTCCCCACGGAGAGTCCTTCAGGTCTTCCTCCCCACGGAGAGTCCTTGGGGAAGGCTCGCCACGATCTCCGCGAGGCGCCTCACCTCACGTGCTCGGCCCTCCCGGAATCGGCTTCAGATCGGCCTGCATCAGGTGATGGTCCGAGTACGGGCTGGGATGCACTCGGTGTGCAAGCGCGTCGATGCCCCGCAGGAACACGTAGTCGAACTTCAGGTGCCAGTCGGTGGTCGGCTCGCAGGCCGTCTCGAGAGAGGCGCGGCACTGCCGGCCGGCGGCCGTGGCCACGTCCCACATCCGGCGGAGTTCGGGGGTGCTCGGCGTCGCGTTGAAGTCGCCGAGGACGACGGCCCGTTCGTACCGGGCCACTTCGGCGGCGAGTACGGGAACCTGCGTCGCCCGCACCGCCTCCTGGCGCCGTTCGGCGAGATGGGTGGCGAAGACGCGGACGGGCCGGCCGCCGACCTTGGTGGTGACGGCCATGTAGCCGCGGTCCTCGGACCCGCCCTCGGGGTACTCCACGACCTCGTGGTCCGTCATCGGCGCCGCCGACAAGATCGCCTGCCCGAAGCCTCCCGGACGCCAGGGCCAGCCCCCGCAACGCCCCCAATTGCGCAGCACCGAACCGTACTTGACGTGGTACGTCAGCCCGTAGAACCGCTTGAGGCGGTCCCGGATCTCCTCGACGTCCCGTACGCACGCCTCCTGGAGGCCGATGACCTGCGGCGCGTAGGTGGCGATCTCCGCCGCCCGCCCCGCGTTGTTCCCGCTCCCGCAGGGGTTGCAGATGTTCCACGTGATGACCCTGTTCGGTACGACGTCATCCGCGGCCCCGGCCGGCAGGGGCGCGGAGACCAGGGCGCCGCTCGGTGCGCTGGGGCCGATGAGCACCAGGCAGAGCGCCGCCATGGTGCCCGCCAACAACTTCGCGCCTGTGCCGAACACCGTCGCCTCCCCGCTCCTGCGGACGGCGTGAGCCTTCCCGCCGCCCTTGGACCCCATCCGTGGCAGGTTGCCACATCCGGGCCGGGTCCGGCCCGCCGGGAGTCGGCCCGAGCGACGTCGTCTCCCTGCTTACGTCACCGGCAGCGGCACACGGCAGATGCGCCTCACCCGGCCGGCTCGACGGCGGGGCAACTCGCCCCGCGCGCCGGGACCTTGAGCGAGATCAGGTAGTCGTCGACCACCTTTTGGGCGCAGGGGCTGCTGGTGTACGTGCCGTGGCCCCAGCCTTGGTAGGTGTGCAGGACCGCGTGGTCGCCGAGCTGTTCGGCGACGTGTGTGGCCCAGTTGTAACCGGCCGCCGGGTCGTGGACCGCGTTGGTCAGCAGGAGGGGGCGGCTGTGGTGCACCCGCAGTCGATGCTGCGGGTTGTTCGGCTCCGGAGCGCCCAGGCAGGCCGAGACGGACATCAGGGCGCGGGGGTAGCGCATGTCCGGCGCGATTCCGGCGATGCGGTGCAACTGCCGTGCGTAGTCCGCGTAGTTGCTGACCGGCAGCCGCCAGTCCTGGCAGAAGACCTCGAACGGGTTGGCGCCGAGGGCGGGTTCGTCCTGGTCCGTGGACTCGGCGGCCGGCCCCTCCTGTTCCGCGTTGTTCTGGCTCAATCCCTGCAGGAGCCTGCCGAGCTCCGCCCACTCGGGGTCGTAGAGCAGCTTCATCACCAGGACGTTGAGGTCGAACGGGGTCAGCGCCGTGCCGTCGTGCTGCAGTTGACCGCGCTCGGCCCGGTTCAGCAGGTCCGCCCACAGGGCCCGCACGTCCGAGCCGTGCAGGACGCAGCTCTCGGACCGCGCACACCAGGCGACGAACTCGTCGAAGGAGTCCTGCAGAGCGGCGGCCTGCGTACCGAGGAACGCGCGCGTGCCCAGACTGTGGTCCACCACCGACTCCAGGGTCAAGGCGCGCACCCGCTGCGGGTACTGCTCCGCATACTGCTCGCCGAGCAGCGTGCCGTACGAACTGCCGTGGAAGGTGAGGGACCGCTCGCCGAGTGCCGCCCTGATGGCGTCGAGGTCCTTGACCATGCTGAGGGTGCCGACGTGGTCGAAGAGCCCGTTCTCGGTGTGCCGCCTGCAGTCCTCGCGCAGAGTGCGGTTGTACGTCACCGTGGCGTCGAACGCGGCCTGGCTCGCGATGACCGTCGGTGGCCGTCTGGCGAGGAGCTTCTGCGAGCAGCGGACCGGGTTGCTCGCCCCCACGCCGCGCGGATCGAAGCTGACGACGTCGAACCGGCTGCGCAGAGTGTCGCTGAACCGGCTCATGTTGCCCTTGCCCACGATCCGCTCCACGCCCGAGTCCCCGGGCCCGCCGGGCCCGAACACCAGGGAGCCGACGCGCGCGCCGGGATCGGTGGCCTTGCGCCGGGCCAGTCGGAGGTCGAACCTCTGCCCGTCCGGCCTGTCCCAGTCCACCGGCACCGAGAGCGCACCGCACTGGGCCGAGGCGTCCTCCTCACACGGCTTCCACGTGATGTGCGAGCCCGCCCCCGCGGGCCCGGACGCCGGCGCCCCGCTCACCTCCGCGCCCTTCACTCCCCCGGGCTGCCCGCTCGCCACTTCCGCGCCCGCGAGGCTGACCAGCACGGTCAGCGCCGCGCCCCAGGCGACAGCGCACCGCCCTCCCCCACGCCTGCCGCTCCGTACTGCCGATGCCTGACCGTTCACCACGATGACTGCTCCTCCGGCTCGTCCGAGGAGGCGATCCTCGCCCGCCGCCGGCCCGCCCGGCATCCGGCAAGACCCCCAGTGACCCCGTAGGGGTCCGAGCCCAACCAGCCCTGAAAGGCCCCCAGTTGGGACTGGTCACACCGGCTGTGCCCGACGGCCGGGGGCCGCCCTGCGCTCGCGGCCGTGCGATATCCCGTGGCCGACGGGCAGGTGACCGTGTCAGGCTGAGGTCCGTCGAGGGGGCGTAGCTCAGAGGCCAGAGCGCCGGTCTCCAAAACCGGATGCCGCAGGTTCGACTCCTGCCGCCCCTGCCATGGACCGTCCGCTCCGCTCAGGAGGCGGCGGGGCCGACGGCCGAGCAGGTGGCGGTCGGCGGCCGTCCGGCGGGCAACCGGGCGACAGCCCGGGAGCGGTCAGGGGCGGCGGGCGGCCCAGACGGAGCGCTCGGTGCGTACGGCGAGGTCGTCGCGGTGCAGGATGCTGTGCGGGCCGTCGACGTCGAGGAGTTCGTCGAGGGCGGTGAGGTCCTCGGGGCTGAGCGCGGGTGCGGCGGCGCCACGGATGCGCTGCAGGCTGCCGTGGGCGTAGCGGCCGATGGCCGCGCTGCGGTCGCCCTCGATGTCGACGGTGACGGTGCGCTTGTCCTCGACGTCGAACCCGGCGGCCGTCAGCATCGGGCCCCAGTCGGCGCCGCGGTGCGGGACGTGCTCGGCGTGGAAGCTGTCGGTCGCCCTGTGGGCGCGCTCCTCCAGCCCCGGTCGGCCTTCCGGGGCGTCGGCGGGCAGGAAGCGGGGGAAGCCGTCCAGCTCGACGACGGCGAACAGCCCGCCCGGGGTGAGGAGTTCGCGGACGCTGCGCAGCGCGCGGTCGGGGTGGGCCATGTGGTGCATCGACGCGGAGGCCCACACCAGGTCCGGTGTGCCGAGGTCGGGCCAGCGATCGGCGTCCAGGTCGGCCTGCACGGTGCGCACCCGGTCCGAGACGCCGCGGGCGCACGCCTTCTCCCGCAGGAGCTGCAGGTGCCCGGCGGAGGCGTCGACCGCGGTGACGTGTGCCTCGGGGAAGCGTTCGAGCAGGGCGAAGGTGCCCGCGCCGGTGCCGCAGCCGAGGTCCACGATGCGGCGCGGCTCGGCCTTCAGCGGCAGCCAGGCGGTGATGGAGGCGATGTGCTCGGCGAGGACCTCGGCGTCCAGGTCGAGGATCTCCGCCTGACCGCTGTCGTCGTGGTCCTCGTGGTGGCTGTGCGAGCCGTCGTGGTGGGGGGTGTGTGCGTGCGCTGGGGTCATGACCTCACCGTAAGCACTCCATGCGCCAATCGCACAGCACCTTGCGAGATACGCAAACAGGTCGCCCGATGTGCTGCTCACGGCGCAAGATCGGCCCCCGTGCCCGCGGAGGTCGACCTTTCGAGGTCACTGTTCGCAGGGGCCCTTCGCGTCGTCGCACTCACCGGGCTTGCCCGTGTCCCGCTGATGGCCACGGCGGGCGTCGCGGTCGAAGATGCCCATGATCTCGCACGGGCCGCCTTCGGCCCCGATCGCGTGCGGCAGCATCGTGGGGAATTCGGCGGCCTGGTTGGTCTCGATGCGGAACCGGCGGTGGCCGAGCATGAGGACGGCGGCACCGGAGAGCACGACGAGCCATTCGCGGCCGGGGTGCGCGCGCATGCGCGCAGGGTTGTCGGGCGGCGGTTCGGTCATGCGTTGCCGCATGACGCTCATGCCGGGGTCGGCCTTGACGGGCCAGCGCATCAGACCGTGAGCGGCGTCGATCATCGGGCTGATGACGACGTCGTCGGCGGCGTTCTCCACGAGCTGGTCGAGGGTGGTGTCCAGGGCGCGGGCGAGGGTGACGAGCTGGTCCAGGGCGAGCCGGCGCTGCCCGTTCTCGATGCGGCTCAGCGAGGACTGGCTGAGGTTGGCACGGGTGGCCAGTTCTTCCAGGGACCAGCCCTGCGCGACCCGCAGTGCGCGGATCCGTTTGCGTACGAGGCTGTCCAACGCTTCATCTTCTTGCGTCATGGGCAAGATTGTATGCCCAACCTGCAATGCGGACTTAACGTCGAGCGCAGAGGGAGTCCTGCACGAGGACCCCGTACGACGAAAGGGGCGCGACATGTCCGCGCAGACTTCCCGCTACGAGAGCGACGCCTTGCCCGCCGAGACCGTGGACGTGGTGGTGATCGGCGGGGGCGCGGCGGGCCTCAACGGCGCGCTGATGCTCGCCCGCTCGCGCCGCTCCGTGGTCGTGATCGACAGTGGCACCCCGCGCAACGCACCTGCCGCGGCGACGCACGGGTTCATCGTCCTGGACGGCATCCCACCGCACGAGATCCTTCTCCGCGGGCGCCGGCAGGTCCGCGCCTACGGCGGGCGGATCGTACGCGGCGAAGTGGTCTCCGCCGAGCACGCCGAACCGGTCGCGGGTGACCTTCGGTTCACCCTGACCCTCGCCGACGGCCGGAGCGTGACCGCACGCCGCGTCCTGGTGGCCACCGGCCTGCGCGACGTACTGCCCGAGGTGCCGGGGCTGGCCGAGCACTGGGGCGACAGCGTCGTGCACTGCCCCTACTGCCACGGCTGGGAGGTGCGCGACGAACCCATCGGCATCCTCGCCACCGGTCCCGCTTCCCTGCACCACGCACTGCTGTTCCGTCAACTGACCGACGACCTCGTGTACTTCACCCACGGCACCGACCTGGACGAGGAGACACGCGCCCGGTTCGCCGCTCGCGACATCCGTATCGTCGAGACCGAGGTGAAGGACGTCGTCGACAAGGACGGCACCCTGACCGGCCTGCGTCTGGTGGACGGCACCGTCGTCGACCGGAGCGTGCTCGCGGTGGCCACGCGGTTGCAGGCCCGCACCGAAGGCCTGGACGGGCTGAAGCTCCCGATGCAGGACCTGCCCGACGGCATGGGCCGCAGTTTCGCCTCCGCCACGGCCGGCACCACGGACGTCCCCGGCGTGTGGGTGGCAGGGAACGCCACCGAGCCGACCGCGCAGGTAGGTGCCTCCGCCGCGGCCGGCGCGCTGGCCGGAGCCCACATCAACGCCCTGCTGGCGGCCGCCGACACCGACGCGGCCCTCGCTGCCGCCCAGGCCGCGCACACCCCCGCCCGGCCCTCGGCCTGATCCACGGGGGGCCGCCCCGGGGCGGTTCCCCTCTTCCACCCATCCCACTGTGGCGACGGCCCTGCCGGCGCTGATCCCGCATGCCCTTTTTTGAGAGGAATCCATGAGTAGCAACCAGCTGTCCCCGGTGGCGGCCGCGCCCGTAGGCGGCGGGGGAACACCGGATGCGCGTCAGCTGCGGGCGATCCTGATCGCCGTGTCGATCGCGCTGATGGCGGTCATCGCCTCGGTGTCCGGGCTGAACGTCGCCCAGACCCACATGGCCGTCGAATGGGGCGCCTCGCAGACCACGGTCCTGTGGATCATCAACATCTACACCCTCGCCCTGGCCGCCCTGCTGCTGCCGCTCGGTGCGATCGGCGACCGGTGGGGCCGCAAGCCCATGCTGGTCACTGGACTGATCGTCTTCGGCGCGGCCAGTGTCGTCGCCGGGCTCGCCCCGTCGGCAGCGGTGATGATCGGCGCCCGGGTGGCCGCGGGCGTCAGCGCCGCGATGATCATGCCGATCACGCTGGCCGTCATCACCTCCACGTTCCCCGAGAAGGAACGGGGCAAGGCGATCGGGGTGTGGACCGCGGTCGCCGGAGGCGGCGGCATCCTGGGCATGTTCCTCTCCGCGCTCCTCGTGGACGTCGCGAACTGGCGATGGCTCTTCGTGCTGCCCGTGGTACTGGTCGTCGTCGCGCTGGCAATGACCCTGAAGGCGGTGCCCAACTCCCGCGAACGCTCCGCCCATTCCTTCGACGCCCTCGGCGCACTGCTGTCGGCCCTCGCCGTGATCGGCCTCATCTTCGTCCTGCAGGAAGGTCCCGAGCGCGGCTGGACCGATCCCGTCACGCTGATCAGCCTGACCGTCGGAGTCGCTGCCGCCCTCGCCTTCGTGGCCTGGGAACTGCACCGCCGCGACGCGTCCCTGCTGGACGTGCGGCTCTTCCGTGAGCGCGGGCCGGCCGGCGGCTCCCTGACGCTGCTCGTCGTCTTCGGCGTCCAGGCCGGCATCGCCGTGGTCCTCTTCCCCTTCTTCCAGGCGGTACTGGGCTGGTCAGGCCTGCTGTCCACCGCGGCGATGATGCCCATGGCCGTCATGATGATGCTGACGTCCGCACTGGCCCCCAAGATGGCCGCCAGGGTCGGCGCCCGCTCCACCATGACCGCGGGCATCGCCCTGTCCGCCGTCGGTCTCGCGCTGATGGCGCTGTTCGTCTCCGTCGACGGCGGTTACCCGTCGATCCTCGCCGGCATGCTCGCCATGGGCACCGGCATGGGCCTGTCGATGACGCCCTCCACCGAGGCCCTCACGAGCGCCCTGCCCCGCGCCGAGCAGGGCGTCGCCTCGGCCCTCAACGACGTCACCCGCGAACTCGGCACCGCCTTGGGCGTCGCGCTGCTCGGCGCGCTCCTGGCCGGCGGCTACCGCAGCGCCATCGACGACAAACTCGCCGGCCTTCCCCGTGGAGCCGCGGACTCCGCACGCGACGGCATCGCCAACGCCGTCGCGGTGGCCCCGAGCACCGGCAGCCACTCCCGGGCCCTCGTCCACAGCGCGCAGCAGTCCTTCGTCGAGGGCTGGCAGCAGGCCATGTGGGCAGGCGTCACCGTCATGGGGGTCCTGCTCGTCTACGTCGCCCTGCGCGGCCCGAAGCGCTCGGACCCCGCGAAGGCGCAGGAGAAAGCGGAAGCCGCGGAGACCGCCGCCGTCCAGTGACCCTGTTCGGGCAGCTCCGATGCATCACGGCCCCGGCCGGAACCGTCGCGCTTCTTGAGCCTTGAAGCGCTCAGCGGCGGGGGCACACACGATGCCCTGATCGTGTGTGCCCCCGCCCCGTGCGGTCCCGAGGTGCTCAGTTCAGGTGGAACTTCTGGGCGGCGGCGCCGTTGCAGTCCCAGATCTGCAGTCGGGTGCCGTTGGCGGTGGCGCCGCTCGGCGAGTCCAGGCAGCGGCCCGACTGCGGATTGAGCAACGAACCGTCCGACTGGGTCACCCACTTCTGGCCGCCGACCCCGTTGCAGTCCCACAACTCGACCTTGGCGCCGCCCGCCGTACCGTTGCCGACGATGTCCAGGCAGCGGCCCAGGGTGCGCAGAGTGCCGTCCGCGAGGTGCGCCCAGTGCTGGTCCTCGGCGTACTTCTGGCAGTCCCACAGCTGGACCGCCGCGCCGTTGACACCGGTGTCGTCCGCACTGACGTCGACGCATTTGCCGCCGGGGCCGGTGAACTTGCGCTGGTCACCGTTTGGCTCGTCGGTCTGGCCGGAGTAACCGACGGAGGTGACGTTGGCCTGGACGGCGTTCTCCGCGGCATCGGTCGGGTAGCCGGAGACCATCACGCCTTCGAAGAACGTGCCGCGGTTCCAGTTGCTGTTGTCACCGCCGGTGCCCAGGATGATGCCGCCCTCCTGCTGCATCGGCATGTACCCGCCCCGGTTGGGCAGAGCGCCGTCCCACCAGGTCGACAGGGCTCCCGACTGTGCGTTGCCTCCCTTGAGGGCGTATCTGGTCTGCCCGTTGTTCTTCAACACCGCTGTCACGTAAGGGGTGTTGTTGCCCAGGTTGGCGGTGTTGGAGCCGTTGGCCCCCTGGAACATGCCGTTCTCCAGGTCGGCCTCCACCCAGGGCCCCGACCCGGTGCACGGAGCGAAGTAGCAGGTGGTGGCGATGGACACGGCATCCATGTGTCCGTTGCCGGTGTCGGCGGGGGTGCGCTCGGCATTGCCGTAGTCGAAGCAGCAGGCGGACCCGACGTGTGTGCCGCTGGCGACCATGTAGGCGCCTTCGGCCTGGCCGTTGACCGCCGTGCCCGACGCCTGGCCGTTGGAGCGGTAGCCGACGCCGGGCGAGACCCAGATGCCGTACACCTTGTGCCCGCCGGCCGTCACCGAGATCTCGCTCGCGTCGGCACCGCGGTCGGCGCCCATGCCGGCGGTGCCGGCGGGCCCCGGGCTGAGGTCGTTGTGCCGCGAGGTCTGGTCGTAGATCTTGCTCATCGAGCAGGTGGTGTTCTGACAGAAGCCGTCCTGCGCGGCGGCGTCGGCATAACCGCCCGGAGCGAGCAGTCCGATGTCCTTGGTGGCACCGTCGGATGCCCGCTTCACTTGGTAGAGCGGGCCGTTGTAGGAGGAGACGAGGGCGCGGGTGGTGCTGTGTGCGGCGACGCACGGGGTGCCCGCACCTGCGTAGATGTCGCACGGAAGGGATGCGGCCGCGTGCGAGAGGCCCGGCATGTTGAGCAGCGCGCCGAGGACGAGGGCCAAGGTGGCGAGGACGGACAGCGCGGCCCTGCGTGCTCCTGCGAGCGGGCCGAGGGGCGACGGAACGCCGGATCTTCCGGCGGGAGGGGACGTTCTGCGCATGATGTGCTCCCAGGGGTGGAGGTGGAGCCCAACTCAAGTGCGGAGGCGGCGAGTTGTGTTTCTTCGCCAGAGCCGGAACGTAGACATCCTGTTCGTTCGCGTCAATGTTTGTTGCTTTGCTGCGCGATTCCTTGAGGGAATATTTGGGAATTCCCCGGGCCTGGGGCTCCCGTCGATCGAGGCCGCAGCCGGGCGGACACACCCCTGGCCATGACCGGCGGACCGGGACCGGGAAGCGGCGTCGCGGGCGCGTGCGATCTTTGTGGTGAGGATCGCACCTTGCAAGCGATCATTGCGCACGACGGCGGACGCGCCCTAGCGTGGAGACGCTCCGTCGGGTCGGCGGGTGGCGCACGCAGCGCACCCCACCGCGGCAGAGGAACTGCAGTAAAGCGAAACAGGTGTGCACGCAGTGTCCAGTACCATGAAAATGACAACGTTGTCACAAGGCGGAACCCGTGGCAAAGCCATAGGCGTCGCCATCGCGGCAGCCGTCGGAGGCTTCCTCTTCGGCTTCGACTCGTCCGTGATCAACGGCGCGGTCGACTCCCTCACCGACCAGTTCACGCTGGGCTCCTTCATGTCCGGCTTCGTCGTCTCGATCGCGCTGCTGGGCTGCGCCGCGGGCGCCTGGTTCGCCGGGCGCCTGGCCGACCGCTTCGGCCGGCGCACGGTGATGGTGATCGGCGCCGTCCTCTTCATCCTGAGCTCCGTCGGCACGGCGACCGCGTTCAACGTGCCGTCCCTGCTGATCTGGCGCGTCGTCGGCGGCCTGGGCATCGGCGTCGCCTCCGTGATCGCCCCGGCCTACATCTCCGAGATCGCCCCGGCCAAGGGCCGCGGCGCGCTCGGCTCCCTGCAGCAACTCGCCATCACCATCGGCCAGTTGGTGGTGCTCAGCTCCAACGCACTCCTGTCCCACTGGGCCGGCGGCCCCTCCCGCGAGCTGTGGTGGGGCATCGAGGCGTGGCGCTGGATGTTCCTCGTCGGCGTGGTCCCCGCCGTCGTGTACGGCGTGCTCGCGCTGATGATCCCCGAGTCACCGCGCTACCTCGTCTCCCGCGGCCACCTGGACAAGGCGGCGGCCGTCCTGGAGCGGATCAGCGGCGAGGACGACCCGCAGGCCAAGGTCGCCGAGATCCAGCAGACGATCTCCGCCGAGCGCCGGCCCTCGTTCGCCGACATCCGCGGCTCCCGCTTCGGACTGCACCCGCTGGTGTGGGTGGGCATCATCATGGCCGCGCTCCAGCAGCTCATCGGCATCAACGCGATCTTCTACTACTCCACGACCCTGTGGCACTCGGTCGGCTTCAGCACCGGGGACTCGTTCATCACCTCGGTGATCACCGCGGGCATCAACGTGGTCATGACGGTCGTCGCGATGCTCTTCGTCGACCGCGTGGGCCGGCGGCGTCTGCTGACGATCGGCTCGATCGGCATGTTCGTGGGCCTGGCCATGGCCGCGGTCGCCTTCTCGCAGCAGCACGGCACCGGCGAGAACGTCACGCTGCCCGGCTCCTGGGGGCCGGTCGCCCTGGTCGGTGCGAACGTGTTCGTGGTCTTCTTCGCCCTCTCCTGGGGCCCGATCCTGTGGATCATGCTCGCCGAGATGTACCCGAACCGGATGCGCGGCTACGCGCTCGCCATCGGTACCGCGGCGAACTGGATCTTCAACTTCATCGTGACCTTCTCCTTCGAGCCGATGACCGAGCACGTCGGCCTGTCCTGGCTCTACGGGGCGTTCGCGTTCTTCGCGGTGATGGCCCTCGTCTTCACCCGCACCAAGGTCCCCGAGACCACGGGCCAGGAGCTGGAGGACATGACCGGCGAGGTGCACCAGCGGGGCACCGCCCACGCCTGAGCACCGCAGCCCGTACACGGGGGTCCTGGGTGGGCCGGACCGATGAGTTCCAGGCGGCGGCGGAGTCCGTACTGCAGGCGGCGGAGTCCGCTGCCGCCTGGCAATCCATCGCTCCGGAGGCACGATGTCCACCACCCACGATGCCCAGCCGCCCGTCGTAGACGCCGCCACCTGGGAAAAGGAGCTGGCGGCGCTGCGGGTGCGGGAGAAGGCCGCCACCCGGGAGCTCGACGCCATCGCCGCGCAGCGCCGTCGTCTGCCCATGGTCGAGATGCCCGATTACGTGCTCGAGGGCGCGGACGGTCCGGTCCGGCTCGCCGAGATCTTCGGCGAGCATCCGCAGCTGATCGTCTACAACCACATGTGGTTCGAGGACTCCGAGTGGCAGTGCGGCGGCTGCACCGGTTTCACCTCCCAGTTCACCCGGCTCCTGGGGCTCGAGAAGTTCGACGCGCGGTTCGTGATCGTCACCCAGGGCCCCATCGACCAGGCGCTCGCCTACAAGCGCAAGGTCGGCAACAAGATGACCTGGTACTCGACGGCGAACAGCCCGTTCGGCAGTGACGTCGGCGCCCCGCCGAACGCCGGCTTCGCGGTCAACGTGTTCCTGCGCGACGGGGACACCGTCTACCGGACCTGGCACACGGACGGCCGCGGCACCGAGCAGTTGAGCCACCTGTTCGGTCTGGTCGACCTGTTGCCGTACGGCCGCCAGGAGGTCTGGCAGGACTCCCCCGAGGGCTGGCCGCAGGCCCCCACGTACAGCAAGTGGGCCGGGTCGGAGGAGATCGCGCAGGCGTACGGCGACGGGAGCTGAGCCGACGGGAGTCCCCGTGGCGACGGCTCCGGTGGGCGCGTCGCACGGTCCCGGGCGGTACCCGTCGATCTCAGGCTGTCCCACTTTCTCCCTGGGACGAGTGGGACAGCATCATCGTGTGAGCAGTCGGAAACGCTGAGTGACGCAGGGTCACGCTCCGGTGAACCCGCAACGTCACTCGAGGAGTTCCACGATGAACCGACACATGGTGCGCAACGCAGTGGTCGCCGCCGTCGCCGCGGTCGCGATGTTCCCCGCGGCCGCAATGGCCTCCGCCCCGGCCACCTCGCACCCCACCGGCCACCACCACTCCGTGCACGGCCGAGTGGTGACGCCGCACCACATCGCGCTGAAGGTCCGCTCCGGCCCGGGCACCGGCTACCGGGTGCTCGGCACCGTCCGCTCGGGCAGCGTGCAGGCACTGGCCTGCAAGAAGCACGGCTCCAGCGTCCGCGGCAACTCCCGCTGGTACAAGCTCTCGCACCGCAAGGGCTACGTCTCGGCCGGCTACGTCACCCCCTTCCGCTCCGTTCCGTGGTGCTGAAGCAGGCGCTGACATCCCGGTGGGCGTGACCGCCTCCGGATGACCTCGGGTGGCCCGCACGTTCGCCGTCGCGGACGTGCGGGCCACCTGTCCGCGTGCCTCGAAGACTCCCGCACACGCTCCCTGAACACTTCCTGGAGGCTCCCTTGGAGATGTCCCGCAGATCCGTGCTCCGCCTGGCCGCGACCTCGCTCACGGCGACCGCCGCCCTCTCCGCGAGGCCCGCGTTCGCCTCGGCTCCCGCCCCCGCCCGCCTGCCCGCGTTGTCCGCCGCGGGGTCCCCGCTGCTCGCGGGGCGGCTGCGGCACCCGACCGTCTTGCAGTCCTTCGCGTTCGACGAGCAGCACGGCCACGTCTACGCCTTGCAGGTGGTGGCCGGCGGGGTCCGGCTCCCGGGCGAGAACGCGGACCTGACCCACGCGCAGCGGGCGGAGCGCGGCGACCTGTGCCTGAACCGGCTGACGCTGGACGGCTCCCCCGCCGGGCACATGTACCTCACGGGGTTCGGGCACGGCGGCTCGATCGGCGTCGAACGCTCGGCCGCGACCGGTGGCGTACGGCTGTGGACGGAGTGGGATGCCAACCCGGCGTCCGGGTACGGGCGGGGAGTGTGCCGGTTCGCCTTCGCCGACGGCCGGGTCCTCGTCCGTGACAGCGCCGCGCTCACGACCTACCGCCCCCTGCCCGGCTCGACGAGCAACTGCCCCGCCCTCGACACCCAGCACGGACAGCTGCTCCTGCGCTACAAGAAGCAGGGCGCACCCCGCCTCGCGCTGTACGGCCTCGACCGGTTCCGGGCACATTCCTTCCGGCGGCTCGCCGACATCGCCCAGCCGGGAGCCGAACTCGGCCTGCCCTTCCAGGGGATGGCCCTGTACGACGGCTACGCCTACCAGTTGCTCGGCAGCGCGTACGGCGCGAAGAACCCGGAGGCGTCGGGCGGCAACACGCTGCTGTACCGCATCGACATGCGCTCCGGGCGCGTGGTGCGCAAGCAGGCGGAACGCACCGGGGCCGCACTGCAGCCACGCGAGCCGGAAGGCCTCGCGGTGCTGCGCACGGCCGGTGCCGCGCCCCGGCTGTGCCTGGGCTTCACCGAAGGACCGGCAGGCGGGCGCGGATTCAGGCTGTACTACAAAGCGCTCAGCTGACATGTCGCGCATCGCGCCGAAGGGGTGTCATCCGGCGCCCGCCCTGGGTACCCATCCTTCCGACATCCGGGATGAAATGGGCGTCCCGGACGTCCTGTTGAGGCCCGCGGTCCCACAACCGCGGGCAGGGCGGGAAAGGAAGGCGCACATGGTGTCCCGCTGGCGACCGCTGCCCGACACGCTCGAGGCCCCGGAACAGCTCCTGGTCGCCGAACTCCGCGCGCTCAAGGAGCGCACCGGGCTCTCCCTGGACGGCCTCGCCCGGAAGACCGCGTACAGCAAGTCCGCCTGGCACCGCTATCTGAACGGGGAGAAGATGCCGCCGCGCGGCGCCGCCGAGGCGCTGGGCCGGGTGGCCGGGGCCGATCGCGCGGGCCAGGAGCATCTGCTCGCGCTGCACGAGGCGGCGTACCGGGCGCGCA
>NZ_JAAGMG010001185.1 GCF_010548525.1 Streptomyces sp. SID14478
GCGAGCGCGTCGAGGACCGCGCCCCGGTCGACCCCGCCGGACTCACCGTCAGCGTCGACGACCTCGTCGCGGGCCGAGAGGGGCGAGGGGCATGACGGCGGCACCGCGGGTGGGCGTGTTCGGGCTGCTCGGCTCCGGCAACCTCGGCAACGACGGCTCGCTGGAGGCCCTCCTCGGCCACCTCCGCACCGCGCACCCGCAGGTGGTCGTGGACGCGTTGTGCGGGGGACCGGAGGTCGTCACGACCCGGTACGGGATCCCGGCGACGCGGCTGCACTGGAACCGGGGCGAGTACCGGACCGCGTCACGGGCCGGCGCGATCGCGGCCAAGGGCGTGGGCAAGCTCGTCGACGCGTTCCGCACCGCGGCCTGGGTCCGGCGGCACGACGTGGTGATCGTGCCGGGCATGGGCGTCCTGGAGGCCACGCTGCCGCTGCGGCCGTGGGGCTTCCCGTACGCGCTGTTCCTGCTCTGCGCGAGCGGCCGGCTGAGCGGCACCCGGGTCGCGCTGGTCGGCGTCGGCGCCGCGCCGATCGGCAACCGGCCGACGCGGGCCCTGGTGCGCTGGTCGGCGCGGCTTGCCACGTACCGCTCGTTCCGGGACTCCCTGTCCCGCGACGCGATGCGCGACATGGGCGTGGACACCCGGCGCGACAAGGTCTACCCGGACCTCGCCTTCGCGCTGCCGACGCCGCCGCGGAACGCGGCACCGGGCGCGCAGGGACCGGTCTGTGTCGGCGTCATGGACTTCCACGGCGGCAACGACGACCGGGCGCGGGCCGAGGAGATCCACCGCCGCTACCTCGACGGGACGACCCGCTTCGTGCGCGCGCTGGTCGAGGACGGCAGGCAGGTCCGACTGCTCACGGGCGACGCCTGCGACGCGCCGGTGGTCACGGCGATCCTCGACGCGGTGGACTCGCCGCTGGTCACCGCGGCCGACGCGGCCTCGCTCGCCGACCTGATGAAGGAGACCGCGGCCGCCGACACGGTGGTGGCGACCCGCTACCACAACCTGATCTGCGCCCTGAAGGTCGGCACCCCGACGCTCGCCCTCAGCTACGCGGCGAAGAGCGAAGCGCTCATGGACCGGATGGGCCTGGCCGCGTACTGCCACCCGGCCCGTGAGGTCGACGCCGAGCGCCTGCTGGAACAGTTCCGGGAGGTGGAGAAGCGGTCGGCCCGGCTGCGCCGCACCCTCGCCGAGCGGAACCTGGTCGCCGACCGCGAACTCCAGGACCAGTTCGCCGACTTGACCGACGTCCTGGTCCCGACGTCCGGAACGACCCCCGCCCACGCACCGTTGGAGACTCCTTGAAGGCGACACAAGTCCCGGAGATATCCGGGGCGTTCCTGTTCGAGCCGACGCCGTACGCCGACGAGCGCGGGTTCTTCTGCCGCACCTTCGACGCCGACGTCGTCCGCTCGGTGGGCCTCGACCCGGACGCCTTCGTCCAGGACAGCGTGTCCCGCTCGGTGCGGGGCGTGCTGCGCGGCATGCACCTGCGCTCGGGCGCCGGCGAGGCCAAGCTGGTGCGCTGCTCGTACGGGCGGATCTTCGACGTCGTCGTGGACCTGCGGCCGCACTCGCCGACCTACCGCACCGTGGCCACCTTCGAGTTGTCCGGCCAGACGCAGGCGACCCTGTACATCCCGGCGGGGTGCGCGCACGGCTTCCAGGCGCTGACCGAGACCGCCGACACCTCGTACCGCATCGACCGCCCGCACGATCCGGCCGAGGACGTGACGATCGCCTTCGACGACCCGGATCTCGCCATCGACTGGCCGCTGCCGCCGCACGCGATGTCGGACCGGGACCGGCAGGCACCACGCCTCGCCGAGGTCCTGAAGCACAGGGAGAACTGAGATGGACGTGGACCCCGAAGAGTTCCAGCTGCCCCGGTCGCGCACGGCCAACGAGCGGCTGCACGCCATGATCCCCGGGGGCGCGCACACGTACGCCAAGGGCGACGACCAGTACCCCGAGCACCTCGCCCCGGTCATCAGCCACGGACGCGGCGCCCACGTGTGGGACATCGACGGCAACCAGTACGTCGAGTACGGCTCCGGGCTGCGGTCGGTCAGTCTCGGCCACGCGCATCCCCGGGTGAACGAGGCGGTGCGCCGGGAGCTCGACCGCGGCAGCAACTTCGTCCGGCCGTCCGTCGTCGAGGTCGAGGCGGCGGAGCGCTTCCTGGCCACGGTGCCGACCGCGCAGATGGTGAAGTTCGCGAAGAACGGCTCCGACGTCACGACCGCCGCGGTGCGCCTCGCCCGCGCCGCCACCGGGCGGCCGCGGGTGGCCGTCTGCGGCGACCATCCGTTCTTCTCCGTCGACGACTGGTTCATCGGCACCACACCGATGTCCGCGGGCATCCCGGCGGCCACCACCGAGCTCACGGTGGCGTTCCCCTACGGCGACCTGGCCGCCACGGAGGAACTCCTGACCCGGTACCAGGACGAGATCGCCTGCCTGATCCTCGAACCCGCGGGCCACGCCGAGCCGGCGCCGGGGTATCTGGAGGGACTGCGCGCCCTGGCCGACCGGCACGGCTGCGTCCTCGTCTTCGACGAGATGATCACCGGCTTCCGCTGGTCCGAGGCCGGCGCCCAGAGCCTGTACGGCGTCGTCCCCGACCTCTCCACGTTCGGCAAGGCGCTCGGCAACGGCTGCGCCGTCTCCGCGCTGGCGGGGCGCCGCGACCTGATGGAGCAGGGCGGACTGCACCACCGCGGCGACCGCGTGTTCCTGCTCTCCACCACGCACGGCGCGGAAACGCACTCCCTGGCAGCCGCGATGGCCGTGCAGGCCACCTACGTCGAGGAGGGCATCACCGCCCAACTGCACGCCCTGGGCGAGCGGTTGGCCGCCGGGGTCCGCGACGCCGCGGCCGCCATGGGCGTGGGCGACCACGTCCTCGTCCGGGGCCGCGCCAGCAACCTGGTCTTCGCCACCCTCGACGAGAACCGGCAACCGTCGCAGCAGTACCGCACGCTGTTCCTGCGCCGGCTCCTCGCGGGCGGGGTGCTGGCCCCGTCGTTCGTGGTGAGCAGCGCGCTCGACGAGACCGACATCGACCACACCGTCCACGCGGTGGCCCAGGCATGCGCGGTGTACCGCAAGGCGTTGGACGCCGGTGACCCCACGCCGTGGCTCGGCGGGCGGCCGGTGAAGCCCGTCTTCCGCCGCCTGGTGTGAGATGACGTGTCGTCAGCGACGATTCCAGCGGGCGTCGTCGGCGACCTTGTCCACCAGCCGGGCGGTCGCCGGAACCACCGCCAGCGCGGTGCACCAGCCGCCGAGGGCGTCGGTCGGGTAGTGGGCGCCCAGGGCGACCTGGGCCCAGCCCATCGTGGCACCTGCGACCAGGGCGGCGCCGAGCACGAGGGAGAGCGCGGCCGCCGTGCCGGGACGGAGCCGGGCGGTGGCGAGCAGCGCCGTCGCGAGGGCGAGCGCGGTGAGGAACGTGGTGTGCCCGCTCGGGAAGGACAGGTTGCCGTCACCGTGGATGGTGCGCCCCACCACGTGCTTGAGCAGGGTCGCGAGCCCTACGCTCAGACAGGCGCCCGTCACGACGAGCACGGCATGGCGAGGACGCCGTAGCAGCAGGCAGCCCGCCACGACGACGGCGACCACCAGCACGGACCCGGCCGGTTCCCCCAGGAAGTCGATGGCCAGGGCGACGCCGCGCCACGGCGGCCGCACGCTGTCCGCCGTCGGCGAGTTGAGCCAGCTGTCGACCCTGCCGGGCTGTTCGTGACCGGCGTACAGGATGCCGAGCGCGACGACCACCAGCGCGGCCAGGAGCGCGGTCGGCCCGAGCCACGGGCGCAGCGCCGGGGGCAGCAGTGCGGATGCCGGCCGGTCCTGCACGCCGGCTTCCCGCTCCTCTTCGGCCAGGCGATCCAACGCGAGCCCCCCTGTCGTGTCCGATCCGCCCGGGCGGCCATTACCGCCCTCCGCGTCACCCTAACCAAAGAACGGCTGTCGGAAGGGTCAAGATTTCTTCTTGTTATGTTCATGAACAGTCGCGCATGGGGTGCTTGTTGCGGCAGTACATGTTTTTCCATCGGGGAAATGGCGCGAAACTCCCGACGGGTATGGCGGATCTGCCCGTGCGTCCCTTCTTTTTGCGGCAGGCTGCAATTACGAGGAAATTCGCGAGGGGGTAGCAATGTCCGTGCTGAGTTCCGCACGTGAGGGGGCGAACCGCGTACTGCGTCCTTTAGGGGTGCAGGTGGTTCGTGGGCACAGTGATGATCCGGCGATCCAGCCCTTCCTGCCGGCCCGTCAGACGCTGGCGGCGGCCCGGCGGGCCGGAACGTCCGTGGAGGACTACATCGACCGCTACAGCGCGGCTCCGGGTGCGACCGCCGGGACCGTGGACGCGATACTGCGCGAGGCGGACCTCGGCGGGCACGTGGAGCGCGTGTGCGAGATCGGGCCTGGTTCGGGCCGGTACGCGGCCCGGGTGATCGCCGCGACGCACCCGGACACGTACGAGATCTACGAGACCGCCGGGGACTGGCTGCCCCGTCTGAGGGCGCTGCCGAACGTGCTCGTGCGGCCCGCCGACGGCCGAACGCTGAGCGCCACCGCGTCCGGTTCGGTGGACCTGGTGCACGCGCACAAGGTGTTCGTCTACGTCCCGCTCGTCGTGACCATCGGGTATCTGGACGAGATGGCGCGGGTCGTGCGCCCGGGCGGGATCGTCGCGTTCGACGTGGTGAACGAGAACTGCCTCGACGACGCGATGACGAAGAACTGGGTCTCCAGTGGCGCGACCCTTTACGGCATGATTTCGCGCTCGTGGCTTCTGGAGCGTCTGGCTCAGCGCGGCCTTACGCTACTGGGCAGCCATTTCGTGCCGCTCAGTGGCGGGCGGACCGAACTGCTCGTGTTCCGGCGGATATAAGCACGGAAATTGTCCGAGACGATCGGAGAACGGAACGGTTCCGCCCGCAAGGGGCCGACCGCGTTTCCCGTCGGAACCGGCCATGGATGGGCCGGTGTGCTCCCCTGACCCCGGGGCGACGGACGAGGACCCCCGCGCACGCCTCCACGGTCACGAGGGCGCGTGGAGCCAGCACGCCGTCGGACTGACATCGGGTTCCTTCACCCGGCAGAGATCCCAGGCGTGCGGGCAGCGCGGATGGAAACGGCAGCCCGAGGGCGGGTCCGACGGGTCGGGGACGTCGCCCGCGAGCTCGGCGGGCAGGGTGCCGAGGCCGTCGGGACGCGGGACCGCCCGCAAGAGGGCCTGCGTGTAGGGGTGTTGGGGCGAGTCCCAGACCGCGGCGGTCCCACCGGTCTCGACGATCTTCCCGAGGTACATGACCGCGATCCGGTCGGCGACGAGCCGCAGCACGGACAGGTCGTGGCTGATGAACAGCAGCCCGGCGCCCGCGTCCACGGCAAGGTCACGCATGAGGGTGGCGACCTGGGACTGGGCCGAGGCGTCCAGGGCGGAGAGGGGTTCGTCGCCGATCAGCAGCCGGGGGCGGGCGGCCAGCGCACGGGCGAGGGCGACGCGCTGGCGCTGTCCGCCGGAGAGTTCGTGCGGATGCCGGGCGGCGAACGCGCGGGGCAGACCGACGCGTTCGAGATGCCCGGCCGGGTCGTCGGGATCGCGGACGAGACGCAGGCCGTCGGCGATCTGGTCACCGACGCGGCGCCGCGGGTTGAGGGAGGTGGAGGGGTCCTGGAAGACCATCTGGATACCGGTCGCCTGCCTGCGCCGCAGGCCGAGCGGGCGGATCGGCCGGCCGTCGAAGGTCAGGGAGCCGCCCGCCACCGCGTGCAGCCCGCAGACGGCGCGGGCCAGCGTCGACTTCCCGCACCCCGACTCGCCGACCAGGCCCAGGACTTCGCCCGGGGCGACGGTGAGCGAGGCCCCGGCGACCGCCCGGACGGCGGGCCGGCCGGGGGAGCGGTGCTCGATGACGAGGTCGTCGACGCGCAGCAGGGTCTCGGCACTCATGCCAGGGCCTCCAACAGGGAGCGGGTGTAGGGGTGCGCGGGTGCGCGCAGCACGGACTCCCGCGGGCCCGACTCCACGACCAGGCCGCCCCGCAGGACGCTGACCTCGTCGGCGATCGCCGACATGACACCGAGGTCGTGGGTGACGAGCAGGACCGCGAGACCGAGTTCGTCGCACAGGCCGCGAAGGAGCCGCAGGATCCCGGCCTGCACGGTCACGTCCAGCGCGGTGGTGGGCTCGTCGGCGATGAGCACCTGCGGGTCGCAGGCCAGCGCCACCGCGATGGCGATGCGCTGTCGCATCCCGCCCGAGAACTGGTGCGGGTAGCGCCGGAGGGCCTGTGCGGGGCCGGGGATGCGGACCTTGGCGAGCAGTTCCACGGCGCGTGCCTGGGCCTCGGCGCGGCCGAGGCCCAGATGCAGGCGCATGTGCTCGGTCAGTTGCTTGCCCACGCTCAGCATGGGGTGCAGGCTGGTGGACGGGTCCTGGAAGACCATCGCGACGTCCTTGCCGCGCACCTGGTTGAGCTCCCTGTCGGGGAGCCGGAGCAGGTCCCGCCCCGCCAGTTCGATCCGCCCGCTCGCCCGCGCGCCGTGCGGCAGGAGCCCGAGGACGGCGAAGCCGGTCATGGTCTTGCCCGATCCGCTCTCGCCGGCCAGGCCGTGCACCTGCCCCTTGTGCAGGGCGAGGTCGACGCCGGACAGGATCTGCGTGCCGCGGATCGTCACCCGCAGACCGGTGATCGTGAGGGTCACAGCGCACGCTCCTTGACGGTGCGGGCAGTGCGGGGGTCGAGGGCGTCGCGCAGGGAGTCGCCGAGGAAGTTGAAGGCGAGGACCACCGTCAGGATCGCGAGGCCCGGGAACGTCGCCACCCACCAGCTGTCGAACACCTCCACGCCCGAGGCCACCATCGCCCCCCACTCCGCGGACGGCGGCTTGGCGCCCAGTCCGAGGAACGACAGTCCGGAGAGCAGCAGCAGCGCCGTGCCGATGTCGAGCGTGGCGAGGACGAGGATCGGTCCCACCACGTTGGGCAGGACGTCCACCCGCAGCGAGCGCCACACCGTGAAGCCCAGCAGCCTCCCGCCGACGACGTACTCCTGCGTGCGTACGCCGAGGACCAGGCCGCGGCCGACGCGGGCATAGGCCGCCCACGCCACGACGAGCACGGCGAGCACCGCGTGGGTGAGGCTGGCGCCGAGCGCGGCCGCCACCACCATGGCCAGGATGATCGTCGGGAACGCGAAGACGAGGTCCGCGAGTCGCATGATGCCCTCGTCCGCCCACCGGCCGAAGTATCCGGCGACGGCCCCGAGGACCCCGCCGACCAGTACGGACAGGGTGACCAGGAGCAGGGTCAGCGGGATCGACACGCGTGCGCCGTACAGGACCCGGCTGAGCACGTCGCGCCCGAGCTGGTCGGTGCCGAACCAGTGTCCCGGGCCCGGTCCGGCGAGCCGGGGCAGCTCCTGGGCGAGCGGGTCGTGCGGCGCGAGCAGGGGCGCGGCCGCGGCGATCACCAGCCAGGCGAGGGCGAGCCCTGCGCCCGCGACCGCCTGAGGCCGCCGCCATCTTTCCGGCAGCCGGCTCATCGCAGCCTCACCCGGGGGTCGATCACGCCGTACAGGACGTCCACGAGCAGGTTGATGGCCAGGTAGACGCCGCTCACCACCAGGCCGACTCCCATGATGGCGGGCAGGTCGAGGGCCGTGGCGCTCTTGAACGCGTACTGGCCGACGCCCTGCCACGCGAAGATCGACTCGACGAGGACGGTGCCCGACAGGAGGCTGCCGAACGCGAGCCCCGCCACCGTGATGATCGGCACCAGGGCCGAGCGCAGCACGTACCGGAAGAGGATCACCCGGCCGGGCAGCCCTTTGGCCCGGCCGGCCCGGACGTGGTCCTGGCCGAGGACGTCCAGCACGGCGCTGCGGGTGAAGCGGGTCAACAGCCCGATCGTGTAGAGCGAGAGCACCAGGGCGGGCAGGATCAGATGGCCCAGCGCGCTGGTGAAGACGTCCCAGCGGCCGGTCAGCGCCGCGTCCACCGTGTGCAGTCCGGTCAGGTGGTGCGGGGCGCCGAGGCCGGGATCGACGCGGCCGCTGCCCGGGGTGATCCGCAGGCGGTAGAAGAAGACGTAGAACGCGAGGAGCGCCAGCCAGAACGTCGGCACCGAGACGCCGATCAGGCTCACCATCCGCAGCGCGTGGTCCACCGGGCGGTTCCGGCGCAGGGCGGCGATCAGGCCGAACGCCACACCGAGCACCAGGGAGACGAGGATCGCGGCGCCCGCCAGTTCCAGGGTCGCCGGCACGAACTCCGCGAGGTCCGCGGCGACCGGCCGGTGCGACTGCTGACTCGTGCCCAGGTCGCCGTGGAACAGCCCTTGCAGGAACACCAGGTACTGCTGGGGGAGCGGCTTGTCGAGCCCGTGGTCGGCCCGCCACCGGGCCACCGCCGCCGGGTCACCGAGCGCCTGCTGGCCCAGGTTCGCCGCCGCGGGGTCGCCCGGCACCAGAGTGGTCAGGACGAACGTCACCAGAGTGACGCCCCAGGCCAGCAGGAGCGCGACGAGCACTCTGCGGACGAGGAACCGGGCCAGCGGTCTGCTGCGGCGCGGGACGCGTCGGCGTGCGGGTGCCGTGTCCGTGGTCGTGGTCGTCATGTCACTTCGCACCGAGGTCGGCGAGGTCGACGGTCCACATCGGGTGGTAGGCGAGGCCGGTCACGGAGGCGGCCGTCACGATGTTCTGGCCGGGCTGAAGGAGGGGGACGTAGGGGCCCGTGGAGTTGAGCCGGGTCTGCAGGTCGGCGTAGGCCTGCTTGCGCGCGGTGTCGCCGATCGCGGTGGCCGCCTTCTCACCCATGGCTTCCAGTTCCTCGTCCGCGCCCGCCTTCCAGCCGAGGCGCAGGCCCACCGGCTTGCCGGGCAGGAACACCAGGTAGCCGCTGGGGTCCGGGTGGTCCGGGCCCCAGTACCACAGCCCCATCTCCTCTTTTCCGTTGCGGTAGTTGTCCGCCGCGGTGGTGAGGGGGGTGGGTTTGAGGTCGACGGTGATGCCGACCTCCTTGAGGTTGGACTGGACGCGCTCGGCCAGCGGCTGCAGGGACAGTCCGTTGACGGTGAGTTCGCTCGGGTACTCCAGCTCGACCTTCGGCCGGGTCAGCCCACTCGCCGCCAGCGCCGCCCTGGCCCCCGCGACGTCCCGCCGCGGGGCCTGCTCCGGCGGGAGCGCGCCCAGCAGCTGGGACGGGATGATGCCGGGCGCCTGCACCGACCCCTCGCCGGCCAGCTCCAGAAGTCCCTTGTAGTCGACGCCCTTGCGGACCGCCTCCATGAACCTTGGGTTCGCCGTCGTCTTGCTGACCGCCTTGTTCCGGGTGCCGAACAGGAAGATCACGTTGGCCGACGCGGACCGCTTCACCTGGAGACCGGCGGCGATGTTCTTGGCCTGGTCACCGGAGAGGTTCAGGGCGACCTGGCTCTCGCCGCGCTGCACGTTGAGCTTCTGGGTCGCCGCCTCGACGTTGCGGATGACGACTTTGTCGTACGCCGGTTCGGCGCCGTAGTACTCCTTGTTGGCGCGCAGCACGACCTGGTTGCTCACGTCGAAGGACTCCATGACGTACGGACCCGAGCCGGCGGACGCCGAGTTGAGGTACTGCTCCGCCTTGTCCTTGGTGTCCGTGGTTCCTCCGTGCGCCCTGACGACCTTGCTGTTGAGGATGCCGAGCACCGGGTTCGGCAGGATGTACGGCAGCGCGGGGTTGGGCGCCTTGGACGTCAGCGTGATCGTGGAGTCGCCGGTCCTGGCCACCTTCACCCCGTCGAGCAGGAACGACGGGTTGCCCTTCATGTCGCGCAGGCGGGTCAGGGAGAAGACCACGTCGTCGGCGGTCAGCGGGGAGCCGTCGCTGAACCTCGCCCCCGCACGGAGCGTGAGCGTCAGGACCTTGCCGTCGTCGGAGAGCCGGTACGACTCGGCCAGGCCCGGCACCGGCTTGGTCACGTCGCCCCCGTCGAAGGTGAGCAGCGTGTCGTACACCGCCTTGCCGAGGAAGAGACCGGTCGCCTCGTACATCCGTCCCGGGTCGGCCGTCTTGAGGTCGAAGGACGTGTCGACGACCAGCGTCCTGCTGCCGGCCGACGGCGCGGGCGAGCCGCCGCCGGAACAGGCGGACAGCGCCAGGGCGGCGGCCAGCAGCAGGGCCGTCGAGTGAGTGCGGGACGCCATGAGAGGACCTCCAGGTCGGACGGCAGCGCGAGGCAGTCGGGGGCCGTGCGGGCCCGTGCACGTCAGCCACGTCATGCAGGGAGTGCAGGTCATGACGGGGTATCAGCGAACGCTAGGGCAGGTGCCCGGACGCCTCTTCGGACCGTCGCACGAAGGGGAGTGCGCGCGTATGTACCGGCGGACGAAGGGCGCCTGCCACGTGCCGTCGGGGTCCGCGGCCCGGCCGGGTTCGTCGCGCGGCACCAAGAGGCGGCCCGGATTGTGTCCTGTCGTCCTTAGCCACGGGGCGCCCCGGCTCGCGACGATGTCGGTTCCCGGCGTCACCTGCCGTCCGGGAGTACGTGCCTTCCTGTCCCGCCACGAAAGGAAGCCCCATGTTCCGTCGTTCCAGAGCCGTCCTCATCGCGAGCATCGCGGCCATGGCCATGGCCGTCTCGCCGGCCGTCTCCGCCACCGCGCGGACCACGACGGGGGACGCCGCCGTCCAGAGGGTGCTCGACGCAGCGGTGAGCGAAGGCGGCGCTCCCGGCATCCAGGCCGAGGTCCTCAAGGGCTCCGCCCGCTGGTTCGGCACCGCCGGCGTCGCCGACACCACCACGCGGCGCACGCTGCGGCCCGGCGACCGCTTCCGGATCGGCAGCACGACCAAGACCTTCACGGCCACCGTCCTGCTGCAGTTGGTGGGCGAGGGGCGGCTCGCCCTCGGCGACAGCGTCGAGAAGTGGCTGCCGGGCGTGGTGCGGGGCAACGGGCACGACGGCAACCGGATCACCGTGCGGCAACTGCTCAACCACACCAGCGGCATCTTCAACTACACCAACGACCCCCAGTTCGCGGCCAACCTGGTCGGCCCGGGCTTCCTCGAGCACCGCTTCGACAGCGTGACGCCCGGGCAACTCGTCAAGACGGCCATGAGCCATGCCCCGGACTTCGCGCCGGGTACGTCGTGGGCGTACTCCAACACCAACTTCATCCTCGCCGGGATGATCGCGGAGAAGGTGACGGGGCACCCCCTCGCCACCGAGGTGACCCGGCGGATCATCGTGCCGCTCGGCCTGACCCACACCTACCTGCCGGGCCGGAACACCGGCATCCTCGGACCGCACGGAAAGGCGTACTCCAAGCTCCTGGTGCCCGACCCCGCGGCCCCGGTGTACGACGTGACCGAGCTGAACCCCAGCTGGGCCGGGTCGGCCGGCGACATGATCTCCACGACCGGCGACATCAACCGGTTCTACAGCGCCCTGCTCAGCGGCCGGCTGCTGCGTCCCGCCGAGCAGAAGGCGATGTTCACCACCGTACCGACGGTGAACTGGATCCCGAACACCGAGTACGGGCTCGGCATGATCGCCCAGACGCTGTCGTGCGGGACCACGGTGTGGGGCCACGGCGGCACGATCCACGGCTCGCTGTCGTGGGCGATGGGGCTGCGCGACGGTTCGAAGGTCGCCAGTACCGACATCAACGGCGACTGGGTCGACCAGGGCGGCATCTCCACCGACCTGATGCAGGCGGTGTTCTGTCCCCCGACGGGAGCCGGCGCCGATGCGGGCCCCGCACGGACGGCCGCGCCTGCGCCGGCCCGTCCCTTGCAGTTCTGAGGAGAACAGCGTGAGCGCACTCGTCGAGGCAGCCGTGGCGGCGTCCGACCTGGCTCAGCGACGGTCCGGTGTGACCATCAGGGAGCTGGCGCAGGAGCCGGAACTGCGGGCGGCCTGCGCCCTGCTCGACCAGGTGTGGCGGCCCCCGGCGGGCAGCCCGCTGATCACCATGGCGCTGCTGCGGGGTTTCGAGCACTCCGGCAGTTACGTGGCCGGCGCGTACGAGGACGACCGGCTGGTCGGCGTCTGCGTCGGCTTCCTCGCGAGGGGCGGACTGCACTCGCACATCGCGGGGGTCGACGTCCGGGCGCGGGGCCACAGCGTCGGCTTCGCGCTCAAGGTCCACCAGCGGGCGTGGGCGCTGGAGCGTGCCCTGCCCAAGGTGACGTGGACGTACGACCCGCTGGTCAGCCGCAACGCCTACTTCAATCTCGCCAAGCTGGGTGCGGTGGTGGAGGAGTATCTACCGGACTTCTACGGTGTGATGGACGACGGCGTGAACCAGGGCCAGGGCTCCGACCGGCTGCTCGTCGGCTGGGACCTGACCGACCCGGCCGTCGCCGAGGGCTGCCTCGCACCGCGCCACCGGGCGCTCGCGCCCGTGGACGCGGCGCCGGGGCTCGACGCGGACGCGCACGGGCTC
>NZ_JAAGMG010001219.1 GCF_010548525.1 Streptomyces sp. SID14478
GCACAGCCCCGTCACCGGGTCCCGCCGCTCGAGCCCGGCCAGGTGGTGGCGCCGCAGCGCGCCGAGCGCCGACTCCCCGTCCGCCCGGCCGGCGACGACCCGGGCGGCCTCGTCCTCGTGATCGGCGAACGTGTGCAGGACGAGGTCCTCCTTGGCCGCGAAGTACCGGAACAGCGTCGGCTTCGACACCTCCGCCGCAGCGGCGACCTCCGCCACGGACACCTTGTCGTACCCCTTCTCCAGGAAGAGCCTGATGGCGGTCTCGGAGAGGGTCTGACGGGTCCGCTGCTTCTTGCGTTCGCGGAGGCCGGGGGCGGGGGGCGGGGTGGTCATGGTTGTGCAGGGTAGCCGCGGCAGGAGTCCGCGAGCGCGGCGGCGACCTCCCGCACGGCCGGGACGTCCGGCAGGCCCAGCGGTACAGCGCCCCTGGCCAGCACCCCGTGCAGCTCCACCGCCGCGCGCCACAGCCGGCCCGCGTCGGGCACCCCGTCCGCGCGCAGCGCGAACCCGCACCTGATGACGTCGGTGAACACCGACTGCGCCCGCTTGAAGCCGAGCAGCAGCGGAAGGTCCCGGTGCCATCCCGCGGAGCTGCCGGGAGCGACCTCCTCCACCGCCGCGCACCACAGCCGGGTCACCTCGCGCTCCTGCGTCTCCGGGTACCGCATCAGGTGAAGATGGGTCGCCAGGTCGTACAGAGGGTCGCCGAACATCGCCAACTCCCAGTCGATGACCCACAGTTCACCCCGGGCGTCGATGATCAGGTTCTCCCGGTGCAGGTCCCCGTGCACCAGGCAGAAGGGGCGTGCGCCCAGCGCGGCCGCACTGCGCCGAAGCGGCCGGAACACGTACCGGTCGATGCCGAACGCGCGGAACAGGCCCGCGAACGCGTCCGCATGGGCCTCGTAGACGTGCTCCTCGACGAAGGACACGAGGCCGTCCAGGCACGCGGCCGTGTCCCCGTCGCCCGGGCCGCCCTGGAGCGAGACCAGCTCACGGAACACGTCCACGATCTGGCCCGCCAGGTGGTCCGGTACGGGATCCCCAGGAGGGCACAGCCGGCCCAGGGTCTCTCCCTCGATGAAACGCTGCAGCCCCGCCCCGCCGACCTCGATGTACTCGGGCACGCGGCGCACCCGCCGGCTCACCGCGCGGACGACGTCCGCCTCCGAGGCGAAACACCGGCGGTCGAAGCGGACCAGGCCGGCCCGGGCCGCCCGGCTCTTCCAGCGGACGGTGCGTCCGCCCTGCCCGACCCGCAGCGGAAAGACGTAGGTCTCGTGATGAGAGCCCGTCAGCGGCCCCTCGACCGCCGAGGCGTCACCGCAGAGTTCCACCGCCGAACGCCAAGCCGCGCTCGTCCTGCCGTTCGAGTAGACCCGCATGAAAGCTCAGCATCAACGTAGCAACGGGCCACCGCAACGGTGAACTACGCGTCACACCATGGCCGTTGTCCGGCCAGATCCCGCTCGTGCCAGACGCGCAACGCCTTGAGGATTGTCGCCGGGTCCGGCCCCTTGCCGTCGAGGTGCAGTGGTTTCCAGGCCCGCTCCATGGCCCGGAGCACCCGCCCCGCCGCCACGGCGAAGTCACCGTCCGCGGGTGCGGGCCCCAGGGCCAGGGCCGCGCGCATCACGTCCGGGAACACCGACTGCACGTACTCGAAGTCCAGATAGTGGGAGAGGTCGGTCTCCATGCCGCACGTCATGCGCTCGTGCCCCGCGTCCCGCATCGCCCGGGCCCAGAGATCCGTCATGTGCCGGCGCTCGGCGTCGTCGTAGTTCATCCGGACCAGATGCGTCGCGAGGTCGTGCAGCGGGTCGCCGTACAACGCCAGCTCCCAGTCGATCACGCACAGCTGCTCGCGCCCGCCGAGCGCTTTGGCGACGACCACGTTGCCCCGGTGGACATCGGTGTGCAGCAGGGTGAAGGGGCGGTCCGTGAGGGCATCGTCCGGGATGTGCTCCATGAACTGACCGATCGCGTCGTCCGGTACGCCCAGTTCGCGGAAGAGCTCCCCGAAGCGCTCCTCGTTGACGCGGTGCACCTTGTCGTCGGCGAACTTGGCCAGCCAGCCCAGGAACTGACGACTGCACCCCTCCGCCGGCCAGTACGATTCGGGGAGCTCCGGCAGCCGGTCGATCGGCACGGACGCGACCCGTGCGAAGAAGTCGGCCAGCGCTCTCATCCGGTCCTCGCCCACGGGCTCCCCGGGCTCGAGAACCCCCGACAGCGGTTCCCCCGCCAAATAGGTGTGCAGGGACCAGTCGTCGAAGTCGGCGAGGCACCGCGGGACCTGGGCGAGACTGCGACTCACCGCCCGCAGCACCTCGGATTCACGGCGCCACAGACGCGGCACCACCTCCACCGTCTCCACGGGGGTGCGGAACTTTCCCCGGACACCGAAGACCTTGACCCCGACGCCGAGGAGCAGGGCCAGCGGAAGCCCCAGCGGCAGGATCACGTTCGTGTTGTGGTGCCCCGTGAAGACATCCCCTCCGGGGGCGCGCCGCCGTGTCTCCGCGAGCTTGCGGACCAGCGCCTGATGCGCTCTGCGGGGCAGAGGTGACGACATGAGCGCACAGAGTAGCGTGCGGGACGCCTGGTCTCAGCGCGTGTCAGTATCTGGGACGCCCGTGCCGCATGCCGTCGGTTCGGGTCCGGTTGGCGCCCGGTTCAGTCCAGGGGCTGGGCGACGAAGTCCCAGACACGGTCGAACGTCAGCTGTTCGGCGTCCATCAGGGCCTGCCCCTGCCCGCCGTCCTCCCCGAAGACGAACATCTTGGTCTCCGCGCCTTCCACGTCCCGCAGACACACCGGATCCCGGAAGCCCTCCACGTCCCGCTCGTACCGGCCGGGGACGTAGTGCCCCATGAGCAGTTCCTTCCGGTTCAGCAGGTACACCTTCCGCACGGGGGTGCCGCGCAGGGTCCGGAACTCCACCCGTACGTCGATGCCCGCGTCCTTGCGCAGCTTGCCGAGCACCTGCTGCAGGATGAAGCGGTGCGACCTGCCCTGGAGCTGGTTGCGCTGGTCGATCGCGTCGTCGAGCTCCTCGTCGTGGCCCCAGCCCTTCTCCGGGGAGGGGTAGTCGAGACGCTCGTCGGCGCGCGGCAGCATGACGCGCACGTACACGGACCGGGGCGTGAGCCGACGCTCGTAGACCTCGCTCAACGGCTGCCCCAGGGACAGCACCAGCGTCTCCGCGGTCAGGCTCACCACGTCCAGGCGGACGTCCTGCTCGCCGAAGGCGGTCACGAGGTGCGGCCCCAGAATGCTCCGCGCCGACTGCGAGGCCTGCGGCGGCGGCGCGGCGTCCTCGGCCACCGTCGGCGGACTCCCCTTGCTCAGGTTGGCCAACAGCCCGTCGTTCTTCAGCTGTTGCAGCGCCTGACGCACGGTGCCGCGCTCCACCCCGAACTCCTGGGCGAGCACGGCCTGTGTGGGCAGCCTGACCCCCGGCTGCAGGACGCCCGCCCGGATCCGTTCCCGCAGGTCGTCGGCGATGGAACGGGAGGTGGCCCCGGGAGCGGGACTGTTGTTGTCGGTCACCTCGACTGCACCCCTCCCGCCGTGCCAAGTGCCCTCAACTCTACGTCAGTTGGCTGCCAACTCCTCCCTACTTGTCGGATCGAGGGGAGAGACGCAGGTCAGGAGCGCCCGCGCAGAATCTTCAGCAGCAAGCTCAGGTCGTGGACCACATGCACCGCCCCCGCCTCCCTCAGCAGCGCCTCCTTGCGCTCATTGCGCGCGAAGCCCAGGAACGCGACGCCGGCCGCCTGCGCCGCCTCGTAGTCCGTGACCGCGTCGCCGATCATCAGGGCGTCCTCCGGGGCCGCCCCCATGGCGGTCAGTGCCCGGTTGAGGCAGTACGGGTGAGGTTTCAGCAGGCCCAGGTCCGAGGTGCGGCCGTAGATGTGCCGCTCGAAGCAGTCGGCGAGGCCACGTCCTTCGAGGTAGAGGCGCACCGGGTCCGCGGAGTTGTTGGTCGTCACGGCATGGCGCGTGCCGACGGCGCGCCAGGTCTGGATGAGCGGATCCACCCACGACGTCGGCAAGGCCGTGGGGAGGGCGGCCAGCTCCTCCCGGGCCAGGCGCTTCTCCAGCTCCACCACGAGGTCACTGCCCGGCTGCCGCGACGCGAGCCGGATGAGCGCGGCGTGCGGGTCGCCCGCGCGGCGGTCCTCCGCGGTCAGCACGTCGCCGCGTCCGTGCGACTCCAGCCACACCTCCTGCCGCCGCGCGACCTCCTTGGCCGAATCCCCCACGAACAACCGAC
The DNA here is from genome assembly GCF_010548525.1 of Streptomyces sp. SID14478. Classification (GTDB taxonomy): domain Bacteria; phylum Actinomycetota; class Actinomycetes; order Streptomycetales; family Streptomycetaceae; genus Streptomyces. The sequence continues at coordinate 4,280 of NZ_JAAGMG010001219.1, forward strand.
AGATAGGCCCGTCAAAGTCCCAGAGCACGAACTTCGCACCCTTGACCAACCCCACCAACCCGCTCAGTTCCCGGCGCGATCCCGTCTCATCAGCCACCGGAACAGTCTTCTTCGTCGCATCAGAAGTCACTAGGAGAGTGTCAGGTCGGACGTGATGGTTTCCCAGAGGGCGGTGAACCACTTCTGCGACTCCTCCACGAACGCGCGGTCCCGGTGGCCCGCGCGCTTCTCGAAGGAGAACAGGAGGGCCTGGGTGCCCGTGGCCGAGTACATCTCCAGCTTGGTGCCGCTGTCGATCTCCTCCTCGCGGCGCGTGACCATGTAGTACGACAGGAGCGCCTCCGCGTCGTTGAGCAGGTAGAGCTTGACCGGCGGGGTGAACGGCAGGGCGCGGAAGGTGACCTGGACGTCGATGCCGTGGGAGGAGCGCAGGGAGCGGAGGTTGTGCCGCAGGACCTGGCCCTGGGCGTTGCGGGTGTCGAGCCAGCGCTGGTGGACCGCCGCGTCGTCGGCGCGGTCCGAGCCGTCGGTGTCGTCGGGCACCGCGACCGGGAAGGCTAGGTCGATGTCGCGGCTGGGCAGCAGGATGCGTACGTCGATGGACTCGGGGCGCATCCGGCCCTCGTGGATCAGGCGCAGCGGCTCGCCCAGGGCCAGCATCAGGGTCTCGGAGGTCATGCAGACCGCGTCGATGCGCACCTTGGGCGAGGCGAACGCCTCCACCAGGCGCGGGGCGAGGGCGACCATCGTGGGCTGCGGTTCGTCGCGGGCCGGGGTGGACGGGGCGATGCGTGGCGGGGCGCCCTTGCTGCGGTTGCTCAACAAGCCCGCGGTCTGCAGGAGTTGCAGCGCCTGGCGCACGGTGCCGCGCTCCACGCCGAACTCCTCGGCGAGGGTGGCCTGGGTGGGAAGTTGGTCGCCCGCCTTCAGCCGGCCCTCCCGGATCCGCTCCCGCAGGTCGTCGGCGATCTCCTGAGGCGTGAGCCTTCTGCTGCCGTTCAGTGTCGCGTCCGCGGTGTCCGCCATGTCTGCCACGCCTCCTGGGTCACGACCAAACGCTACAACTTCCCGCGACTTGGCGGGAGTTGTTGGTTACTTGTTTTAGCTTCACGACCAAGTGGGGACAACCATAGTGGAGTTGGTCGCCCACTTGGTGCCAAGTGCACCGAGGATGGTGGGCCAGCAGACCAACCAGCACCAGCCGCAGCCGAAGAAGGAGGAAACGACATGCCTTTCCTGAGCCTCCTCTCCGCGGTGTTCGTGATCACCTTTGAGCAGCTCGTCCAGTGGCACTACGGACCGGCCGGCATCGCAGGTCTGCTTCTGCTGACCATTGGCGTCAAGGCCCGGAACGCCACGTGCAGCTCCATCGGCGGCGTTCTGCTCGCGATCATGGTGGCCGGCCCCGCGCTCCACTGAGAGATCTACCCACTCTGCCTAGGAACTGAGCGTCAGATCTGAACTGATGGTGTTCCAGAGGCTGTTGAACCACAGGTGGGACTGCTCGACGAACGTCGTGTCCCGCAGTCCCGCCCCCTGTTCGAACGCGAACAGCATCTGCCGCAGCCCCTGCGCGTCGTACACGTCCACCCGCTCGTGGTCGATCTGCTCGCCGCGCAGGCTCAGCGTGTAGTACGCGAACAGCGCCTCCGTGTTGTTGAGCAGGTACAGCTTGACCGGCGGAGTGAACGGCAGCGCCCGGAACTCGACGTGTACGTCGATGCCGTGCGTGGCGCGCAGGGCCAGCAGGTTGTGCCGCAGCACCTGGCCCTGCGCGTTGCGCTGCGCGAGCCAGTTGCGCTGCACCGGGCCGCCCACCACCCCGCCCGCCTTCCCCGCGTCCGTCTCCAGGGTCGACTCGGCCGGCCGGGGGAAGGCGAGGTCGATGTCCCGGCTGGGCAGCAGTACCCGCACCCGGACCTTGGCCGGTTTCATGCGGCCCGCGTGGATGAGGCGCAGTGGCTCGCCCATCGCGAGGGTCAGCGAGACCGACGTCAGGCACAGGGCGTCGATCTCCACGTCCTGCTGCCGGAAGGCGGCCGCGACCTTCTGGGACAGGGTCACCATCGTCGGCTGCGGCAGTGCGCCGGGCCCGCTGGACGCGGGCCGCGGATCCTCCGCGACGGTGGCCGGGCTGCCCTTCGAGACGTTGGCCAGCAGTTGCTCGGACTGCAGGATGCGCAGCGCCTGGCGTACGGCGGACCGCTCCACCCTGAATTCGTCCGCCAACTGCGCCTGGGTAGGCATGCGTTGGCCGGGACGTAGTTGCCCGGACCGGATCCGGGCGCGCAGTTCATCGGCCAGCTCGCGGTACGTCCACTGCGTCCGCTGCGGCTCTGGCCGTCCCTCGACGGCGGCATGCTCCGCACTCACAACCAAACACTACAACTTCCCGCCATCTTTAGGGAGTTGAGAAGAAGGTGGTTATGAGTCGCCCTGAAGCGGAGATAAGTATCAGTGAGTTGGTGACCAACTTGAGCGATATGGTCGGACAACCTCGGGGGTTGGCGTCGACCACAAGGGTTGGTCTATGTCACCGCGATATCGCGGGAGTTGGTCACCACTCAGACCTGAAGGAGGTAAGTCCCCATGCCGGTCTTCGCCATCCTCATCGCTGCCCTCGCCATCGGATTCGAGCAGCTCATCCAGTGGAAGTACGGTCCGCTGGGCATCATCGCGTTCGTCGCGCTCTCCATCGGCCTCAAGGCCAAGAACACCATGATCAGCGGCATCGGGGCCGTCATCCTCGTCATGCTGCTGGCCCAGAGCGGCTGACCGGGCTCCCTTCCGGAGGGGAGCCGGGAGCCCGGTCGGTCTCGAACGACCCGCGCGGCCCGTCTCAGAACACGTCGGGGCACCACGGCCGCCGCGGCGTACGCAGCAGGGCGTCGGCAACGGTGGCGGCGCCCGCCTCCTCCTCCACCAACCGGCCCAGGGCGGCGAGCCGCACCGCGGACTCCTCGCCCAGCCACAGAGATCCCAACTCGCTGATGTCGAGGGTGAGTTGGGGGGACGCGGTGCTCGGCACACAGGTCGCGCCGTCGGGAGCCGCCGTCAGCTCGAACCGGCCTCCCGCGAGCCCGGCCCGGTCGCGCACCTCCAGGACGAGCTCCCCGCTCGCCCCGTAGGACCTGGCCTCCAGGGCCCGTACGACATCCAGGATCCGCACCCACAGGAAGTCGGCCTGCGTCACGATGCGGGCGGCCCGCGGGTCGGGCAGGTAGTACGGGAGCAGGTCGTCGGGGGCGCGCCCGCCGCTCTTGACGGCCGTGACCCAGTCGACCGAGCAGACGTGGTGCCACAGCGCGCGCTCGGCGGCCGGGGTGACGCCGGCCAGACGCAGCACGGTCGCGGTGTTGCCCGGCATCTTGGCGTCGTTCCAGTGGTCGTCGCACCGGTACGTGACGAGCCCGTCGACCTCGCCGCGCGCATTGCGGTACACGGCGTGGAACGGGTCCTTCCACGGGTCCTCGGGCGTCGGCCACAGGCCGGTGTGGTACTCCCACCAGTAGGCGTCCCGGGTCACCGCACCCGCGGCCCGCGCACGCAGCCGCTCGTGCAGCTCGGGCCCGATCTTGCGGATCTCCTCGGCGTCCGCGAGATCGATCCGGCCGCCGTCGTCCGGACCCGACCAGCGCGGATCGAGACCGGCCCGCGCCACGTCGATCTCCCAGTGCGTGGTGGTGGACCCGGGCCCGAACCCGTACCGCCCGTAGATCCGGTACTCGGCGGCGATCAGCGTCGCCGCGACGTCACCGCGCGCCTTCGCCTCGGCGAGGTCGTCGGCCATCATGCGGCTGAGCAGGCCGCGGCGACGGTGGGTGGAACTGACGGTGACGTTCGTGATCGCGTCGGTGGGGACCGAGGCCCCGCCGGGGACGCTCATCTCCTGCGCGAACGACCGGAAGGTGGCGACCTGCCGCGTGCCGCCGCCCGCCGGGGCGAAGGCGGCGCGGGTCCGGGCGAGGTCCACGTAGGCGCGGCGCCTGGCGACCGACTCCGGGGACACGGTCGGGGAGCGCAGGAATCCGGTGTTCAGGGCACGGCACCACTCGGGCAGTTCGTCCTCGGTGAGGGGCCGTACGTCGATGTCGGCGGCGGTGCCTTCGGTGCGGGTGGTCATGGGCTCACGCTAGGCGGCACGCCGGGGGTTGTCGCGCGGGTTTCCCCCCGGGCGCCCCGCCGCCGGGCCGTCAGCCGCCCAGCAGGTCGTCGACCTGCGCCTCGCCGTCCCGGTAGCGGCGCGCGATCTCCGCGCTGCACTCGTCCGCCGTGCGCTGCAACTGCTGCCGGCGCCGGGAGACCTGCTGCTCGTAGCGGACGAGGCGGCCCATCGCCGTGTGCAGCTCGTCGTCCGTGCGGGCGTCCAGGTCGGAGAGCTCGACCTCGGAGAGCATCTCGGCGGCCAGCCGCCGGAACTCCTCGCTGTGCGGGGTGCCGAGCGTGACGTGCCGGGCGGAGGACCGGTACCGGGTCGGCTGGTCCCGCAGGATCTCCGAGAGCCGGTCCACGACCGGCGACTCGGGATCGCGGCGCCGGGCCAGCTCGGCCCGCAGGATGTCGATCCGGCCCTGCAGCAGCCGCCGTACGTAGCTCAGGTCCGCCTCGTCCTGCTGGGAGTCGCGGCGCACCCGGCGCAGCTCTGGCAGGCGCAGATCCGACAAGTCGTGCTCGGGAACGGCCGGCAGCTCCGGGCTGTCGGTGCGCTGCACGGGCGGCCGCGCCAGCGGGGTGCCCCGCCCGCTGTGCGTCAGGGAGACAGGGTCCCCGGGCAGCCCCGTACCCCCCGTACTCGATGTGTGGCTCATGGCATGAGCATCCATGGTCTGCTTACCGTCCCCTCGACCGGACTGACGCCGCGCACCTCCGGCGCACCGCGTGTCAGCATGGTGCCACTCCTTGTGCCCGCTCTGTGCGCGAGTACCCCATATCCGCCCCGGATGGGGGGTTCGGGGGTACACCCGGCGGGACGGCATGATGGCCGTATGCGCGCAGTAGTACAGAGGGTCGACGGCGCGAGCGTCGTCGTGGAAGAAGAAGTGGTCGGCGAGATCAAGGGCGAGGGCCTGTGCGTCCTGGTCGGGGTCACGCACGAGGACACCAAGGAGAAAGCGGCCCAACTGGCCCGCAAACTCTGGTCAATCCGGATGCTCGCCGACGAGAAGTCGTGCAGCGACATCGACGCGCCGCTGCTGGTGATCAGCCAGTTCACGCTCTACGGAGATGCCCGCAAGGGCCGCCGCCCCACGTGGAACGCGGCGGCTCCCGGCGAGGTCGCCGAGCCGCTGGTCGACGAGGTGGTGGCACAGCTGCGGGCGCTCGGCGCGACCGTGGCGACGGGCCGGTTCGGGGCACAGATGCGGGTGTCCCTGACGAACGACGGCCCGTTCACGGTCCTGCTGGAGATGTGAGCCCGTGAGCGCTACGGCTCGACGACGACTTCCTGCGCCGCCGCGGTCTCCTCGGCCATGAGCTCCGCGTCGAGGGGCACGTTCCGCTTCACCAGCGCGAGCGCGATCGGGCCGAGCTCGTGGTGGCGTACGGACGTCGTCACGAAGCCGATCCTGCGGCCTTCGGGACCGTCGGCCGCGAGCCGTACGTCCGCGCCGTGCGGCGGCAGGTGCACCTCGCTGCCGTCCAGGTGCAGGAAGACCAGCCGCCGCGGCGGCTTGCCGAGGTTCTGTACGCGCGCGACCGTCTCCTGGCCGCGGTAGCAGCCCTTCTGCAGGTGAACGGCCGAGCCGATCCAGCCCAGTTCGTGCGGGATGGTGCGGTGGTCGGTCTCCAGGCCGAGCCGCGGCCGGTGCTGCTCGACGCGCAGCGCCTCGTAGGCGAGCAGCCCGACCGCCGGCCCGTTCTGCGCCACGTACGACTCCAGGTCGCCGCGGGGCAGGAACAGGTCGCGCCCGTACGGGGTCTCGCGTACCGCCACCCCGTCCGGCACGGGCGCGATGGATCCGGCGGGCAGGTGCACGACGGCCGACTCGTCGGTGCGGTCGGCGACCTCGACGCGGTAGAAGAACTTCATCGACTCCAGGTACGCGAGGAGGGCCTCCTGCGTACCGGGCTCCACGTGCATCCACGTCGTCGTGCCGTCGTCGACGAGGTACAGGGCGTGCTCGATGTGGCCGTTGGCGGAGAGGATCAGCGCCTCGGTCGCCTGCCCCGGCGGCAGGTCGGTGACGTGCTGGGTGAGCAGCAGGTGCAGCCAGCTCAGCCGGTCGTCGCCGGTGACGGTGAGGACGCCGCGGTGCGAGAGGTCGACGACGCCCGCGCCGTCGGCGAGGGAGCGCTGCTCGCGGAACAGGTCGCCGTAGTGGGCGGCGACGCCTTCGTCCACGCCCTCACCGGGGACGGCGCCGGGCAGGGTCAGCAGGGGGCTGCTCGGTGAATGTCGCTGCATGTTCACTCACACTACGACGAGCGGGCGGACGCGCTTATTCCTTCGCGGATTCCTGATCACGGGTGCAGTTCTCGCACCGGCCGAAGATCGCGAAGTGTTTGAGGTCGGTGTCGAAGCCGAACTCCGCGCGCAGCTTGGCGGTGAACTCCTCGGCGACGCCGACGTCGGCCTCGATCACGTTGGTGCAGTCCCGGCACACCATGTGGATGTGGTGGTGCCGGTCGGCGAGGTGGTAGGTCGGCGCCCCGTGGCCCAGGTGCGCGTGCGAGACCAGCCCGAGCTCCTCCAGGAGCTCGAGGGTCCGGTACACCGTCGAGATGTTGACCCCCGACGCCGTCTTGCGCACTTCGCACAGGATGTCGTCGGGGCTCGCGTGCTCCAGGGTGTCCACGGCTTCCAGGACAAGCTGTCGCTGCGGCGTCAGCCGGTAGCCGCGCTGCCGCAGATCGCTCTTCCAGTCGATGCCTTCGGTGCTCACCACGCCACCGAGTCTAGGACTACTTGAAGAAGGCGATGCCGTCGTCGGGCATGTCCGGGAGGTTGCGGGCCATCTCGGCGACCTCGTCCGGGGAGACGACCTTCTTGAGCTGGGCCGACATGTAGGGGCGCAGCGGAACCTCGGGGGTCTGCTTCTCGCCGACCCACATGAGGTCGCTCTTCACGTAGCCGTAGAGCCGCTTGCCGCCGCTGTACGGGCCGGAGGCGGCGGTGCGGGCCACGGCGTCCGTCGCCAGGTCGATCTGCGGCTTCTTGTCGGCCAGCTCGCCGTACCAGACCTCGACGACGCCGTCGTCGCGGACCATGACGACCTCGACCTTGCGGTCCTTGCCGACGCGCCAGAAGCCCGACTCCGACTCCAGCGGCTTGACCTTGTTGCCCTCGCTGTCGAGGACCCAGCTGTGCGAGTGGTACTCCAGGAAGTCCCGCCCGTCGTGGGTGAAGGAGACCTCCTGGCCGAAGTTGGCCTTCTCGGCGCCGGGGAAGTCGGTGACGCCTGCGCCTGCCCAGTCACCCAGGAGGAACGCGAGCGGGACCAGGTCGGGGTGCAGGTCGGACGGGATCTGGATCATGATCTGGGGATTTCCTCGACGGGGGCGGCGGGTGCGGCAGGTGTCAGCGCTGGCCCTGGTACAGCTTCTTCACGGTCAGACCGGCGAAGGCGAGAACGCCGACGCAGACCAGGACAAGGAGAGCGGAGAAGAAGGCCTCAAGCACGGGTGCTCCTCGGTGAGCGGTACTGGCGGATCGATGCGGTTACAGAGCCGGGCCCCACTCTAGTCGGGTGGGGCCCGGGGCTCTCGGCGAGGTCCGCCGGTCGAGGTCGGGCGGGCTCGGCGTCAAGCAATCGGCATCAGGCGGTCGCGGTCAGCCGAGCAGTTCGCTCTGCAGGGCGACGGTCTGCTGGAAGGGCACCGCCGGGGCGGTCCCCTTCCGCGCCTGGATCACCAGACCGACCATGTCCCCGGCCACGAGATACGCCTGCCGTACGTGGGCGGCCCCGTGCGGGCTCGGCTCGTCGAACGGGTACACCGTGACGTCCGCGCCGTGCGCGTCCTCCGGGAAGTACTCGTCGTACTCGGCGCTCTGTGCCCCCCGCAGGTAGCGCTGCGGGCTTGTCCCGTCCGCCAGGTCGTCGGCGACCGCGGTGGCCTGGGCTCCCGTACCGAAGTGGAGCAGGAAGATCCGGGTGCGGGTGCCGTCCGGCATCGTCCAGGCGCGGCCGGTGATGTGGCGCAGACCCGCGTCGTTCAGATCGGTGCTCAGGTCCTCGCGCTCGTCGGCCTCGAACTGGGCGAGGAACGACTTGGTACTCATCCAGCCGCCGTCGGTGCGCAGCCCCGGGTCGGGGCGGGCCCCGGCGGGCGCGGGCAGCACCAGGGCGCGCGGGTCCGCGTAGTGCGCCTGAGCGGGGTTGCGCTGGTCGAAGGGGCGCGGGGCGTCCTTGGGCAGGGCGGGCCGTTCGAGCACCGGATAGTCCCAGCGGCCGTCGGACTCGGTCGCGAGGCCGGGCAGGTCGGACCGCTTCTGCTCGGTGAGGCCGTAGGCGGTGCCGCCCGCCACGGCGGCGAACACGACCACCGCTGCCGTCCAGCGCAGTGCGGCGCGCAGACCGCGACGCGGGCGGGGCGGGCGGGGTGCAGCGGCCGGTTCCGTTCCGACCGGCTCCCGTGCGGCCGGGTCCGAAAAGGCCGGGTCCGGGGCGGCCGGGGTGTCCTGCACCGGCGTCATGGTCTGGTCCTCGCTCATACCGACTCCCCCACCTGGCCGAGCCGGTCCAGCTGGGCACGGAGCAGCTCGGCCGGTTCGCCGGAGGCCACGAGGCCCTGCCCGTCCATCTTGCTGTAGGGATTCTTCTTGGTCCCGTACGCCGAGAACGTCACCAGGACGTCACCCCGGTAGGCGGAGCAGAACATCGCCTCCAGTTTCTCCTCGCTGTCATCGGGCGGCAGGTAGCAGTGCGCGTCCTTGTACCCCTTGATCACGGGGCCCTTGCGGACGATGCCGATCGCACCGATCGCGGACGACTGCGAGCGGGAGATGGCGCGGGCCGTGCCGCTGCCCTGCATCCGGGAGAGGGACATCGTGACGACGATGCCGCCTCCGGCCATGTCCTGGGAGGCGTACGAGCGCATGGCCATGCTGCTGATCCGCTGCCGGTCGAGCTCCTTCTCCATGGCCCGGCGCTCGGTCAGCGGCAGGAAGCGCAGCGCCTTCTTGCGCAGGGCGGTGGCCTCCCGCCCGGTGAACTCCTTGTCGCTGCCGAACTCGTCCATGTCGGGCCCCTCCTCGTAGCCGGCCGGGATGGGCAGCAGGGACGAGCCGACACCCCGGTGTCCCGCCGTGTCGGCCGCGTCGTGGCCGCGCGAGGGGAACTGCCAGCGCGGCTCGCCCGGGTCCCGGTCGGCGGTCGCCACTCGCGACGCCGTGACACCGATGCCGGTGCCGGCGGCGCCCAGGACGAGCGCGGTCACGGCGAGGCCCACGATCAGGCGCCGCCGTGACCGTCGCGCCACGGGCGCCGGTGCGGCGGCCGGTGCGGTGGCCGGATCCTGGCCCGGTGCCGCCTGCTCCGGCTCCGCGTCGCCGGGCTGGTGCTGGGTCTCGCTCACATCCGCCCCCACTGTGCGCGGGCCAGCTCCACGGCCCGCTTCTTGTTGATCGGCCGGTCGCTGCTGAACCAGATGTCCATCACCAGATCGCCCCGGCTCGCGACGGCCTCGCCCTCGTAGCGTCCGCTCTCGGCGTCCACCCGGCTCCCGACGTAGACGGCACCGAGCCCGGACCCGGGGATGTAGTCGGGCAGCGCCTCGCCGAAGCCTTGCTCCACGAAGTTCTGTTGCGAGGTCGCGGCCTCCTGGGCGGCGGTGCTCTCCAGGTCGCGGTACTGCGTGAGCCGGATGTCGACGTCCAGGGCGCCTTCGGTCCACTGCACGTCCGCCGCGCGCCGGAAGCCGGCCTCCAGCAGACCGGAGAAGGCCCGTTCCGGCCGCTCGTACGTCGAGGCGACCTCCGCCGCGTCCATCCAGGCGTCGGCACCCCTGCCCCCGGACTTGTCGCGGGCGCCCCGCGGTGCCGGCACCAGCAGCCGGCGCAGGTCCCCCTCGGTGCGCACGGCGCGGTCCCGCGTGGCGGACAGCGGCTGCGGCGTGCCCTTGGCCTGCTTCAGCGCCGGCTGGGACAGCGAC
>NZ_JAAGMG010001263.1 GCF_010548525.1 Streptomyces sp. SID14478
TCGAGCCCGGCCCGCAGCGCGGGCAGCGCCGCGCGCACGGGCAACTGCTGCAGAAGATCGGTACGGATCACTACCTCAGTCTCCAGCACGCCCGCTAGCCTCTGCTCATGGCGCTGCCCGACGAGGACCGGACCCTGATCGAGCTCATCGCGAAGATCGGTGGTGCGCCCCCGCAAGGGACGGGGGCCCGCTTCATGGCCCGCCGCCTGAAGAAGGACGTGCACGAGGTGCGCCTCGGTACGGCACAGGACCCGGGCGCGACCCTGGCACGGGCCGAGCGGCTGCTCGCCGCTCAGGGACGGCCCCTCGCCACCGACTCCGCGCCGGACGGCACCACCGCGATCCGGGGAGTCGTCGGCACCGGCATGGGCGGTCTCAACCCGTCCGTCGTGACGATCACGGTCGGCCCCGCGGCCGCCGGCGACGGCAGCACCGTCCTCGTCCGGGGCGCGGCGAAGGAGGGCCTCATCAAGCAGCACGGCGGCCGCAAAGGGGCCGAGCAGATAGTGACCCAGTGGCTGACGGACGACCCCACGGCCGCCCCGGCCACCTGAGAGTCCCCAACCTCACAGGTCAGAACACTAGACGCGCTCGCACACGAAGATCGCCGTCCCCGGGATCAGGTTCCCGCGCAGCGGCGACCAGCCGCCCCACTCCTGTGTGTTCCACGCGGGCCACTCGGGCTCCACGAGGTCCACGAGCCGGAAGCCGCCCGCCACCACGTCGCGCACCCGGTCCCCGACCGTGCGGTGGTGCTCGACGTACACGGCACGTCCCTCGTCGTCCTGCTCCACATAAGGAGTGCGGTCGAAGTAGGACGCGGAGACGCTCAGGCCCTCCGGGCCCGGCTCGTCCGGGAACGCCCAGCGGACCGGGTGCGTGACGGAGAAGACGAAGCGCCCGCCCGGGCGCAGCACCCGGTGCACCTCGCGCAGCACGCGCACGGGGTCCGCGACAAAGGGGAGTGCCCCGTACGCGGAGCAGGCCAGGTCGAAGGAGCCGTCGAGGAAGGGCAGCGCCCCCGCGTCCGCCTCCACCAGTGGCAGCTTCCCGCCGTCGATGCGCAGGGCGTGCTGCAGCTGGCGGTGCGAGAGGTCGAGGGCGACGGGGCGTGCGCCCTGGTCGGCCAGCCACCGCGAGCACTGCGCGGCGCCGGCGCCGATCTCCAGGACGTCCTTGCCGGCCAGGTCCTCGGCGGGGCCGAGGAGTTCGGCCTCTACCTCGTCCAGTCCCTCGGGGCACCACACGAAGCGGTCGTCGCCGAGGAAGGTGCCGTGCTCGACCTGGTAGTCGTCCGCATTCCGGTCCCACCAGCCGCGGTTGGCCCGCGCACTCTCCGTGGTGTTCGCGTCACGCCGGGTCGCCGTCGACTCGTCGTCCACCGACGGAGCCGGCTCGTGCGCCTCGATTGGTCCGGACTCTTGGATGATCTGCTCCCTCGTATTAATCTGCGGGCTCTGCGGCCCACGTAGCCTCGTGCGACGGGATTTCTGCCGGGTATGCGGCGTTGTGCCCCGGGTGTGCGCCTTCGCGCATTGACCCTGTCCGGCTGCCCCCGTATGCTACAAGTTGCGCTGCGGGCCTGCGCACCTCAGACATAGCAGGCTGTGCTCGCATCTGTTGCATGTCCCCTCGGTTGTCGAGGCGCCTCCATGGTCGTGGAAGACACGATCACGGGTTGGGCGCTTCCTAGGCTGTCCGGCTTCTTCGGTGCGAAACAGGCTCCCGGCGTAGCAGTACCTACGACTTCAATGTCCGCCGGAGCCCTTTCCCACATGACGAGCAGCACCGAGACCACCGCCACCACCCCGCAGGTTGCGGTCAACGACATCGGTAACGAGGAAGCATTCCTCGCCGCCATCGACGAGACGATCAAGTACTTCAACGATGGCGACATCGTCGACGGCGTCATCGTCAAGGTTGACCGGGACGAGGTTCTCCTCGACATCGGTTACAAGACCGAAGGTGTCATCCCGAGCCGAGAGCTCTCGATCAAGCACGACGTCGACCCCAACGAGGTTGTCGCGGTCGGCGACGAGATCGAGGCCCTGGTTCTCCAGAAGGAGGACAAGGAAGGCCGTCTGATCCTGTCCAAGAAGCGCGCTCAGTACGAGCGTGCCTGGGGCACGATCGAGAAGATCAAGGAAGAAGACGGCATCGTCACCGGTACCGTCATCGAGGTCGTCAAGGGTGGTCTCATCCTCGACATCGGCCTCCGTGGCTTCCTGCCGGCCTCCCTCGTCGAGATGCGCCGCGTCCGCGACCTCCAGCCGTACGTGGGCAAGGAGCTCGAGGCCAAGATCATCGAGCTGGACAAGAACCGCAACAACGTGGTCCTGTCCCGCCGTGCCTGGCTCGAGCAGACCCAGTCCGAGGTTCGCCAGACGTTCCTCACGACCCTCCAGAAGGGTCAGGTCCGCTCCGGCGTCGTGTCCTCGATCGTCAACTTCGGTGCCTTCGTGGACCTGGGTGGCGTCGACGGTCTCGTGCACGTCTCCGAGCTGTCCTGGAAGCACATCGACCACCCGTCCGAGGTTGTCGAGGTCGGCCAGGAAGTCACCGTCGAGGTTCTCGACGTGGACATGGACCGCGAGCGTGTCTCCCTGTCGCTGAAGGCGACGCAGGAGGACCCGTGGCAGCAGTTCGCCCGTACGCACCAGATCGGTCAGGTCGTCCCGGGTAAGGTCACCAAGCTCGTTCCCTTCGGTGCGTTCGTGCGCGTCGACGAGGGCATCGAGGGTCTGGTCCACATCTCCGAGCTGGCCGAGCGCCACGTGGAGATCCCGGAGCAGGTCGTCCAGGTCAACGACGAGATCTTCGTCAAGGTCATCGACATCGACCTCGAGCGCCGCCGCATCAGCCTCTCGCTGAAGCAGGCCAACGAGGCCTTCGGCGCCGACCCGTCGGTCGTCGAGTTCGACCCGACCCTGTACGGCATGGCCGCGTCCTACGACGACCAGGGCAACTACATCTACCCCGAGGGCTTCGACCCCGAGACCAACGACTGGCTCGAGGGCTTCGAGACCCAGCGCGAGGTCTGGGAGACCCAGTACGCCGAGGCGCAGCAGCGCTTCGAGCAGCACCAGGCCCAGGTCATCAAGTCCCGCGAGGCCGACGCCCAGGCCGAGGCCGAGGGTGCCGTTGCCGGCGCCACCGGTGGCGCGGCTCCGGCCGCCGGCTCGGGTGGCGGCGGCGGTTCGTACTCCTCGGAGTCGGACGACAACTCCGGCGCCCTGGCGTCGGACGAGGCGCTCGCCGCGCTGCGTGAGAAGCTTGCGGGCGGCCAGAGCTGAATCGCTCTGCCCTAGCAGGTAGTTGAACAGTGGGCCCGCACCTTTTGGTGCGGGCCCACTGTTTTTTGCGCGCTCGCGCCGTGCGGCCTGTCGGTGGGCGCTGGTGTGTGGTTGCTCCCGCCGTTCCCCGCGCCCCCTTCGGGGCACTCCGTCCATCGGAAACGTGGTGGATACACGAGTAACCGGCGTGCCGTAACAGGGCGTTGCCACGATCCCCGGGTCAAGAAGATCGCGCAGATCTCGAGGGGAGCCGGCACATGGTGGTACAGCAGCAGGCGGCAGGCACGGGGAACAGTCGGCGGGCCTTCCTTCGCAACGTCGGGCTCACCGGCGGCGCCGGCGCCATGTTCGCCACGATGGGCGCCCTCGGGCTCGCCCCCACGGCAGCGGCCGCGCAGCGTGAACTCCCGTACCGGGCACCGCGGTCCGGCGACTTCACGCTGACCGGGCGGGGCGCCGCGAAGGTGGTGATCGTGGGCGGCGGCATCGCCGGGCTCGCCACCGCCTACGAGCTGGGCAAGGCGGGCTACGACTGTACGGTCCTGGAGGCCAGGGACCGCACCGGCGGCCGCAACTTCACCGTGCGCGGCGGCGACTCCACCGTCGACCTGTACGGCAACAAGCAGACCGCCCGCTTCAGCGACGGGCAGTACATGAACGCGGGGCCGGGCCGGCTGCCGCAGTGGATGGTCACCCTCGACTACTGCCGCGAACTCGGCGTCCCCATCGAGGTGTTCACGAACTCGAACGCCGACGCCTACCTCTTCAACGAGTCCGCGGGAATGACCGCGCCGGTGCGGTACCGGACCGCCAAGGCCGACGTCTACGGCTACGTGTCGGAACTCCTCGCCAAGGCCTCCGACAAGGGGGCGCTCGACAAGGAGCTGACCGTCTCCGACCAGGACCGGCTCACGGAGTTCCTGAAGGACTTCGGCGACCTCGGGGACAAGCTCACCTACGCGGGCGGGGAGCGGCGCGGATACACCACCGTGCCGGCCGCCGCCGGCACACCGGGCGTGCTCCTCGGGGACGTGCCCTCCGCCTCCGCGGTGTTCGCCAGTGGCGTCGGGCGCTACTTCTCCTTCGAATTCGGCTTCGACCAGGCCATGTTGATGTTCCAGCCGGTCGGCGGCATGGACCGGATACCGAAGGCGCTGACCCGGGCCATCGGCGGACACCGGGTGCGCACCGGCGCCGTCGTGAGCCGGATCACCGACACGGGCGACGGGGTGCGTGTCACGTACACGCAGGGCGGGCGCACCCGGTCCGTCGAGGCCGACTTCTGCGTCGGCGCCCTGCCGCCCAACATCCTCGCCAAGGTCCCGCACAACCTCGGCCCCGGCGTGCAGAGCGCGCTGGAGGCGATCACGCCGCAGTCCGCCGGGAAGATCGGCCTGGAGTACAGATCACGCTGGTGGGAGCTGGACCACCGGATCTACGGCGGCATCACCGAGACCGACATGGACCTCAGCCACATATGGCACCCCTCGTACGGCTTCCACGGCGAGCGCGGTCTCATGATCGGCTACTACAACTACGACAAGGACGCCGACGCGTACGCGAAGCTCACCCCGGCCGCGCGCGAGGCGCGGGCCGTCGCGCAGGGCGTGAAGATCTACGGCGAGAAGTACCGCACCGAACTCGCCTCCTCCTTCTCGCACCACTGGAGGCAGACCCCGCACCTGGAGGCCGCCTGGCACAACACTCCCGGCGGCCCCGACGACCCGCGTTACAAGCCGCTCAACGAGCCGAGCGGGCGCGTCTACTTCGCCGGGGACTGGCTCAGCTACACCGACGCCTGGCAGCACGGTGCGTTCACGTCCGCGCGGCGGGCCGTGAGCAAGCTGCACGCGCGCGTGATGGCCGGCTGAGCGCACCCCACTACGTAAGAGGCTGCTGAGAAAGGGCGCGGGCGGGAATGCTCGCGCCCCTTCCCCGCGTTCTTCTGATGAACACGAGGAGGAGCGGTCACAGTGCTTGATGCGCAGGATTTGTACACATGGGAGCCGAAGGGCCTCGCCGTGGTGGACATGGCGCTCGCCCAGGAGTCCGCCGGCCTTGTCATGCTCTACCACTTCGACGGCTACATCGACGCGGGGGAGACCGGCGACCAGATCGTCGACCGGCTGCTCGACTCGCTGCCCCACCAGGTCGTGGCGCGTTTCGACCACGACCGCCTGGTGGACTACCGGGCCCGCCGCCCGCTGCTGACCTTCCGGCGCGACCGCTGGACGGAGTACGAGGTGCCCTCGCTCGAGGTGCGGCTCGTCCAGGACGCCACCGGCGCCCCCTTCCTGCTCCTCGCGGGGCCGGAGCCGGACGTCGAGTGGGAGCGGTTCGCGGCGGCCGTGCAGCAGATCGTGGAGCGCCTCGGCGTCCGCCTCGCGGTGAACTTCCACGGCATTCCGATGGGCGTCCCGCACACCCGGCCCGTCGGCCTGACCCCGCACGGCAACCGTACGGACCTGGTCCCCGGCCACCGCAGCCCGTTCGACGAGGCGCAGGTGCCGGGCAGCGCCGAGGCGCTGGTGGAGTACCGCCTGATGGAGGCCGGGTTCGACGTCCTCGGCGTCGCCGCCCACGTCCCGCACTACATCGCGCGCTCCGCGTACCCGGACGCCGCGCTCACGGTCCTGGAGGCGATCACCGCCGCGACCGGGCTGGTCCTGCCGGGCATCGCCCACGGTCTGCGCACGGACGCACACCGTACGCAGACGGAGATCGACCGGCAGATCCAGGAGGGCGACGAGGAACTCGTCTCGCTCGTCCAGGGACTTGAGCACCAGTACGACGCGGCCGCCGGCGCCGAGTCCCGGGGCAACATGCTGGCCGAGACGACGGACATCCCGTCCGCCGACGAGATCGGCCTCGAATTCGAGAAGTTCCTGGCCGAACGGGAAGGCGACGCCTGATCGCAAGCCCTAAGCTTCCGCTTATGTTGAAGGTGGGGCTGACCGGCGGCATCGGCGCTGGCAAGAGCGAGGTGTCGCGGCTGCTCGTGGAGCGGGGGGCCGTACTGATCGACGCCGACAGGATCGCGCGCGAGGTCGTCGAGCCCGGTTCGCCGGGGCTCGCGGCCGTCGTGGACGCGTTCGGCCCCGAGGTGCTCGCGCCGGACGGGAGCCTCGACCGGCAGAAGCTCGGCACGATCGTCTTCTCGGACGCCGACCGGCTGGCCACGTTGAACAGCATCGTGCACCCGCTGGTCGGCGCCCGCTCGCAGGAGCTGGAGGCCGCGGCGGGCGCCGACTCCGTCGTGATCCACGACGTCCCGCTGCTGGCCGAGAACAGCCTCGCCCCGCTCTACGACCTGGTCGTCGTCGTCGACGCGAGCCCCGAGACCCAGCTCGACAGGCTGACCCGGCTGCGCGGCATGACCGAGCAGGACGCGCGGGCACGGATGGCCGCGCAGGTCGGCCGCGACAAGCGCCGCGAGATCGCCGACATCGTGATCGACAACGACGTGCCCCTGGAGCGGCTGACGGAACAGGTCGACGCGGTCTGGGACACACTGGTGCGCCGGGCGCGCGCCGCCACGACGTGATCGCCCTCGGCACGTTCACCGCCCTCGGCGGGCTCGTCGCGCTGCTCGCGGGCGCGTACGGCCTGCACCGGACCCGCCGGGTCAAGGCTGCGGGGAACGTGGTGAAGGCCCTGGTCAAGCCGCCGCAGCCGGGCTCGGAGCGGCCCTTGCTGCAGTTCGAGACGGGCGACGGACGGGTCGTCGAGGTCGTCTCGCCGGTGCCGCCCGGCAAGCGGCAGCCGCTTGCCGCCGGAGGAGTCGTCAGCGTCGCGTACGACACCGAGGACCCGCGGGAGACCGTGGTGCTCGGCCGGGAGCGGCCCGGCGTCGACCGCGGGTTCGTGATCGCCGGAGCGGTGCTCGTGCTGACGGGCGCGGTCCTCGCGGTGGCCCTGGGCTGATCCCGCCCGGGTGTCCCGGGTGCGGCCGGAGGGCAGGAATAGCCCGTGAGGTCCACGGTGTTGACCACAGCGACGCACAGCGCGATCGACAGGTCGACACCAGAAGGGAGTTCCCGTGCCCGACGCCACCCCGGAGACGCACGTCATCGACTACCGAGCGGCCGAGCAGCTGCTCGCCGCCCGTGATCCGCGCGGCGCGGTCAAGCTTCTGGACGACGTGATCGCCGCCCACCCCGAGCACACGGCGGCCCGGCTGCTCAGGGCTCGCGCGTTCTTCGCCTCCGCCCAACTGCGCGCCGCGGAGCTGGAGTTCTCCATCGTCCTGGAGCGCGAGCCGGACAACGCGTTCGCGCACTTCGCCCTCGCCCGAACGTACGAGCGGTGGGCGCGCCCGCAGCAGGCCCGGCGGCACTTCCGCCTCGCCGCGGCGCTCGACCCGCAGCCGGACTACCTGGCGGCTGCTCGCTTCGACGACTGACGCCGTACCCCCCGCACCGCCTGTGAGCGGTCACGGAGCCTTTCGATACGGTGGGACGTCGCGGCCGGGCTGGTAGTGGGGGCCCTGGCGGAGATGGCGCACGATCATGAACAGGTCGACCGTCGTGATCAGCCACAGCACTCCGCAGGCCAGCGCCCACCACGGGCGGTGCGCCAGCAGGAAGGCGACGGTGCCGAAGACCGTCCAGACCAGGCCGAACAGGGCCAGGCCGAGCCGCAGCCGCAGGGGACTGCGCGCGGTGAGCGGCTCGTCACCGGTACGCACCAGATGTGCCGGATGTGCTCTGTGCGCGGGGCGCATGGTCACCCTCCCCTCGTGGCGAAAGAAGGCTCCCTTCCAGGGTGCCACGAGCGAAGGAACGGGTGTGCTGGACGTACTGGACGCATTGAAGGGCGACAAGGCGGGCGCCGACTGGCTGGCGGCGCTCGACGACCCGGCGATACCGGGCCTCGCGGTCGAGCTGCCCGACGCGCTCGACCTGCCGGACGTGCTGCTCGACCTGGCCGTGCCTCACGAGGACATCGCCGAACTGTTGCGCTTGTACGCAGAGTTGACGGCGTCACCGGAGCTGATGAGCCTGCTCGGCCGGGCGGTCGCCGGGCTGCTGTGGCGGATGGGGGAGCCGGGGCGGGGCGCGGGCCTGCCGGAGGTCCCCGCGGCGGCCGGGGCCATGGGGCGCTGCTTCGCCGTGTTCGTGTTCGTCGCCGCGCTGCCCCACACCCGGGCCTACCACCGCGGGCGCGGCATCCCCGACGACGTGTCCCGGCGCACCCTCGCCGACCTCGGCCGCAACCTCGCCGTGCACCGCCGCCGGTTCGGCACGACGGGGCTGCTCGTGCCGTGGTGGCCGACCCGGCACTTCCGCGGCGAGCTCTACCAGCTCGGACGGCTGCAGTTCGAGCGGCTGCGCCTGGGGCGGCGTACCGCGGAGGGTCTTCGGCGGGCGGGAGCGGCCGTCGACGCCGGCGATCCGGCGTTCGGCGTGCACATCCCGGACTTCCGCGGCCCGATGACACCGCAGGCGTGCGACGACTCGCTCGCGCGGGCCCGGGAGTTCTTCGCCCGGCACTTCCCCGAGGAGCCCGCGCGGGTCGCCGTGTGCCATTCCTGGCTCCTTGACCCGCAGTTGAGGCAGTACCTGCCGGCGGGCTCCAACATCGTCCGCTTCCAGGAGCGCTTCGACATCTGGCGCGTGGACGAAGAGCCGGAGGACGACACCTCGGTCGCGTTCGTCTTCGGCGGCACCGAGACGCCCCGCGCCCAGCTGCCGCGCCGCACGAGCGTGCAGCGCGCGGTCCTCGGCCACCTCGACGCGGGCGGGCACTGGTACTTGGGGCACGGCTGGTTCCCGATGCGGCGGGAACCGGGGGCGTAGGGCCGTTCGTTCCCCGTGCATGAGCCTTGAGATGCGTACGGGACATGAGGGGACGGGGCCGGGCGCGATCACGCCCGACGGCTGTGCGGTGGAGCTGTACTCCAGACTGCCCGCCGAGGGCGAGGCGGACGTCGTCGCGGGCGCCGTCCCCGCCGGCGCGACCGTGCTCGAACTGGGCTGCGGGGTGGGCCGGGTGACCCATCAGCTGACGGAGCGCGGGTTCACGGTGGCGGCCGTGGACGAGTCGCCGGAGATGCTGGAGCGGGTGCAGGGGGCGCGCACCGTGCTCGGCACCATCGAGGGCCTCGACCTCGGCGAGAAGTTCGACGTGGTGATGCTCGCGTCGATCCTGGTGAACACGGCGGACCCGGCCGTGCGCCGGGGCATGCTCGACACGATCCGACGCCATGTCGCCGACGACGGGTGCGTGCTGATCCAGCGCGAGCGCGACGGTGTGCACGAGAACCTGCCGCGCGAGCACGTGCTGTCGGGCGGCGCCGTCATCACCAAGCTGTCCTCCGTGCCCTTCGGCGACGACGGGGTGCGCTCGGTGAAGGTGGAGTACGCGTTCCCGGACGCCGTGTGGACCCAGACGTACACGATCCGCCCGATGGTGGTCGAGGAGTTCGAACGGACGCTGGCGGAGGCCGACTTGAAGGTCGACCGGTATCTGTCGCCGGACGAGAGCTGGGTGCGGGTGGTGCCCGCGTGAGAAAGCTCTGACGGTGCGATGAGTTCGGGCGGCGGCGCCGGTCTTATCCGGTGACAGTGACCGACTGCTTTTTCTCACCGCTCAGGAGACCGTCATGACGAACCTCGTCGCCGTCGCCCCCGCCGCCGCTCCCGCCCGCACCCGTCGTGCCCGCATCACGCTGCGCACGGTGACGATCGTGCTCGCCGCGTTCTTCGGGTTCGCGAGCGCCCTGCCCAAGCTGTTCGCCGTCCACCAGGCCGTCGAGTCCTTCGAGACGATGGGCTGGGGCACCACGGGGATGTACCTCATCGGCGCACTCGAACTCGCGGGAGCCATCGGCCTGTTGGTGCCGGTGCTGTCCGGGGTGACGCCGATCGCGCTCAGCGCGCTCATGGTCGGCGCGTGCATCACCCAGATCGTGGCCTTCGACGGGGAGAACGCGGCGACGCCGCTGATCCTGATCGTCCCGCTGGCCGCGCTGGCCTGGGCCAACCGAGGACGCAACCGCGAGCTGGCGGCGCTGCTGCTGCGCCGGGGCGCCTGAGTGGTGCGCGGACCCTGACCCGCGCTGGACCGAGGCCCCGCCGATGGGCCTCGGTCCAGCGCTGCCCGCTGCCCGCTGCCCGGATCTGTTCGGTCCCGGGGGTGGTCGGGGTCCCGGGGGTGGTCAGTCCTGTTCGGCGGTTCCCGAGCCCTGCCCGAAGACCCCGCGCAGCCGCTCCAGTTCCCTTCGGTCCCGCTTCGTCGGGCGGCCCGTGCCGCGGTCGCGGATGCCGACCGGGGCGACGACCTCGCGCGGCGGGGGCGGCGGGGAGTTGTCGACGTAGGCCTCGACCGCGACCGGCGCCCCGACCCGCTTGCGGAGCAGCCGTTTGACGATCACCACGCGCTCGCGCAGGCCGGGCTGGCGCAGCCGCACCTCGTCGCCGACGCGCAGCGCCTGTGCGGGCTTCGCGCTCGTCCCGTTGACCTTGACGTGGCCGCCCTTGCAGGCCGCCGCGCCGGCCGAGCGCGTCTTGACCAGGCGTACGGCCCAGATCCAGCTGTCGACCCGTACGCTCTCGCCGCCGGCCGGGGCCGCCGCCCGCGCGGCGCTCACGGGGTCCGGCGTCTTCGGCGTCCCTGATGTCTGCGCTGCCATGTGTCGACCTTAATCCCGTTGCCGCCGCCGTCGGCGAGCCCTGGACGGACAGCCCCCACCGGGCACGGATAATCCGGGCAAACCGTATGTAGTCGACAGTGAGGGGCGCCCCCGTCATGGCCGCGATGGACCCGGACACGGACCCGGACAACGACCTGCAGGCCCGAGTCGACGCACTGATGGACGGGCTCCGCTCCGACCTGGAGCGACTCGCCGCCATCCCGTCGATCGCCTTCCCCGGCTTTCCGCCCGAGCCGATGCAGGAGGCCCACGACCTGCTCGTCGGCCTCCTGCACGACGCGGGGGTGGAGCACGTCGAGCGCATCGACCTGCCCGACACTTCCCCGGTGATCTTCGCCGAGATCCCGCCGCCGACCCCGGACGCCCCAACGGTGCTGCTCTACTCCCACTACGACGTGCAGCCGCCGGGCGACGAGAGCCTGTGGCGGTCGCCGCCGTTCACCCCCACGCGGATCGAGGGCGGACTGCGGGCCCGCGGCATCGCCGACGACAAGTCGAACGTCATCGCGCACCTGGGCATGCTCCGCGCCTTCGGGGGCCGCCCGCCGGTCGGCGTGAAGATCGTCTTCGAGGGCCAGGAGGAGTACGGCAGCCCCTTCGACGACTATCCGCCCACCGACCCCGACCGGTTCGCCTGCGACGCCATGGTGATCGCCGACCTCGGCAACCTGCGCCCGGGCACGCCGACCCTCACCACCGGGCTGCGCGGCGCGGCCGAGGTCGTCGTCGAGGTCCGCACGCTCGATGAGCCGCGCCACAGCGGCGAGTTCGGCGGCGCCGCCCCCGACGCGCTGCTCGTCCTGCTCAAGGCCCTGTCCACCCTGCACGACGTGCACGGCGACGTCGCCGTCGCGGGACTGCGCCGCGACGAGTGGACCGGCACCACCTACACCGAGGACGAGTTCCGTGACCTGGCCGGCGTCCAGGACGGCCTCCCGCTCCTGGGCAGCGGCACCCTCGGCGAGCGCCTGTGGAGCGGCCCGGCCGTCACCGTCATCGGCCTGGACGCCCCCACCGTCGAGCACGCCGCGTCGGCCGTCGTCCCCTACGCCCGCGCCAAGCTCAACCTGCGCTTCCACCCGCTCCAGGACCCGCACGAGGCCCGGGCCGCACTGGTCGACCACCTCGCCTCCCTCAAGCCCTTCGGCGTTCCGGTCACCGTCACCCCCGGCGACACCGGACCCGGCTACGAGGCGGCGACCGGCGGCCCCGCCTACCGCGCCGCCCGCACCGCCCTCAAGGAGGCCTGGGGCACCGACGCCTCGTACGTCGCGACCGGCGGCTCCATCCCCCTGGTCAACGGCCTCGCCCAGGCCGCGCCGGGCGCCGAGGTGCTCCTCTTCGGCGCCCAGGACAGCATGTGCAATCTGCACGCCCCGAACGAACGCGTCCTGTTCTCCGAACTGCGCGCCACCGTCGTCGCCATGTGCGCCTTCGTCCGTGAGTACGCCGCCGACTTCCGGAGCGGGGGCACGGCATGAGCGCGCAGACACAGGACGCTCCGGAGCAACAGCCGCCGGCGAAGAAGAAGTTCACCTTCCCCAGCGCCCTGACCGTGCTCGCGATCGTCACGATCGCGGTCTGGGCGCTCGCCTTCCTCATCCCCTCCGGCCAGTACGACCGCAACGGCGACGGCGCCCCGGTCGAGGGCACCTACCACCGCGTCGACTCCGGCCAGTCCTTCGTCGACCGCCTCAACGACCTCTTCCTCTCCCCGGTCAACGGCCTCTACGGCATCCAGGACCTCAAGACCTCGCTCGTCTCGCCCGACAACTCCGGTGATCTGTACGGCAGCGCGGGCGTCTTCCTCTTCGTCCTCGCCATCGGCGCGTTCATCACCGTCGTCTTCGCGACCGGCGCCCTCGACCGCGGCATCGGCCGCCTCGCCCACCGGCTGCGCGAGCGCGGCGCGCTGCTGATCGCGGGCGTCATGGTCGTCTTCTCGGTCCTCGGCACGGTCGAGGGGTTCGCCGAGGAGACCCTCGGGTTCTACGGGCTGATCGTGCCGCTGATGCTCGCGCTCGGCTACGACCGGATGACGGCGGTCGGCGCGATCATCCTGGGCGCGGGCGTCGGCGTGCTGTGCTCGACGGTCAACCCGTTCGCCACCGGCGTCGCCTCGTCGGCCGCCGACATCTCCCTCGGCGACGGCATCGCCCTGCGGTTCGTGATGTGGATCGTGCTGACCGCGGTCACCGTCGCGTACGTCATCCGCTACGCCACGCGCGTCCAGCGGGACCCCGGGCGCTCGCTGTCCGGCTTCCTGCCGGGCGACAAGGACCGTGACAAGGCCGCCTCGGACGCGGCGGAGGTGCCCGAACTCACCGGTCTGCACAAGGCCGTCCTGATCGTCACGGCGCTCGTCTTCGCCTTCATGATCTTCTCGGTCGTGCCCTGGGCGAGCGCCCTGACCGGTGACGCGGACGCC
The DNA here is from genome assembly GCF_010548525.1 of Streptomyces sp. SID14478. Lineage (GTDB taxonomy): Bacteria > Actinomycetota > Actinomycetes > Streptomycetales > Streptomycetaceae > Streptomyces. Next base: position 13,376 of record NZ_JAAGMG010001263.1, read on the forward strand.
ACCCCGTACGGCTTCGAACTCGACTGGTCCTTCCCGCAGTTGGCGGCGCTCTTCCTCGTCGCGGCCGTGCTCGTCGGGATCGTCGCACGGATGGGGGAGCAGAAGCTCAGCTCGACGATCATCCAGGGCGCCGCCGACTTCGTGTCGCCCGCGCTCGTCATCCTCCTCGCCCGCGGCGTCACCGTGATCATGAACAACTCCAAGATCACGGACACGGTCCTGCACGCCATCGAAGGGGTGGTCAAGGGCACCTCCTCCGGGATCTTCGCGATCATCGTCTTCGTGGTGAACCTGCCGCTGGCCTTCCTCATCCCGTCCACGTCCGGCCACGCCACCCTCGCCATGCCGATCCTCGCGCCGCTCGCCGACTTCGCGGGCGTCTCGCGCGCTGTCGTCGTCACGGCCTGGCAGGCGGCCAGCGGCTGGATGAACCTGTGGGTCCCGACGACCGCCGTCACCATCGGCGGCGTGGCCCTCGCCAAGGTCGGCTACGACCGGTACCTGCGGTTCGTCTGGCCGCTGCTGGCCGTCCTGTTCGTGCTGATCTGCGGATTCGTCGCGCTGGGGGCCGCCTTCACGTAGGACTGTGGTCCACAGGACGGGTAAGGCGGGAAGCATGGACGACGGACTCGGTGCGCTCGACGAGCGGATCACGCACTGCCGCGCCTGCCCGCGGCTCGTCGAGTGGCGGGAGGAGGTCGCGCGCACCAAGCGCGCGGCCTTCGCCGACGAGACGTACTGGGGAAGGCCCGTGCCCGGCTTCGGCCCGCACGACGCGTCCCTGCTGCTCGTCGGCCTGGCCCCCGCCGCGCACGGCGCCAACCGCACGGGCCGCATGTTCACCGGGGACCGCTCGGGCGAGGTGCTCTACCGCGCCCTGTACGACATCGGGCTCGCCTCCCGCCCCGACGCGGTGAGCGCCGACGACGGGCTCACCCTGCACGGCGTCCGCATCACCTCGCCCGTGCGCTGCGCACCGCCCGCCAACAAGCCGACCCCGGGCGAGCGCGACACCTGCCGTCCCTGGCTGGTGCGCGAACTGGAACTGCTCCGGCCCACCCTGCGTGCCGTCGTCGTGCTCGGCGGCTTCGGCTGGCAGGCGGCGCTCCCCGCGTTCGCCGAGGCCGGCTGGGCGGTGCCGCGCCCCCGCCCGGCCTTCGCGCACGGCACCCGCACGGATCTCGACGGGCTCGGGCTGTACGGCTGCTTCCACGTCAGCCAGCGCAACACGTTCACCGGGCGGCTGACCCCGGGGATGCTGCGGGACGTGCTGCGCTCCGCGGCCACGGAGGCGGGGCTTCCCGTGTCCCCGAACGGAGCAACAGATCAGGAGCGTCCGCCCCCGGCTTCCTAGCGTGGGAGGGTGACGACACCCTCCGCACCTGCGCAGCAGACGAGCGGCCGGCCGCCCGCCGCCGCTTACCGCAACCTCGTCGTGGCCACGATCGGATTCGCGCTCACCTTCTGGGCGTGGAACCTGATCGCGCCGCTCGCGGGTGTCTTCGGCTCGGACCTGAAGCTCAGCTCGTTCGCCCAGTCGTTCCTCGTCGCGGTGCCCGTGCTCGTGGGCTCGCTCGGCCGCATCCCGGTCGGCGCACTCACCGACCGCTACGGCGCCCGGCTGCTGTTCCCGCTGATCTCGGCGCTCACCATCATCCCCGTGCTGCTGGTGATCCCGGCCCGGCACAGCTTCGCAGCGATGCTCGCGGTGGGCTTCCTGCTCGGCCTCGGCGGCACCACGTTCGCCATCGGCATCCCGCTGGTGAACTCCTGGTTCCCGCCCGCGCACCGGGGCCTCGCCCTCGGTGTCTTCGGCATGGGCATGGGCGGCGTCGCCCTGTCCGGCTACTTCACGCCCCGCATGGCCAAGCACGGCGAGAACCTGCCGTTCCTCGTCGTCGCCGTCGCCCTCGCGGTGTACGCGGTGCTCGCGGCCGTCCTGATCACGGACCACCCCGACCGCAAGATCCCCACGACGTCCCTCGGCAAGCGCCTCGGCGCGGCCGGCAAGCTGCGCGTGACGTGGGAACTGTCGGCGCTGTACGCGATCGGGTTCGGCGGCATCGTCGCCTTCGGCGTCTACCTGCCGACGTACCTGAAGACCTGGTACGAGCTCAGCCCCACCGAGGCGGGCACCAAGGCGGCCGGCTTCGCACTGGTCACGGTGATCTTCCGGCCGGTCGGCGGCTGGCTCTCCGACCGGATCCACCCGGCGACCGTCACCACGTGGGCGCTCGCGGTCGTGGCCCTGTTCGCGATCGTCCAGGCCTTCGACCCGGCCCTGAACCCGATGGGCACGATCTGCTTCCTGCTGATGGCGGCGGGCCTCGGCACCGCGAGCGGCAGCGTCTTCGCGCTCGTCTCGCAGGTCACCCCGCAACCCCAGGTCGGCTCGGTGACGGGCATCGTCGGCGCGATGGGCGGCCTCGGCGGCTTCGTCCCGCCGCTGGTCATGGGCGGCATCTACAGCGCCAAGAACTCGTACTCCATCGGCTTCATGCTCCTGTCCGACCTGGCGCTCGCCGGGTGCGTGTACGCGTACGGGCGGATGCGCAGCGCCAAGGCGGAGTGACGACAGCCCCTAGGGCGTGTTTTGAAAGTCCCGCCTGCCCCGCGACGCCCGGCACGCACGCTCGCGGCGTTGCCGAAGCGCCCGAATAGCTCCGCTATGAGGACGCTCCGGCGCCTTGCGATCGCACGCACCGGACGCCGCGGGGCCCGCCCTTCGGGCGAACGACGGGACTTTCAAAACACGCCCTAGACGGGCTCCTCGCCGAAGAGGTGCCGGACCGCCGAGTCGTGGTTGCTGCGTACGTGGCCCAGCGCGACGCCCCGCGCCCGCTCCGGGTCGCCCGCGGCCACGGCGGCGTACAACTCCCGGTGTTCCTCCAGTTGTTGGACCCACTCCTCGTTGCGCCGGGTCAGCCAGCGCAGCCGGCCGCCGACCGGCTGCATCACGGTGACCAGCAGGCTGTTGTCCGCCATCGCCAGCAGCCGGTCGTGGAAGCGGGTGTTCACGTCGGTGATGGTCTCGGCCTCGTCGTCGTGCGTGGCGCGGGCGGCGAGTGCGAGCAGTTCCTCCAGGTGCGCCAGGTCGTCCCGCGTCGCCCGCTCGGCGGCGAGCCCGGTCGCGTAGACCTCCAACGCCTCGCGCAGCTCGAAGAGTTCGGTGACGTCGGCGCGGGTGAGGGTGCGCACGACGGCCCGGCGCGGGGTCTCGTACGTCACGAAGCCCTCGGCGAGCAGCGCCCGGATCGCCTCGCGCACCGGGACCCGGGACACCCCGAAGCGGTCGGCGAGGTCCCGCTCGACCAGGCGGTCGCCCGGGCGCAGGCGGCCGCCGATGATGTCGTCGCGCAGCGTGGCGAGCACGCGCTCGCGCACCGCGCCCAGGGGTTCCACCGTCGTCATGCCCCCATCTTCGCCGATGCGGGCACCCGGCCGGGGCCGGGGTGTTTTACCGAGCCGTAACCGCACGGACATTGCGGGGTGCCGCGGGGAGCGGGACCATGACGCCGCTTTGGTATACCAATGCACGCCTGGGAGGCTGTTCATGTCCGTGGCCGAACCGCTGCACTCGCAGACCGGCAGCACGTTCACCCCCGATCCCCGCCTGGTCAACGAGGACCTCGCCCCCGCCCGCGCACGCACCTGGAAGGTGTTCGACCTCTTCGCCCTGTGGATGTCCGACGTCCACAACCTCGGCAACTACACGTTCGCCGCAGGCCTGTTGGTGCTCGGCCTCAACGCCTGGCAGATCTTCACGGCCCTGCTCGTCGGTTTCGTCGTGATCTACGCGGGCTGCAACGCGATGGGCCGCATCGGCCAGCGCCACGGCGTCCCGTTCCCCGTCGTCAGCCGCATCGGCTTCGGCGTCTGGGGAGCGAACATCCCCGCCCTCGTCCGGGCCGTGATCGCCATCATGTGGTACGGCATCCAGACCTATCTGGCGTCGGTCGCGGTGAACGTGATGCTGCTGGCGGCGTTCCCCGCGACGGAGTCCTGGACGCACCACTCCTTCCTCGGCCTCGACGCGCTCGGCTGGACGTCGTTCCTGTCGCTGTGGCTGCTCCAGTTCCTGATCATCACTCAAGGCATGGAATCCGTACGGAAGTTCCAGGACTTCTGCGGTCCGGCGATCTGGGTCGTGATGCTCGCCCTCGCGGTCTGGGTCTGGGCCAAGGCGGGCTGGACGATCTCCCTGACCTCGACCCCGCACCCGGTGTCGACGGGCGAACAGTTCCGTCAGTGGTTCGGTGCGATAGGCCTGATCCTGGCCACCTACGGCACGCTGATGCTCAACTTCTGCGACTTCTCCCGCTTCGCGCCGGACTACAAGACCGTGCGGCGCGGCAACTTCTGGGGCCTGCCGGTCAACTCCACCGCCTTCGTGGTGCTTTCGGTCGTGGTGACGGCCGGCAGTGTCGAGGTCTTCGGCGAGGCGATCACCGACCCGGCAATGCTGGTCGCGCGGATCGGCAACACCTGGGTGCTGGTCTTCGGCGCGCTGACCTTCGCCGTCGCCACCATGGGCGTCAACATCGTCGCCAACTTCGTCTCGCCCGCGTACGACTTGGCGAACGTCTGGCCGCAGAAGATCACGTTCAAGGTGGGCGGCGCGATCTCGACGGTGGCGGCGCTCGTGGTCACGCCGTGGAACCTGTACTCGAACCCGAACGTCGTGAACTACTTCCTGGGCGGCCTCGGCGCCTTCCTGGGCCCCCTCTTCGGGATCATCATGCTCGACTACTTCTGGGTGAAGAAGGGGCGGGTGGACACACAGGCCCTCTTCGACGCGACGCCGGGCTCGCCCTACTACTACCGCCGTGGCGTGAACCCGAAGGCGCTCGCGGCGTTCGTCCCCTCGGCGGCGCTCGCCGTGATCCTCGCCCTCGTCCCGTACTTCGACGAGGTGGCGGCGTACTCGTGGTTCATCGGGACGGCGGTGGCGGCGGGCCTGTACGGGCTGATCTGCCGCAGCGAGCGGGAGCCGGCGGTGGGCGCGGGGGGCTGAACGAGTGCACCCCGGGGTAACCCGGCCGGTCACGGCACTCCCTGCGGGGGTGCCCGCGCATCATCCGGCCATGTTCCTCTCCTCGCGCCCGCTCCTGGGCACTCTGCTGGCGGCCTGCGTGACGCTGCTGCCGACGGCCGCGGCCCCCTCGCAGGGGCCCGGCACGACGTTCTGGGTCGATCCGCACACGGCGGCGTCCCGCCAGGCAGCGGCGTTCCGTGCGCAGCACCGCCTGCCGGAAGCCCGCCTGATCGACAAGATCGCCACCCGCCCCCAGGCGACCTGGCTCAACGAACCGAACCCCGGCCCGACCGTCCGCACGGTCACCACGGCGGCGGCCCGCGCCCACCGCACCGCGGTCCTGGTCGCCTACCACATCCCGCACCGCGACTGCGGCCTGCACTCGGCGGGCGGCGCGGGCGACGCGGCGGCGTACCGCAAGTACGTCGACTCCTTCGCGGCGGGCCTGGGCTCCCGCGGTGCGTACGTGGTGGTGGAACCGGACGCGGTGGCCTCCCTGGTGGCCGGCTGCCCCGGCGCCGACTCCCGTGAACGGTACGGGCTGTTGGCCTACGCGGTACAACGCATCGGCCGCATGCCCCACACCCGCGTCTACCTCGACGCGGGCAACGCGACCTGGATCCCGGACGTACAGGGCCTGGTGGGGCCGCTGCGGTCGGCGGGGGTGGGCCGGGCCGACGGCGTGGCGCTCAACGTCTCCAACTACCGCACGAACAAGGAGACGTCGGCCTACGGCCACCGCCTGGTCGCCGCACTCGGCGGCGGCAAGCACTTCGTGATCGACACCAGCCGCAACGGCAACGGCCCCTACACCGGCGCCGACGCATGGTGTAACCCGCCGGGACGCGCCCTGGGCGTCCCACCCACGACCCGCACGGGCGACGCGGCGCTGGACGCGTACCTGTGGGTGAAGCGCCCCGGGGAGTCGGACGGCACGTGCCGGGGCGGACCGGGGGCGGGGCAGTGGTGGGTGGGGAAGGCGTTGGAGCTGGCGCGGAACGCGAAGGGGTGAGGCGGGGGCGTAGGGGGCCTGGCGTGGGCGCCGTCCGACGCCGACTTCAGCAGCCCCCTCCTACCCGCGCTCCCCATCCCTACCTCGCTGATTCGCCGGGGGGGGGTGCCCCAGGAGCGCCCCCCGGGGCCGGGCCGGGCTGGCCCGGTACTCGGGGGGCCCGCGCCGGGCCCGGGAGGTCGATCAGGTCGCTGACGCCCGCCACCTGCTGCAGGGTCCGGGCCAGGGACAGCAGGGCCTGGCGTACCGCGGCGATCTCCTCGCGCAGGGTTTCCGCGTACTCCCAGGAGCGCTCGTAGGCCACGGGGTCCGTCGCCGCGGGGCGCTGGGACTCGTAGGCCGCGAGGCGCGGGTGCCAGGTGGCGAGGACCGGGCGCAGGACCCGGTTGAGGACCGTCATGGCGAGGACGCCGAAGCTCACGTGGCCGGGGCGCAGTGGCGGCGCCACCGCCGGGCCGTGGCGGCGCAGGATCTCGCGGGTCGTGCCGAACAGGGAGTAGAGGGACGTGAGCGCCTCGCGCAGGAAGCCCTCCTCGCGGTCCAACTCCACGACCGTGACGCGGCTGGCCAGCTCGAGATACAGCTCCCACGCGGCGCTGCGCTCCGCCTCCACCGGTTCCCAGGTCCCGGAGATCTCGCCCACGAAGGGGATGCTCAGCTTCGCCGTGATCTGTGCAGGACCGAAGGACTGCCCCCGGCCGCCACGTCTGCTCTGCCCGTGTCTCATGATCGGCCCTCCCGCTGTCCCACAGTAGGGTAAGTCGCCGTGTGGGACGTCTTCCTCAGTTACAGCCGCAGTGACGCGGACCGGGTCCGGCCCCTGGCGGACGCGCTGCGCGGCGCCGGCCTCTCGGTCTTCACCGACGAGGCCGGGGTCGCGTCGTTCGCCGGTATCAGCGACACCATCAGGCAGGAGCTGGCGCGGTCCCGGGTGCTCCTTGCCTATTACTCCACGGGATATCCCGAACGGGAAGCCTGCCAATGGGAGTTGACGGCCGCCTATCTGGCCGGACTCCGCGAGGGTGATCCCCGTCGACGAGTTCTCGTCGTGAACCCCGAGGCCGCCGCGGCGGGCGGCGGCGCCGCGCACATCCACCCCGTCGAGCTGCGGGACTCCCGGCACGCCCTGTACCGGCCTGAGGACGGGCAGGCCCTGGCCGCACTGGTGGCCGACGTGCGGCGGCACCTCGCCGGTCTGGAGGGCGCCATGCCGTTGGGAGAGCCGCCCCGCAGCGCGCGCTGGTCGCCCGGCCCCAGGCCATCGGCGGCCGGTGGTCCACTGCTCGGGCGGCTCCCTCAACTCTGGTACGTGCACTCGGCGTTGCACGCCCACACCGCGCCTCTGGTCACCGGCCGCGCGGCGGCCCGCACCGTGCAGATCCGCGGCATGGCGGGCGTCGGCAAGACCTTCCTCGCCCAGGAGTACGCACAGCGGTTCGCCGCCGCCCACCCCGGCGGCGTGTGCTGGCTCGACGCGTCGGACAGTTCCCGCTACGAGGATCAACTGGAGGAACTGAAGGCCCAGTTGGGGTCGGAAGACCTCTACCGCTACTTCGAGGAGCAGGGCCAGTCCTTCCTCTACGTCGTCGACGGGCTCCCGGCCGGGCTGTCCGCCCGCGACGTCCTGCGGCACGCCGCCCCGCACCCGCTCGGCCACACCCTCTTCACCACTCGGTGCCGCACCTACGACGGACTCGCCACCCCCGTCGAGCTGGCACCCCTGGACCGGGCCCAGGCGCGGTTCCTCGTCGGCGAACCCCTGGCCGACGCCGTCGGCGGCCACCCGTACGCCCTCGAACTGCTCGGCCGGGCCATCCGTGACGGCCACCAGCCCGCCGCACTGCACGAGCGGCTGCACGCGCCGGGCCGCTCGCTCCTCGACGTGCTCGCGGGGGAGGACGTCACCGCGTCGTTCGTCAGCGGGGCCGGGACCGGGGACTCCGCCGACGTGCTGCGCTGCGCCGCGGCGTTCCACCCGCTGCCGTTGACGGTCGAGGACGCGACGACGGTTCTCGCCCTCGCCGACTCCACGCCCGAACCCGTCGCCCACCGGCACGCGGTGTCCGGGCTGTCCACCCTGCGGGCGCGCGGCCTGCTCGCCGCCGACGGCGACGGAGGGTGGACGCTGCATCCCGTGACCCTGCACGCCTGGCGGCACCACGACCCTGCGCCGTCACGTACCGAGACGCTACGGAACGCGGTGCTGCGCATGCTCCACGGCCGGCGCGGCGCGGTTACGCTGGCCTCCGGGCGAAAGGAGGGCGCCGTGCCGGCATCGAGTGACTCCGAGCGCATGGCCGCGTACGACCTCCAAGTGGAGCTGGTCACCCGCATCGGCTTCCAGGAACTCGCCCCGGGGACCGGCAGCCTCCGCGAGGCGCTCGCCTCGCTGAAGTCCCTCATCGACTTCACCCGCCAGACCCTGCACGCGTACAACATCGCACTCACCGAGGGCGCGGGCGCACGCTCCGCCCCGGCGTCGGCGGAGAGCCTCGCCTACGACCTCGTCAACCGCGTCATCCGCCCCTTCACCTCCCTGTGGCACCCTGCCCTCGCCGCACACGAAGCCGCCCGGCCCGCTGACATCACACCTCTCGCCCACGAGGCGGCCTGGACACAGGCGGAGTCCATGCGCGCCGAACTCGCCCTGCTGCGCGCCCCGTTGATGCGGATCGCGGACGGGCTCGGGGAGATCTCCGGTGCGGATTTCGGGCTGTCGGGGCTCTCCGAAGCAGGGTGACGTCGGTGTGGGTAGCGTGACCGGCATGTCCGAGCTCACCGATGACGTCTTCCTCGACCACCTCGCCGACCGCCTCGCCGCCCTCCCCGGAGTCCGTGCCGTCGCCCTCGGCGGATCGCGCGCCCAGGGCACCCACACCGCCGCGAGCGACTGGGACACGGCCGTCTATTACCGGGGGAGCGAGGGGGAGTTCGCGCCGCGGCATCTTCGGGACGTCGGGTGGGAGGGTGAGGTCTCCGAGATCGGGGAGTGGGGCGGGGGCGTCTTCAATGGCGGGGCCTGGCTGAGCGTCGACGGGCGGCGCGTCGACGTGCACTACCGGGATCTCGACGTCGTGGAGCGTGTGCTGGGGGAGGCTCGGGGCGGGCGGTTCCGTATCGAGCCCCTGATGTTTCATCTCGCCGGGATTCCCTCGTACCTCCTCGTCGCCGAACTCGCCGTCAACCGTGTCCTGCGCGGGGAGGCTCCCCGGGTCGACGGGTACCCCGACGCCCTGCGTGAGGCCGCTCCCGCCGAGTGGTGGGGGCGGGCCGAGCTCACCCTGGAGTACGCGCGGAGCGGGAACGTACCGCTCGGCGGGCGTACCGAAGTCGTGGGCGCCGTCGCCGTTGCTGCCCTGCAGGCCGGGCACGCCGTGCTCGCCGGGCGGGGCGAGTGGGTGACCAACGAGAAGCGGTTGCTGGCGCGGGCCGGGTTGCGGGGGATCGACGCGCTGCTTGCCGACGGGCAGGTGGGGCTGGGTGAACTCGTCGCGCGGGCCCGGGAGTTGATGGCCCGCGCCGTGGCCCGCGCCGCCTACCAGGAGCCTCGCAAGGGATAGGTCTGCGCGTCGCGCCAGCCCTTGCCGTCGGGGCCGTCCCACACGATCAGGCTCAGCGCCTCCACCCGTGAACGCAGGGGCAGGGGCGCCGCGAAGTCCGCCTCCGGGATGTCGTCCGTGCCCTCGCCGGACACCAGCGTGAGGTGCGGGTCCAGGCCCTCGTCGCCGAAGACGCCGCGGTAAGGGACCGTTTCCGGCCAGCGCTCCCGGATCAGCTTCGTGAGGGTGCGGAGCGGGTCCGCGGGGGACGGGTGCAGATAGAGGACTCCCGGCCAGCGGCGGATCTCGCGGAAGGTGAGCGTGAAGGGCGGCGTCGCCCCGAGGAGCGCCGTCAGGTCCCTGCGCGTCGCCGTGTCGATGCGGGGCAGCGGCAGGAACGGGTAGAGCACGGTGACGTGCGCGCGGGCCGGAGTGCGGACCAGGGCGTCCGCCTCGGGGATGTGGATCGTCAGGGCCGTGTCGCCCTCGGCGTCCGGCCAGCCGTCGGAGCCGTTCCGGCTCTCGCTCCGACTCTCGTTCTCATTTCCGTTCTTCTGCACGGTCAAGTGTCACATTGCCGAAATGCGCGCGTTTCTTCCCCTCCAACAACTCCCCTTACGGTGGAGGCACCAGTTACCAGTGCACCGATTACCAGTCCACGAGTCACTGGTTACCAGTGATCAGCTGGCCGATGTCGTCCGGCGCCACCGCGTCCTTCACGACAGGAGCCCGTACTTTCCATGTTCCGCCCCACCACGCCGCGCCTTACCACCTTGCGCGCGCACTCCCTTCCGCCCTGGCTCGCTCACGCCCTGCGCACCCAGCGTGCTCCCGTGCCGTGGGCGGCCGTCGTGCGCGGGGCGCTCGCCGCCGGGCCGCTGCTGCTGGTCGCCGTGGTCGCCGGGCGGCCCTCCAGCG
>NZ_JAAGMG010001308.1 GCF_010548525.1 Streptomyces sp. SID14478
GCGGCCTCGGCGGGGGTGAGCGGCCGGTCCAGGGCCGGTACGCCGGCCCGGTGCGCGAGCACGTCCCGCACGCGCGCGTCCTCCTTGCCCTGCACCTTGAACTGCGGCCAGTACGCCGCGACGGGCGCGTCCAGGTCGAGCTCACCGCGCTGGTGCAAAAGCAGCAGCACGGCGGCGGCCACGCCCTTGGTCGCGGAGCGCAGGATCTGGGCGGTGCCCGGCGTCCACGGCTCGGTGCCGTCGACGTCCCGCGTCCCGGCGTACAGGTCGACGACCTTGCGCCCGCCCTGACGGACGACGACAGCGGCTCCCCGCTCACCCCGTCCGGCGAAGTTCTCGGCGAAGGCGGCACGGACGCCTTCGAATCCGGGGGCGGTCGTGCCGTTCACTGCGATATCCACTGCGTGTGCAACATGCACCGCGCCGCGTTGATTCCACCCCTCACACCTCTCGCACGCCGAGCCACTGCTCGGCGCCCCATGCCTCGAACCGTTCCACCTCGGTGAATCCCAGCCTGGCCGCGAGACGCATCGAGGAGACATTGGCGCTTTGGGTGGTGAGCATCACGGGCTCGCCGGGAAACGCGCCGTCGAGCCAGCCGAGCGCCGCCGCGCACGCCTCGGCGGCGTACCCGTGTCCCCACGCCCGCGGCAGGAACAGGTAGCCGAGATCGGCCTTGCCCGCGGCGGCCGGGCGGCTGTCCCGCGGGGTCCGCCTGAGCAGGATCTGGCCGATCAGGGCTCCGTCGAGGGCGACGACGAAGCTCCCGGGCCACCGCTCGGGCACCTCGGGAAGCTCGCGCTCGACCTCCGCACGCGGCCGAGGACCGCCCAGGTAGGTGTGCACCTCCGGCGAGGCGAGCAGTTCGACGAACGCCGCTCGGTCGCGGGCCTCTGGCGCGCGGAGCACGAGCCGTTCGGTCCTGAGCGGGGCAGGGGGCCAGTCGACGGGTCCGAGCTCGTCCATGCCGGCCAGCCAATCAGCGACCGCAGCAGCGATCAAGCCCTTCGGGCCCACCGGATCTCGCCGTCCCACATGCGGTCCGTGGGGGCGAGCCCGGCGCGGCGGGCCACCGCCGCCGATGCCGCGTGGTCCGGGTGGATGTGGGCGATGACGGGTCCCACCTGCTCCCCGTCCAGCCACTCCACGAGCGCCCGGGCCGCCTCGCTCGCGACTCCCCCGCCCTGCCGGTCGGTGGCGACCACCCAGGCGATCTCGGTGGCATCCGCCGTCACCGTCGCCTGGACCGTGCCCATCAGGCGGTCCTCGGCGCGCAGCCGGATCACCCAGTTCAGCCAGGTGACGGACGGGTCCGGGGAGCCCGCGGTCAGACGTTCGTAGCGGGCGCGCAGCTCCTGCGGGGTATGCGGGACGCCGCCGATGAACGCGTGCAGGGCCGGGTCGCCCAGCACTCCGGCCATCTCCTCGGCGTGCTCGACCCGCAGGGGCAGCAAGGTGAGCCGGGCCGTCTCGATCACCCGGGCCCGGGGGCCGCTCACGCCGCCCTGTCCGCTACGGACTTGGGGTCGAAGCCGAACGGCAGTTCCAGGCGGTGGGCCCGCATCAGGGCGTCGTCCACCAGCAGGTCGCCGGTCGCGCCGTCCGCCGCGATGACGCCCTCGCTGAGGATGACCGCGCGCGGGCAGAGTTCGAGGGCGTAGGGGAGGTCGTGGGTGACCATCAGCACCGTGACGTCCAACGAGCGCAGGATGTCGGCCAGTTCGCGGCGTGAGGCCGGGTCGAGGTTCGAGGAGGGCTCGTCGAGGACGAGGATCTCCGGCTCCATCGCCAGCACCGTGGCCACCGCCACCCGGCGCCGCTGGCCGAACGACAGGTGGTGCGGGGGACGGTCCGCGTACTCCTCCATGCCGACCAGGGCGAGCGCCTTGCGGACCCGTGCCTCCAGCTCGGGACCCTTCATGCCGGCCGCGGCCGGGCCGAAGGCGACGTCCTCGCGGACCGTCGGCATGAAGAGCTGGTCGTCCGGGTCCTGGAAGACGATGCCGACCTTGCGCCGGATCTCGGCCATGTGGCGCTTGTCGACCGGCAGGCCCGCGACCGTGACGGTGCCCGCGCCGCCGGTCAGGATGCCGTTCAGGTGCAGGACGAGGGTCGTCTTGCCCGCGCCGTTGGGCCCGAGCAGCGCGACCCGCTCGCCCTTGCCGACGGTGAGGTCCACGCCGAAGAGGGCCTGGTGCCCGTCGGGGTAGGCGAAGGCGAGGCCGCGGACGTCGAGGGACGGGGGCGCGGACGAAGCGGACGGAGCAGACGGAGAAGAAGCAGTCATCACAGCATCCATCCCAGCAGACACACCACGAGCGCGGCACTCGGCAGTGTCAGCGCGTACGACCACTGTGCGCCGGATGCCGTGACCTCGTCGATCACCGGCATCGAGCCCGCGTACCCGCGGCTGACCATCGCCAGGTGCACGCGCTCACCGCGCTCGTAGGAGCGGATGAACAGGGCGCCCGCCGACTTGGCCAGCACCCCCCAGTGCCGGACGCCGCTCGCCTCGAAGCCGCGCGACTCCCGCGCGATCTTCATGCGCCGCATCTCGTCCGTGATGACGTCCCCGTAACGGATCATGAAGGACGCGATCTGGACGAGGAGCGGGGGCAGCTTCAGGCGCTGCAGGCCGAGCAGCAGTTCGCGCAGCTCCGTCGTGGAGGCGAGGAGCACCGACGCCGCGACGCCCAGGGTGCCCTTGGCCAGGACGTTCCACGCGCCCCACAGTCCGCTCTCGCTCAGCGACAGGCCGAGGACCTGCACGCGCGCGCCCTCCGCCACGAACGGCATCAGCACGGCGAAGGCGACGAAGGGGACCTCGATCAGCAGCCGCTTGAGCAGGTAGCCGGCGGGCACGCGGGCCGCGTACGCGACGGACCCGAGCAGCACGGCGTACAGCGCGAACGCCCACATCGCCTCGCGCGGCGTGGAGACCACGACCACCACGAAGCAGAAGACGGCGGCGAGCTTGGTGTGCGGCGGCAGGCCGTGCACGGGCGAGTGTCCGTGCCGGTAGAGGCGGTGTGCGTGGCCGGCGCCCATGTCAGACGGACGTCCGCTCGGCGGTGACCTCGGTCGAGGCCGCGTCGCCGGTACGCCGCCTGCGCAGCGCCCAGAAGATCCCGGACCCGGCGACGACGGTCACGCCGACGCCGATGACCCCGGCGAGGCCGCCGGAGATGCGGGCGTCGGTGATGTCCTTGACGCCGTAGTCGGCGAGCGGCGAGTCCGAGGAGGCGTGCTCCTTGGTCTTCTTGTCGATGCCCTTGTCGTGGGCGACCTTCTCCAGGCCGTCGGGGCTGGCCGAGGCGTAGAAGGAGACGAACCCGGCCAGCACGAGGGACGTGACGAGGCCGGTGATCCAGATCTTGCGGTGCGAGCCGCTGACGGCGGCGGGGGCCGGGGCCGCGGCGGGCTCCGCGTCGACGAGCTCGCCGCCGACCTTGAGCTTGAGCTTCTGCTGGAGCCCGCGGGCCCCGTACACCAGGTCGGGGCGGACGGCCACGACGGCACCGACGGTGAGCGCCGTGATCACGGCCTCACCGATGCCGATCAGGACGTGCACGCCGATCATCGCGGTGGCGACCTTGCCGATGGAGACGTCGGTCGTCCCCCCGATGGCGTAGATGAGGGTGAAGACGACCGCGGCCGCCGGGACGGACAGCACCGCCGCGGCGAAGGAGGCGACGGTGATCGAGCGGCGGCCGCGCGGCAGCACCTTCACCAGCCCGCGGAAGACGAGGTAGGAGACGACGGTCGTGGTGATCGCCATGTCCGTGATGTTCACGCCGAGGGCGGTCAGGCCGCCGTCGGCGAACAGCACGCCCTGCATCAGCAGCACCACTGACACGCACAGGACCCCCGTATAGGGGCCCACCAATATCGCGGCCAGGGCGCCGCCCAGGAGGTGGCCGCTTGTTCCGGCCGCCACGGGGAAGTTGAGCATCTGTACGGCGAAGATGAACGCCGCGACCAGACCGGCCAGCGGCGCGGTGCGCTCGTCGAGTTCGCGGCGCGCGCCGCGAAGGCTGACGGCGACGGCGCCCGCGGCGACGACACCGGCGGCCGCCGAGACGGGAGCGTTGATGAATCCGTCGGGGACATGCATGGCGGGGTTCTCCGGCGCTCGGCAGCTGGTTAACCGTTCGATGATAGTGCCTTGTTGCGAACAGCTTGCAAGAGCGTCTCATCGCCAATTGAGCCTGGCCCGCCTGGGCGGACATATGGGACATTGGGTGACATGAGCGTCGATGAGCAGTTCGTCGAGCAGTACGCCCGGGCCCGCGTCGTCACGGACTCGCCCGAGGCGGGCAGGGCCGTACCGGTCGTGCTGCGCTACGACGGCCTGGTCCGCGTCACGCTCCCGGACGCGTTTCCCGGATCCGGCGAGTGGGTCTTTTCCCGCGCACTCCTGGAGAGCGGGCTGCGCGCCCCGGCCGGCGAGGGCGACGTCCGCATCTGGCCGTGCGGCCGGGTGCAGGCGGTCATCGAGTTCCATGCGCACGAGGGCGGGCAGCCGAGCGGGGTGACGGTCGTGCAGTTCGACGTGAAGGCGCTGATCCGCTTCCTGCGTCGTACGTACACGGCCGTCACCCCGGCGACGGTCCCGCGCTGATCGCCACCGATCGGGCGCCGGTCGGTCGGTGACCGCACGCCGACCGGATGCCGATCAGGTGTTGCTCAGGCGCTGATCAGGCGTCGATGAGCTCCCGGTCCGCGTCGCCGCCCCTGGGCTCGGCGGCCGCGTTCAGGCCCTCGCCCTCCACGTCCACGTTGGGCAGCAGGCGGTCCAGCCACTTCGGCAGCCACCAGGCCTTCTTGCCGAGCAGCGCGAGCACCGCGGGCACGATCGTCATGCGGACCACGAACGCGTCGAAGAAGACGGCGATCGCGAGGCCGAAGCCGATCATCTTCACCATCTGCTCGGAGGAGCCGATGAAGCCCGCGAACACCGCGATCATGATGACGGCCGCGGCAGTGACGACCCGGGCGCCGTGCTTGAAGCCCGTCACGATGGCCTGCGCGGGCCGCTCCCCGTGGACGTACGCCTCGCGCATCCGCGTCACGAGGAACACCTCGTAGTCCATCGCCAGGCCGAAGACCACGCCCACCATGAAGATCGGCATCATCGACATGACCGGGCCGGTCTGCTCCACGCCGAACACCGAGCCGAGCCAGCCCCACTGGTAGACCGCGACGACGGCGCCGAGCGCGGCGAGCACCGAGAGCAGGAAGCCGAGGGCGGCCTTCAGCGGCACCAGGACGGACCGGAAGACGACCATCAGGAGCAGGAACGCGAGGCCGACGACCAGTGCCAGATAGGGCACGAGCGCGTCGTTGAGCTTCTGCGAGACGTCGATGTTCATCGCCGTGGAGCCGGTGACGCTCAGCTCCGCGCCGGTGTCCGCCTTGATGTCCTTGCCCGCGTCACGGATGGCGTGGACGACGTCCTCGGTCTCGACGGAGGACGGCTTGTACTTCGAGACGACGCTGATGATCGCGGTGTCGCCGGCCTTGTTGAACGTGGCCGGGGTGACCGCGGCGACGCCGTCGGTCTTCTTGATCTCGCTGACGACCTCGCCGACCGCGCCCTTCGGGTCGTCCGCGCCCCGGGCGTCGACGACCGTCATCAGCGGACCGTTGAAGCCGGGCCCGAAGCCCTCGGACAGCAGGTCGTACGCCTTGCGCTGGGTGGTGTCGGTGGGCTGGACGCCGTCGTCGGGCAGTCCGAGCTCCAGCGAGGCGACCGGGATCGCCATCGCGCCGAGACCGATGACGCCGGCGACCAGCACGAGCACCGGGCGGCGCAGCACGAGGCGGGCCCAGCGGGTGCCCATGTTGACCTTGGGCCCGGTGGCCCCCTGGGTCTTCTCGGCGTCGGCGGCGAGCTTCTTGCGCGCCTTGCGGCCGTGGACGCGCTTGCCCGCGTAGCCGAGCAGCGCCGGGATGAGGGTCAGCGCGATGAGCACGGCGATGGCGACGGTGCCCGCGGCCGCGACGCCCATCTTCGTCAGCATCGGGATGTTGACGACGGCGAGGCCGACCAGCGCGATGACGACGGTCAGACCGGCGAAGACGACGGCCGAGCCCGCGGTGCCGACGGCCCGCCCGGCCGCCTCCTCGCGCGCCCGGCCCTCGGCCAGCTCGGCGCGGTACCGGGACACGATGAACAGCGCGTAGTCGATGCCGACCGCGAGGCCGATCATCATCGCGAGGGTGGAGGTGGTGGTGCCGAGGTCGAGCGCGTCGGCGAGCGCGGTGATCGACGAGACGCCGATGCCGACGCCGATGAGCGCGGTCAGCAGCGGGAGCCCGGCCGCGAGCAGCGAGCCGAACGTGATGACGAGGACCACGGCCGCGATCGCGATGCCGATGACCTCGGTGGCGCCGGTCTCCGGCATGGCCTGCAGCGCGTCACCGCCGACCTCGACGGTCAGGCCCGTCTCCTTGGCCTGGTCGATGACCTCCTGCAGCCCGTCCCGGTCGTCGTCGGTCAGCTCCATCGAGGAGACCTTGTACGAGGTGGAGGAGTAGGCGATCTCGCCGTTCTTGCTGATCGTCTTGGCGACGAACGGGTCGGCGACCGAGGCGACCTGCTTCGAGCTGGCCTTGATGTTGGCGACGGTGTCCTGGATGTCCGCCTTGTTGGCGGTGTCCGTGAGCTTCTCGCCCGCCGGCGCCTTGAAGACCACGCGGGCGGTGGCGCCGTCGGCGGCCGAGCCCGGGAAGCGCTGGTCGAGCAGGTCGAAGGCCTTCTGGGCCTCGGTGCCCGGTATGGAGAAGGAGCTGGCGGCGGCGGTCGGCGCGGTGGCCGCGCCCACGCCCGCGAGGGTGAGCAGCGCCACCCAGATCAGGACGACGAAGTGCCGTCGGCGAAAGGCGAGTTTGCCTAGCTTGTAGAGGAACGTGGCCACGAGGGCGTACTCCCGGTCGGGTCGGGGTCAAGACGGGCAGGGGGCATCGGCCCGACAACGTGAGCGGTGCGTGTCAGGTGAACTGGGGTACTGCTGGAGGGAGTTAAGCGCTGAGGGCGGGGAGGACCACAGCGTCGACGTACGAGGTGAGATAGGCCTGGGTGGGTGGCTCTTCGTCGATGAGGGAGCGGGTGGCGAACGCGCCGATGAGCATGTGGATCACATAGCCGAGCGCCGGGTTGTCGGCCCGGATCTCGCCACGGTCCACGGCTCTTTGCAACAGCCGGTCGAGGCCGGACAGTTCGGGCGCGACGATCCACTCCTTGAAGGCCGCCAGCAGGTCGGGGTTGGCGTGCACGGCCACCATCAGGCCGCGCATCAGGGCGCTGTTCTGCTCCATGTGGCAGTCGTCGTCACGGACGGCCATCTGGTGCAGGTCCCCGCGCAGGGACCCGGTGTCGATCTCGTCGAACTGCGGCTTCTGGCTGCGCAGCGCTTTCACGACCAGCTCGGCCTTGCCGCCCCACTGGCGGTAGAGCGTCGCCTTGCTGGCCCGGGTGCGCACGGCCACGGCGTCCATCGTGAGGGCGTCGTAGCCGACCTCACGCAGCAGGTCGAGCACGGCCTCGTACAGCTCGGCCTCGCGCTCGGGCGTGATCCGGCTCCGCCGCGTCGCCGCTTCCGCGGTCATCGTGATCACCTGGCCTCTCCGTGTCGTACGCCCTGAACATACCCCCACTCTTAACGAAACGAAACAGTTTCGTTCGTGTGCTGCGCCACAATCACCCCGTAAGGGGCGCGGGGAACGGCGCACTCGGCCACGTACGCGCCGCGGACGCGCTGCTGGGTGCACGAGCGGACACGACTGCGGTTGCCGGAGGCCCCGTCGCGGAAAAGCATGGTGAGGTGACCCAAGAAGATGCAGCCCAGGCCTACCTGAGATTCCCGCACCTGAGCGGCGAGCGACTGTGTTTCGTGGTCGAGGACGACCTGTGGGTCGCCCCGCTCGACGGCTCCGCGCGGGCCTGGCGGGTCACCGTCGACCGCACCAAGGTCAGCCATCCCCGCTTCTCACCGGACGGGCGGCACCTCGCGTACACGACGTGGCGCAGCCTCGACCCGGAGATCCACCTGGCGCCGGTGGACGGCGGGGCCGCGCGCCGGCTCACGTACTGGGGCAGCGTCGACACGCAGGTGCGCGGCTGGTCCCCGGACGGCGACATCCTCGCCGTCGCCTCGCACGGCGAGCCGTTCTCCTACTTCACCTTCGCCTACAGCGTCCCGACCGACGGCTCCCCCGGCGGCAAACTGCCCTGGGGCCCGGTCTCCGACATCCAGGTCGCCGACATCGACGGCGAGCGGCAGACCCTGCTGCTGACCGGTACGCCGCCGCACGAGCCGGCCGCCTGGAAGCGCTACCGGGGCGGCGCCCAGGGCCGGCTGTGGGTGCACGGGCAGCGCATCCTCGCCGACGTGGACGGGCACTTCGACGCCCCCATGTTCGTCGGCGGCCGCATCGCGTTCCTCTCCGACCACGAGGGCATCGGCAACATCTACTCGTGCCTGCCCGACGGCTCCGACCTGACCCGGCACACCGATCACGACGCCTTCTACGCCCGGCACGCCTCGACCGACGGAGAGCGCGTCGTCTACCAGTGCGCGGGCGACCTGTGGCTCCTCGACGACCTCGCCCCCGACACGCGCCCGCGCAAGCTCCGCGTCCGGCTCGGCGGCCCGCAGGCGGGCCGCCGCGGCTACCAGGTCCCGGCCGCCCACCACGTCGACGCGCTCTCCGTCGACGAGACCGGGCGGGCCGGCGCGATCGTCGTGCGCGGCAGCCTGTACTGGCTGACCCACCGCGACGGCCCGGCCCGCACCATCACCGACACCCCGGGCGTCCGCGTCCGGCTGCCCGAGATGCTCGGCTCCGGCGGACAGGTCGCCTACGTCACCGACGCGGAGGGCGAGGACGCCGTCGAGATCGCCTACCTGCCGCGCGCCAGCGGCGACCGGGAGCCGCGCCGGCTCGCCTCCGGCGATCTGGGCCGCGTCCAGGAACTCGTCAGCGACCCGGCGGGCGAACGCCTGGCCATCGCCTCCAACGACGGGCGGCTGCTGCTGCTGACCGTGCCCGACAAAGCCGCGGCCGCCGAGGGGGCCGAGGAGTCCGGGGACGCCTCGCCGCCGGAGTCCGCGGAGGGCGAGGTCACCGAGCTGATCCGGTCGACCAACGGCCCGGTCCGCGACCTTGCCTTCTCCCCCGACGGCGCCTGGCTGACCTGGGCCCACCCGGGCATCGGCCGCTCCCTGCGGCAGATCAAGATGGCCCGCATCAAGGACCGCACCGTCGTCGACGTCACCAACGGCCGCTTCGAGGACGAGAACCCGGTCTTCACCCGCGACGGCCGCTACCTGGCCTTCCTGTCCTGGCGCGGCTTCGACCCGGTCTACGACGTGCACACCGGCGACCTGTCCTTCCCGCTGGGCTGCCGCCCCTACCTCGTACCGCTGTCGTCGGCCACGCCCTCGCCGTTCGCGCTCTCCCCGGACGGGCGCACGGCGGCGGGCGGCCTGGACCCGGTCGAGGACGGCGAGCGCGCCGAGGGCGGCTCCACCCTGGCCTTCGGCCCCGGGGGCGCCGCGCCGACCGTGGAGATCGAGGGCCTCGCGAACCGCGTCGTGCCCTTCCCGGTCGCCGCCTCCAAGTACTCGGCGCTCTCCCCGGTCGCCGGCGGCGGCCTGGTGTGGCTGCGCTGGCCGATCTCGGGCGCGCTCGGCGAGACGTTCGCCAACCCCGCCGACACCTCGTCCCAGCCGACCCTCGAACACTTCAACCTGGCCAAGGGCAAGAAGACCCAACTCGTCGACCACATGGACTGGTTCGCGGTCAGCGGCGACGGCAACCGGCTCGTCGTCGGCGACGAGGGCGAGCTGCGTGCCGTCCCCTCCACCGAGGCCGGCGACAACGACACGACCGTCTGGATCGACCTGCGCCGCATCCTGCACGAAGCAAACCCGCCCGCCGAGTGGCGCGGCGCCTTCGAAGAGGCTGGCCGGATCATCCGCGCCTACTTCTGGGAACCGCACATGTGCGGCATCGACTGGAGCGCCGTCCTCGACCAGTACCGGCCGCTGGTCGACCGGGTCGCGTCCCCGGACGAGTTCGCGGACCTGCTGCGCGAGGTCCTCGGCGAACTGGGCACCTCCCACGCGTACGTGTCCGCCGCCCGCCGCAACGAAGGCCCGGCGCACTACCAGCGCGCCCAGGGCCTGCTCGGCGCCAACTTCGTGTGCCGGGACGGCGGTTGGATGCTGACCCGGATCCTGCCCGGCGAGTCCTCCGACTCCAAGGCCCGCTCCCCGCTGGCCGGTACCGGCATCCGCGAGGGCGCGCTCCTCACGCACGTCGACGGGCGCCCGGTCGACCCGGTCACGGGCCCGTTCCCGCTGCTCGCCGGCTCGGGCGGCACGACGGTGGAACTCACCTTCACCCCGGCCGACGGCCGGGGCAGGGCGCGGCGGGTGGCGGTCGTGCCCCTCATCGACGAGCGGCCGCTGCGCTACCAGGACTGGGTGGCCAAACGCCGCGCCGTCGTACGGGAGTTGAGCAACGGCAAGTGCGGCTACCTGCACATCCCCGACATGGGCGGATCGGGCTGGGCCCAGTTCAACCGGGACCTGCGCATGGAGGTCTCCCGGCCCGCCCTCATCGTCGACGTACGCGGCAACGCGGGCGGTCACATCAGCGAGCTGGTCATCGAGAAGCTGACCCGGAAGATCATCGGCTGGGACCTGACCCGCAACGCCCAGGCGGTCTCCTACGCGTCGAACGGCCCCCGGGGCCCGGTCGTCGCGCTCGCCGACGAGGCGACGTCCTCCGACGGCGACATGATCACCGCGGCGTTCAAACTGCTCGCGCTCGGCCCGGTCGTCGGCCAGCGCACCTGGGGCGGCGTCGTCGGCATGACCGGCCGGCACCGGCTCGGCGACGGCACGGTGATCACGGTGCCGATGAACGCGGCGTGGTTCCCCGAGTACGGCTGGTCGATCGAGAACCGGGGCGTCGACCCCGACATCGAGGTGCTGCGCACCCCGCTCGACTGGGCGGAGGGCCGGCACGCACAGCTCGACGACGCGGTCCACCTCGCCCTGGACCTGCTCAAGGAACAGGGCGCGAAGACCCCGCCGGACCTCTCGGACGTCCCGGACCGCCGCCGCCCGAAACTGCCGCCGCGCTAGACGCCGCAGCCGAGCGGCCCTCCCTCCGAGGCCCCGAGCGGCCCTTCCTCCGAGGCCTGAGCCTGACAGGAAGGGCCGACGGGGAAGAGGGCCCCGCAACACAGCCGGCAACACAGCCGAGGCAACACAGTCGAGCCCCACCCGGCGTCCCGGGTGGGGCTCGATCGCTCAGGGGGAAGCGTCAGGAGTCGTTGTCCTGGTCGAACCGGTCCTGCGCCTCCTGGGCGGACTGCTTCGCCTGGTCAGGGGCCTGACCGGCACGCTCGCGCGCCTGCTCCTGCGCCTGCGCGCCGCGCTCCTGGGCCTGGTCCTTGGCGCCGCTGACGCCGTCCTTGGCCTTGTTGGAGAGCTCTTCGCCCTTGTCCTTGAACTGGTCCATGATGCCCATGCTGTTCACTCCCGTGGTGGGTGAGGGGATTGGGCCTCGACCAGAGTTACACGCTCGGACATTCCACGCATTTCGATCAATGACGGATCGTGCAGGGCGAGAGAAATCGCAGGTCAGCGCTGGTGCACCGACTCGTCGGCCGCCCCGCCCGCACCCACCAGACCGCGAGACACGGAGCCGAGCCGCGGCTCGAACCGCTTCATCTCGCGCTGCCCCACCGCCCCGATGACCCCGGGCAGGTATCCGCGGATGCCCTGCATGCCGCGCAGCCACCACTGGGCGTACACGTGCGACGACCTCCGCTCGATGCCCGCCACGATCCGGTCCACGGCCGGACCCAGCGGGTACGTCTTGTTCGACGGCCACGGCAGGCGCTGGCGCAGTTCGCGCATCACGTCGTCCTGGTCGGCGCCGCGCACCATGTCGGTGTCGGTCCAGGACAGGTAGCCGACGCCGACCCGCACGCCCTTGTAGCCGACCTCGGCGCGCAGGCTGTGCGCGTACGCCTCGACGCCCGACTTGGACGCGCAGTACGCGGTCATCATCGGCGCGGGCGTGATCGCGGCGAGCGAGGCGATCTGCAGCAAGTAGCCGCGCGACTCCATGAGTACGGGGAGGAAGGCGCGGGCGGTCACCGCCGACCCGATGAGGTTGACCTCGATGACGCGGCGCCAGGCGACGGGGTCGGAGTCCACGAAGGGGCCGCCGGTCGCCACCCCCGCGTTCGCGACGACGATGTCGACCTTGCCGAACCGCTCCTTCACCTCGGCGGCGACCCGCGCCATCGCCTCGTGGTCGGTGACGTCGGCGTGCCACCAGTCGGCGTCGGCGTGCAGCCGGCCCGCGACCTGCTTCAGCTCGTCCGGCTCCAGGCCGACCAGCGCGATCTTGGCGCCGCGCGCCGACAGCTTGCGGGCGAGCAGCTCACCGACGCCGCGCGCCGCACCCGTGACGACCGCGACCTGTCCCTCCAGGCTGACCTTGCTCATGCGGCATCCGCACCCTTCTCCGAGTCCGACATCAGGTAGGTGGCGGCCAGTTCGCGGATCTTCTCCGTGACGGCCTGTGGTGCTTCGACGGGCGTCATGTGGCCGAGGCCCGGCAGTTCGGTCAGGCCCGCGCAGTTCGGCAGCGCGGCGGCGATCCGCCGGGCGTGCACGAGCGGGGTGAACCGGTCCGCGCTCCCGCCGACGACGGCCACCGGCATCGTCAACTCGCGCAGATTCTCGTCCAGTTGAAGCACATCGAGGACGTGCGACCAGCCGTGGCGCACCCCGCGCGGACACGCGTGCACGATCCGCGCGCAGGCCTCGACCTTGTCGGGCGACGAACCGGGGCCCATGGTCGCGTACTTGAGGATGCGCCGGGCGACGGGCGTGACCGGACCGAGCGGCGCCTTCGAGCCGAGGATCTCGCGGGTGAGCCGGGTCCGCAGCCGGCCCGCGGGCAGCAACGGCACCACCTTCGCCTCGGCGACGAGGCGCGAGCTTCCGGTACTGCACAGCAGTACGGCGGCGGCGTGCTCCCGGAAGGCCGGGCGCGTGGCCGCGGCCATCATCGTCATGCCGCCCATGGAGTGCCCGGCGAGCACCGCCCGCTGCCCCGGCGCGAGCGTGGCGCGCAGCACGGCCTCCAGGTCGTCCGCCAACATGTCGGTGGTGTACGGGAGTTGCGCGGCGGCGGGACTGCGGCCGTGGCCCCGCTGGTCGTAGACGACCACCCGGTGGTCGGCGGCGAGGGCGCGTACCTGCGCGGCCCAGAAGGCCGTCGAGCAGGTCCACCCGTGCGCGAGCACGACCGCGGGAGCGTCCGCGGGGCCGTGCACCTCGACGTGCAGCCGGGCGCCGTCCGCCGAGGTGACGGTCGACTCCTCGACGGGGACAGGCGGCGCGTAGGGCCCGGTCCGCACGTGCGTCAGGCGGCTCATGCGGCGCTCACCTGCGCCTTCTTCCCGCGACTGCGCGGCTCGGCGGCGGCCGCCGGCGCGCGGACGATCTCGTACTCCCCCACGTCGACGTGGCGGGTGGCCTGTCGGAACTCGGTCGTCGTGCCGGG
Source organism: Streptomyces sp. SID14478 (assembly GCF_010548525.1). Classification (GTDB taxonomy): domain Bacteria; phylum Actinomycetota; class Actinomycetes; order Streptomycetales; family Streptomycetaceae; genus Streptomyces. Next base: position 13,603 of record NZ_JAAGMG010001308.1, read on the forward strand.
CCACACGGTCGTGTTGACGCCGTTCTCGTCGAGGTACCAGCTGTTGCAGCCGCCGGTGTTCCACACGGTGCGCTTCATGCGGTCCTGCACGCGGTTGTTCCAGCCGTTGACGGCGCTCTCGCGCGGGTTCAGGGCGACGCGGCCGCCGAGCACGTCCAACTGCCGCATGTAGTCGGCCAGATAGTTCAGCTGGGATTCGATCATGAGGATCATGGACGAGTTCCCGAGGCCGGTGTTCGGCCCGATGACGGTCATGAAGTTCGGGAAGCCGTGGGCGGTGGCCCCGCGCAGGGCGGCCATCCCGCCCTTCCAGCTCTCGGCGAGGCTGACTCCGTCGGCCCCGACGACGCGCTGCGCGATCGGCATGTCGGTGACGTGGAACCCGGTGCCGAAGACGATCGCGTCCACCTCGGCCTCGCTGCCGTCGGCGGCCACCAGGGTGTTGCCGCGGATCTCGCTGAGGCCGGACGCCACGACGTCGACGTTGGGCTGGGCGAGCGCCGGGTAGTACGTGTTGGACAGCAGGATCCGCTTGCAGCCGATGCGGTAGTCCGGGGTGAGCTTGGCGCGCAGGGCGGGGTCCTTGATCGCACGGCCCATGTTCCGCTTGGCGATCTGCTCGACCATGCCCAGTTCGTTGGGCCGCTTCGTGAACGCCTGGACCTGCAACTCCCGTATGCCCCACAGGAGTCCGCGCCGCACCTGTGTCGTGAAGGGCAGCTGGCGGTGCAGCCAGCGCTCGGCCTTGGTGATGTCCCGGTCGGCGCGCGGCATGACCCACGGCGGCGTGCGCTGGAAGAGGGTCAGCCTGCCGACCTCCTTCTGGATCGCGGGCACGATCTGGATGGCGGAGGCGCCGGTCCCGATCATGGCGACGCGCTTGCCGCGCAGGTCGTAGTCGTGGTCCCACCGCGCCGAGTGGAAGACCTTGCCGGGGAAGGTGTCGATCCCGGGGACGTCCGGCGTCTTGGGGTCGGACAGCGGCCCGGTGGCGGAGACGACGACGTCCGCGGTGAGCGTCCCCTGCGCCGTCGCGACCTCCCACCACAGCTTCTCGTTGTCCCAACGAAGCTGCTTGACCTCGGAGTTGAGGCGTATGTGCGATCGCAGCCGGAAGGTGTCGGCGACGTGCTCCAGGTACTCCCGGATGCGCTCCTGCCCGGAGAAGGTGCGCGGCCAGTCCGGGTTCGGCGCGAAGGAGAACGAGTACAGGTGGGACGGCACGTCGCACGCGCACCCCGGGTAGCTGTTGTCGCGCCAGGTGCCGCCGACCGCGTCGGCCCGCTCCAGGACCACGAAGTCGGTGACGCCCTCGCGGCGCAGCCGGACCGCCGCGCCCAGACCGCCGAACCCGGACCCGATCACCGCCACCCGTACGTGCTCGTGTTCCTGCCCGGTCATCCCGGCGCCTCCCTTGCCGCGCGACTCTGCCAGTGAATACTGGCGTAATTCGGAGAGTAGAGCAGTGCCGTACTCGTGGGTAGGGGTCGGGCCGGGAAAGTTACCGCTGGTACGCGCCGCGCCCTCGCCGGATCACCGCCCCTGCGGGAGGCCCTTGGCGCCGAGGCGTGTGCCATAGGGTCGGAGCGTGGCAAAAGAAGCGACGGAACCAGGCGACAAGCGCGAATACCGGATGGAAGAGCTGGCCAGGGCGGCCGGCATCACGGTGCGCACCGTGCGTTTCTACCGCGAGCGCGGCCTCATCAAGCCCCCGCGCCGCGAAGGCCGCCTCGCCTGGTACGACGAGACGCACCTGGCCCGCCTCCACACGATCGCCGCCCTCCTGGAACGCGGCCACACCCTCACCGGCATCAGCGAACTCTCCGAGGCCTTCGACCGCGGCCGCGACGTCGGCGAACTCCTCGGCCTCGGCGAACCCACCGAGGAGACCCCGGTCCGCCTGTCCGCCACCGAACTCGCCGACCACTTCGCCGGCGAAGTGACCCCCGAGAACCTCCAAGCCGCCCTGGACCTCGGCTACTTGGGCACGGACGGCGAGGAGATCGTGCACATCAGCCGCCGCCTCCTGGAGGTCTCCGCGGCCCTGGTCCGCGAGGGCATCCCGCTGGCCGAGGTCCTCGCGGCGGCGGCCCGGGTACGCGAACACGCCGACGCCATGGCCACCCTCTTCACCGAACTGATCCTCGCGCACGGCACCGAGAAGGACGCCCACCGCCTGCGCCCCCTGGCCAAATCGGTGGTGGAGGCGGAACTGTCCATGGCCATGGACCGCAAACTCACCACCCCACCGCACTCCTGAGGAATCAGGCAGGCAGCCACCAACGGGCCTTGTACACACCACCGTTGACGAGCTTGTACGCACTCTCGGGCCGGTGCACGCTCACGGTCGTCGTCCACCACGTCTCGCCGAGCCCGGACTCCGGCACGGTCGTCACCACGCGGCCGCTGCGCGGATCGTTGCCCACGCACTTCACGCCCTTGCGCACGATCTGCTCGCGCCCCGCGAAGTCCTGCACGAAACTCCGGCTGCTCTTCTCGTACTGGAACACCGACGCGCTGGTCGTCACCCACATCCGCCCCGGCCGCCCCGCGACGGGAAACAGATCGTGCCCGCCGGCCGACTTCCCCGGCGCGGCGACGGGCAGCGGGTCCGCGGACCGCCGCACGAGCCGCGGCCGAGCCGTCGTCCCCGCCACGTCGAACGCCACCAGCTCGTCGTCCCCCATCGCCCACAGCACCCGCGGCCCCGCGTCCCAGTGCAGCCCGTGCGCACCCTTCAACTCCACCTCCGTGAAACGGGTGGCGCGGGGCCCGAGCGAAGCCGCGTACAAGCGCACGCGCGCCCCCGTGCTGCACGCCACGGCGACGTTCCCGTCCGGCAGGATCTCGACGGTGTGCGGATTGAACAGGTCGTCGCCCGGCCCGATCGCCGTCGCCCAGTGGCGCCGCCCGCCCGGCCACTCCACGACGCCCACGAACCCGTACGAGGCCGCGGTCAGCAGATACGTCCGCCCGCGATGCCGCCGTACCTTCGCCTCGCTCGGATACACCCAGCTGACCTCGGGCTCGACGTCCCGGTACCGCGCATCCCCCAGTGGCGAGAACGCCCACCGCACCACCCCCGGATCAGCAGCGGGGTCCCACACCCCGACGCCCGGATCGAGCACCAGGATCCGCCTGCTCGCCTGCTCGGTGAGCAGCACGGGCGGCGCCCCCCGGACGCCTGCGGCCCCCGCCCGCCCCGCCACCCCGACGGCGATACCGGCACCGGCCCCTGCGGCCCCGAGCAACAGCCCCCGCCTGGACGGAACATGATCGACACGCGACACGAAAGCCCCCTGTGCGAACGGCAGTTGGCGCGGAACCTACGAACTCGTCATGGACGCGCCCGAAACTGTCATGCCACAGGCCTCCTCACAAGGCCACGAACCGCGCCAACTCCCGCTCCGGATAAGGCGTGTCCCGGCTCTCCCGCCGCAGCCTGCCGAGGAACCCGTTCATCACCACGGCGAGCGGCGCGTACCGCACGATGATCGCCGCGGCCTCCTCCGGAACCCCCTCCGGCCGCGCACCCCCGGCACACTCCCGGACGTACGCCTCCCGCTCCTCTCGTCCGTACCCGTAGAAGGCCGTGACGAGCCAGTTCACCAGGTAGGAGGCGGCGTAACACCGGTCGTAGCCGCGATGCCGCGCGAAGAACCCGGCTTCCTCGGGGCTCAGCACGAACCGGTCGGACAAGGCGAGCCCGAAGTCCGCGAAGTACAGCCGCCGTCCGTCGGTCAGGACGTTCTCGAAGTGCACGTCGAAGTGCAACAGCCCCCGGCCGTTCATGAAGGCGACCCCGTCCGCGAGCCCTCGCTCGACAGCGGCGCAGGCCCGCCCGGCGACGGTACCCCCCGCCGCGACCTGCTCCCCCAGCCACTCGTGCAGGTTCCGCGGAACGTACTCCAGGAACAGCGCGACGCTCGCCGAGGCCCGCCCCAGCTCCTCGACCCGCCGCCGCACCCCGCTCCCGCCACCCCAGAACGCAACGACGCCGTCCACATCGGCCAGTTCCTCGTGCAACGGCGTCTCGTCCGGCAGCACCCGCCAGTGGTGCAACAGCGGAAACCCGGCGAACTCCCCGCCGCTGACCCAGTCCGACGCCATGCCGTGCACGGCGAGCTCGCGCCAGACCCCGAACCCCGGCCCCCCGATCCCGTACTGGCAGGACGCGGGCAGCCCGAACAGGTTCGCCGTGGACCCCACGTTCGCGCCCCGCCGCTCCAGATCGGTGAGCGGCACCCGCTTCACGAACACGGGCACCCCGCCCACGTCCAACAGCGAAGCCTTCCCCCCGATCCCCCGCCCCAGCGCCCGGGCAGCCGCCACCCGCTCCCCCAACTCCCGGTCGCTCAGGGCGGACAGGGCGCGCGCGAGGGAGCGGTGGGCTGCCAGCCGGGCACCGTCCGTCATGTGTCGCCCCCCTCGTCGTCACCTACCGGTCGTAGACCACGGTCACGGGCGCGTGGTCCGACCACCGCTCCGTGTGCGTGGCGGCGCGCTCGACGAATGCCTTGACCGCGTTCCGCGCGAGCCCCGGCGTCGACACCTGGTAATCGATCCTCCATCCGGTGTCATTGTCGAACGCCCGCCCCCGGTACGACCACCACGAGTACGGCCCCTCGACCTCCGGATGCAGCTCCCGCACGACATCGACGTACCCGCCGTCCGTCGCCTCGAAGACCTGACCGAGCCACGCCCGCTCCTCCGGGAGGAACCCGGAGTTCTTCTTGTTGCCCTTCCAGTTCTTGAGGTCGGCCTCCTGGTGGGCGATGTTCCAGTCGCCGCACACGACGACCTCGCGGCCCTCGGCGGCGGCCCGCACGCGCAGCCCCTTCAGGTACTCCAGGAACTCGTCCATGAAGCGGATCTTCTCGTCCTGCCGCTCGGTCCCGACCTCGCCGGAGGGCAGGTACAGGGACGCGACGACCACACCCGGCAGGTCGACCTCCACGTACCGGCCGCTGCCGTCGAACTCCGTCGAGCCGAAGCCGATCTGCACCCGCTCCGGGGCGCGCCGCGTATAGAGGGAGACGCCGGCGCGGCCCTTGGCGGCGGCCGGGGCGTGCACGACGTGCCATCCCTCGGGCTCGCGCACCTCCGCGGGCAGCTGCTCCGGCTCGGCCCGCACCTCCTGCAGGCACAGGACGTCGGCGGAGGTCTCGGCGAGCCACTCCACGAAGCCCTTCTTGGCGGCGGCCCGCAGCCCGTTCACATTCACAGTGGTCACAGTCAGCACCGGGCCACGGTACCGGCACACTGGATGCACCAGTCCCACCCGATCCAGCATAGAGATACGATATTCCGCATGACCATCCAGCCCTTGCCCGCCACCGCGGTGACCCTGCGCCCCGTCTCCTTCGGCCACCCCGACGCGATCGCGCTGAACGACCGCGTCCAGCTGGAGTACGCCGAGCGCTACGGCGACGAGGGCGACGTCACCCCGCTCGACCCGACGATGTTCGACGCGCCGAGCGGCCTGTACCTGATCGCGTACGACGAGCAGGGCACACCGCTCGCCACCGGCGGCTGGCGCACACAGGACGCGAACGACGAGGCGTACTCGGACGGCGACGCCGAGCTCAAGCGCATGTACGTGACCCCGGAGGCGCGCGGCCTGGGCCTGGCCCGCCGCATCCTCAAGGCGCTGGAGGAGGACGCGCGGGCGGCGGGCCGCCTGCGCATGGTCCTGGAGACGGGCACGAAGCAGCCCGAGGCCATAGCCCTGTACCTGTCGAGCGGCTACGCGCCGTGCGCCAAGTTCGGCCACTACCGCTTCGAGGACCTGAGCCGCTGCTACGCGAAGCCGCTCCAGGGCTAGCCAGGGCGTGTTCTGAAAGTCCCGTCGTTCGCCCGGAGGGCGGGCGGGACTTTCACAACACGCCCTAGGCGGCCAGCGCTCCGCGCAGGTCCAGTACGGCGAGGGCACCGCCGCCGACCGGGTTCTCGAACCGCACGCGCGCCCCGAGCACCCGCACCTGCCCGGCGACGATGGTCAGCCCGAGGCCGAGTCCGGTGTCCCGCTGCCCGGTGCGGAACCGCTGCGGCCCACCGGAGAGCAGCCGCTCGGGAAAGCCGTCGCCCTGGTCCCGTACGCGTACGACGCCTCCGTCGACCTGGACGGTCACGGGTGCGGCCCCGTGCCGCAGCGCGTTGCTGACGAGGTTGGCGAGCACCCGCTCGACCCGCCGCGGATCGGTGACGACCACGGCGTCGCGCAGGACCTCGACGCGCACGCCCGGGTCGACGCCCGCGACGGTGCGCCGCACCAGCTCGCCCAAGTCCCGCTCCACGAGTTCGGGTTCCTCGCTCACGGCGTCGAGCCGGGCCACTTCGATGACGTCGTCGACGAGTTCGCCGAGCCGGCGGGCACTGTCCTGGACGAGTTCGGAGGGGCGCCCCGGCGGCAGCAGTCCGGCCGCGGTCACCATTCCGGCGACGGGTGTGCGCAGTTCGTGCGCGATGTTCGAGGTGACCTCGCGCTCGGCCTGCAGCCGGCCCGCGAGCGCGTCGGCCATGGTGTTCACGGCGGCGGCCAGCTTGCCGATCTCGTCCTTGCCGCCCTCCGGCAGCCGCGCGGTCAGGTCCCCTTCGGCGATGCGCTGCGCGGTGCCCGCGTTCGCGGTGAGGCGCCGTCCGAACCGGGTGGCGACGAGCAGCCCGGCGGCGGAGGCGAGCGCGGTGCCGACCCCGCCGGCCATCCACAGCACCCGGTCCACGTCGCGTACGGTCGCGCTCTCGCGCTGGTAGGGCCGCCGCAGCGCGACGACGTCGCCCCGGTACGCGCTGGCCGCCCACAGCACCGGCACGGTTCCGGCGCCGCGCTCCAGGTAGAACCCCCAGCGTCCGTCCCGTGCGGCGGCCGCCAGCGGCTTCGGCAGATCGGGCGGGTCGATGAGCGTGCGGTCCCCGTCCACGCCCGCGGCGTGGTCCTGCACGGCGGTGCGCAGCCGTTCGCCGAGCTGGCTGCGGGCATTGGCGTACTGGGCGTCGACCGTGCGGTGGTGGACGAGCAGCCCCATCACGACGGACACGACCGCCGCGGTTCCCGCGATGAGCACCCCGAGCTTCGTGCGCAGCCCCATCACAGCTCCGGGACCGCGAGCCGGATCCCCTGCAACTGCACGGAGGCGGCGCTGTCCGGCAGTTCCGCGGGGCGCACCGGGTCGACGGTGGCCCGGCGGTAGTAGGCGACCCGTTCCTGCTGCTCCAGCCCGCTGAGCACGACGTTCACGTCGTACGGCGTGTGCCGGCATCCGGGGCGGCACCAGTCCCCGCCGAGTTTCCCGACGGCCCGCGCGGTGGTCCCGCCCCAGCCCTGCCAGTGCAGCCCGGACACGCTCACGGATTCGCTGAGCCGGATCGCGGTGGGCCGCCGCAGCGGCTGCCCGAGGGAGTCGGCGACGTACACGGGTCCGGTGTGCCGGGAGGGCGAGAGGGCGTTCCCCTCGACGCGCAGCCCCTCGGGTCCCCCGCACCCGGCGGCGAGCGCCGCGAGGGCGAGTCCGCACGCGAGGGCGACGGAACGGGAGGCGAACGCGGGCAGGGCCATGCATCAAATGTAGCCAGGGCCACAGGCGAACCACCTGTTCACGAGCGGCGGCCGGCTCCACGGGCAAAGCAAGAACCCCGCCGGTGACCCGGCGGGGTTCTCAATTGCGGTGGACCTGTGGGGATTTGAACCCCAGACCCCCTCGATGCGAACGAGGTGCGCTACCAGACTGCGCCACAGGCCCTTGCAACGAGTGAAACTCTAGCATCCCGATCCGGGTGCTTGGAAATCCGTTCCCGAGCTGGTCAGCCGGTCACTCGTTGGCGGCCCGCGGCCGCCCGTCCGTGCCCTCGTCGTACTGGTCGAACAAGGGCGTGCGGCCGCGCTCGCGGGAGCGTCGTGCGGAGGCGGCGCGGCGGGCGTCGCTGCGTCCGTCGTCGGCCGCGTTCTCCGGCTGCTCGGGCTCGGACTGCTCCGCGGCCGAGGAGCGGGCCGAGCTCCAGGTCTCGGGGGCGCCGTAGTCGATGCCGCC
>NZ_JAAGMG010001344.1 GCF_010548525.1 Streptomyces sp. SID14478
CCGAGGCCGACGAAGGAGATGGGGCCCGCGAGCGTCACCGCCGTGCTGGTCAGCACCACCGCGCAGAGCACCGCGGTCACGCGGGTGGAGCGGATCGGCACGCCGAGCGTGGACGCGGCGTCGTCGCCGAGGTGCATTACGTCCAGGCGCCGGGACAGGGCCAGAGCGACGCACAGCACGAGGGCGACGAGGGGGAAGGCCCGCAGCGACGCGTCGATGTTCAACTGCGCGAGCGAACCGCTGCCCCAGGCGAAGAGACCGGTCGTGTTCTGCTTGAACAGGATGAGGAACATCCCGGTCGCCGCGTCCAGGGCCATCGCCGTCGCCGATCCGGCCAGGATGAGCCGGGTGCCCGCGGTACCGGCGGCCCGCCCCGCGAGGAGCAGCACGAGCGCGGCGGCCGCCAGCCCGCCGGCGAAGGCGACCGCACCCGACGCCCACAGCGGGACGCTGAGGCCGAAGGCCGCGACGAGCGTGAGCGTGAAGTAGGACCCGGCCGTGACCGCGAGGGTGTCGGGGGAGGCGAGCGCGTTGCGCGTGACGGACTGGAGCAGCGCCCCCGCGGAGCCGAGGGCGAACCCGACCGCCACCCCCGCGAGCAGGCGTGGCAGGCGCGAGCCGGTGAAGATCTCGCCGACCGGCGCCCCCTCGGTGTCCGCTCCGTCGCCGGTGAGGTAGCGCACCAGGTCGGCGGCGTCGACACCCGACGTCCCCTGCGTCAGGTGCCACAGGCCGACCAGCACGGTCGCGACGAGGAGGGCGGCCAGCACGGCCACCCCGGCGGGGCCGCCACCGCGCGCGGCACGCGGCAGCGACCCCTGTGCGGGCATCGACATCTGTGGTGTCTTCACTTCTGGTGCGGTGTTCACTTCTTGTCGAGTACGTCGACGTAGGCGTCGATCGCCTGCTCGTTGGAGCGGGGGCCGCCGGCGCCCCACACGCGTGCCGGGAACGCGTGGGCGCGGCCTTCCTTCACCGCCGGGATGGTCTTCCAGATCGGGTTCTTCTTCAGCGCGGCGACGTATCCGCCGGCTCCGTCGTCGTTCGCGTAGAAGAGATTGGCGTCGCCGACCGCGGTGAGCCCCTCGACGTCGGTCTGCGCGAGGCCGTAGGCGGGGTCGACGCCCCCGTCGCCGTGCTTCTTGTTGACGTCGGAGGTCCACGCGGGCTTCATGCCGAGCTCCTTGCCTATCTCGGTGAACAGCGCGCCGTCGCTGTAGGGGCGGACGGTGAGGTTGCCGCCTTCGAGCCATCCGTCGAAGAACAGGAAGTCCTTGGTCGGCAGTTCGGCGTCGGCGACCTTCTGCTTCGCCGTCGCCAGGTGCTTGTCGAACTCCTCGAGCACCTGGTCGGCACGCTCGGTGCGCCCCGTGGCCTGGCCGATCATGCGGAACACCTCGCGCATGTTCCCGATCGGGTCCTTCGGGTTCGCGCCCCGCGTGGCCATCACGGGGACGCCGCGCTTCTCCAGCTTCTTGAGCGTCTCGTCCTTGGCGTCGAACGCCTCCACCACGATGAGGTCGGGCTTCGCCGCGTAGAGCGTGTCGAGGTCGGGCTCCTCGCGGGTGCCGATGTCCGTCACCGCGGCGGGCAGCTTCTCCGCGCTGACCCACGTGCGGTAGCCCTTCGCGTCGGAGACCGCGGTGGGGGTGACGCAGAGGGTCAGCGCGTCCTCGACCTGCTGCCATTCCAGTACCGCGATCCGCCGTGCGGGCTTGTCGAGCTTCACCTGCCGGCCGACGCCGTCCTTGAAGGAGACCGGCTTCGTGGAGGTGGGCGTGGAGTCCCCGGCGCAGCTCTTCGACGCGGGCTTCGCGGCGGCGGTGCCGTCCGCGGTCGCCTTGTCGACGTCGGTCGTACCGCAGGCCGACGCGGCGAGGAGGGCGAGCCCGGTGGTGGCGGACGCCGCCAGACGGTGGGCACGATTCATGAAATGTCTTCTTTCTGAGGGTTCATCAGCTGTGCGGGAAAAGACGGGGGTCGCCGCTTCAGGCGAGGCGTCGCCCGAGCGGGTCGATGCGCAGACGGCCGGTACGGGGGTCGACGGCGACCTCGACGCGGATGTCGTAGACCTCGCCGATGTTCTCGGCGGTGAGGACGCCGACGGGTGCGCCCATCGCGTGCACGCGGCCGGAGCGCATCAGGACCAGCGTGTCCGCGACGCGCGATGCCTGGTCGAGGTCGTGCAGCACGATCCCGACCGCGATGCCGTGGTCCTCGACCAGGTCACGGACGAGGTCGAGCGTCTCGAACTGGTAGCGCAGGTCCAGGTGGTTGGTCGGTTCGTCCAGCAGCACGACGCCGGTCTCCTGGGCCAGGCAGGCCGCGAGCCAGACGCGTTGCATCTCGCCGCCGGAGAGTTCCCCGACCGGCCTGTCGGCCATGTCCCGTACGCCGGTGACGCCCATGGCGCGCTCGACGGCGGCCCGGTCCTTCGCGGTCGGCCCGGCGAAGCCGCGCCGGTAGGGATGGCGTCCGAACGCCACGACCTCCGTGACCGTCAGCCCCTGCGGCGCCGGCCTCGACTGGGAGAACAGCGTGACCTCGCGGGCGAACTGACGGGGGCTGAGCAGTGCGGCGTCGCGTTCGGGCTGCCCTTCGGGGGCGTCGAGGGTGACCCGGCCGCCGTCCACCGTGTGCAGTCGGGACAGGGCGCGCAGCAGCGTGGACTTCCCGCTGCCGTTCGGTCCCACCAGGGCGGTCGCGCGGCCGGGGGCCAGGGTGAGCGAGACGCCGCGGACGACCGGCGTGCCGTCGTACCGCAGCACCAGGTCGCGCCCGTTGAGGCCGGACGGCGGCGCGGCGGGGGTGTCCACCGGGCGGCCGGTGTGCCGGAAGGGGGCTGTGAACATCGAGGGTCCGCATGGTCGCAGGGGCAAGGAGCAGGGGCACCCTCCGACCGGTCTTCACCGATAGGCCCGCGAACTTTTCCACGCAGGAGCAACGCCGTTCACGGCGAGCGACAACTAAGGGTTACCTAACTTCGAGAAGGTTATATTCCGCTCGCCGGGTCGACAATCAGGAGTTCCGGACACCCGATACGGGATTCCGGACACCCTCCGGGGTGTCGTCGCCCGCGGTGAAGAACGCGCCCGGTGTGGTCCCCATGATGCGCCGGAAGGCGGCGATGAAGGTGCTGGGCTGCGCATAGCCGAGCACCTCGGAGACCGTCAGCACGTCGAAGCCCTCGGACAGGAGCATCAGCGCCCGGTGGACACGCAGCATCTGCCGCCACTGCGCGAAGGTGACCCCCGTCGCCTGACGGAACGCGCGGGTGATCGTGCGGTCGCTGGTCCCGAGCTGCCGCGCCCACTCCTCCAGCGAGCGGCCGTCGGCGGGATCGTCCAGCAGCGCTTCGGCGATGGCGTCTATCCGGTCGTCGCCGGGCAGGTGCAGCGCGAACTGGCGCTCCGAGGGCCGCAGTACGTCGAACACGACCGCCTCCGCCCGTGCCCTCGCCGCCGCGTCCAGATCCGTGTGCGACAGATGGGTCAGCAGCGATTCGAGCAGCGGAGTCATCGCGATCGCCTTCGGTTCCCCGAACGCGAACGGCGTGCGGTCGGGGGCGAAGAAGGCGTCGTGGAACTTCGCCCCCGCCGTCGCCCGGCCGGCGTGCACCACTCCGGCGGGCATCCACAGCCCGTGCCCCTCGACCACCGTGAAGACACGGTCGTCCACCCGGGACGTCAGGGTGCCGCCGCGTACCCAGACGAGTTCGTGCGAGTCGTGCGAGTGCGGTGCCCACTCCGTGGGGACGCGGGGCCGGTGGAATCCGGCGACGATGGCGAAGGACGCCGCCGGGTCCTGCGGCAGTGCCACTCCCCGGCGCACCGCGGTGCCTGCCTCGCGCCGCCACATCCCGGGGGTCGCCTCACCACGGGACGATCGGACCATGGGCGCGAGTCTAACGGGGCCCCGGAACGCGACGAGGGCGGCGGGGAGCGCGGTGAGGCGAGGTCAGCGCGCCGCGGGAGGGCCGGAGCGCGGCCGTCCCGGTCGGCTCCGGGCCAGTGCCTCCGCGCTGGTGGCGGCCCGGATCGGGGTGCCTGCCGCCACCGGCCCCGCTCAGGACGGGCGCGTGCGGCGGGCGTTCAGGTCGAGGCGGAGCCCTTTGCGTTCGGCCAGGTCCGCGAGGGTCGCCGCGTGCCACGCCGGGCGCTGTCCGTCGAGTTCGTCGGACTGATCGCGCACGGTGTACTCCGGGCCTGCGAACCGGGGCTTGACCTCCCGGACGTTCATCCAGTGCCGGAACGTCGTCTCCGGGACGGCCAGGATCGCCAGGACATCGGGCAGGTAGTAGCGCTTGACGTCCGTCTCCGGGCTCACGTGCGGGTAGGGCACCGGCCGCTTACCGCGCTCGTCGGGCGGGATCGGTCGGCCGGTTTCGTCGGCGAAGCCGCGTACCCGGGCCGCGTACACCACCTGTTCCACGGGCCACCGGTCATTGAGCCTGCCCGGATTCGGCACGGGCTCGCCGAGCGGCCAGCCGGGCAGCACGTTGCGGCCGACCCCGGCCCATGCCGCGATCTCGGCCCGCGACATCGCTCCCTCGGGCATCTCGTCGTCCATGACCTCTCCCTGTCCATGCGAACCGTGCGGGTCGAGTGTAGGGACCAGGCATCGGTCCACGGGGAGGTGGAAGCGCCGGATGTCGGGGCGAGGCCCTGTCGTGAGGAGGGCGCGGGCGGGGATCCGTACAGGTGAGCGGGCGGTTCGCGCCAGGTGGGGCGGTAAAACACGCCACTTACTTAGGTTAGCCTTTGTTCATGTTCAACCGTTCGCATACCCCTCCCCGGTCGCTCGGCTCCTCCCCTCGGCGCCGCCTGGCGGCCGGTGCGCTCGCCGCGGCCGCGACCCTGGTGATCGCGGGCTGCTCCTCCGGCTCCGACGACAGCGGCTCCGGCGCCTCCGGCACGGTGGCCAAGGGGACGTTCCCCGCCAAGGTCGCCACCAAGTTCGGCGACGTCACCGTCAAGAAGCAGCCCAAGCGTGTGGTCGCCCTCGGCTGGGGGGACGCGGAGACCGCGCTGGCTCTCGGGGTGCAGCCGGTGGGGGCCAGCGACTGGCTCAACTTCGGAGGGGACGGCGTGGGCCCCTGGGCGAAGGGCAAGTACGACCAGAGCCCGAAGAAGATCGGCACGCTCGAGCCGTCGTACGAGAAGATCGCGTCCCTGCGGCCCGATCTTATCCTCGACACCAAGTCGAGCGGTGACCAGAAGCGCCACGAGATGCTCGACAAGATCGCGCCCACCGTCGGTGTGCCCAAGGGCGGCGACCAGTACCTGACCGACTGGCAGGACCAGACGGAGATGGTCGCGGACGCGCTCGGCCTGCACGACAAGGGCCAGGAGCTGATCAAGAAGACCAAGGCCAAGTTCGCCGCAGCGGTGAAGGCCAACCCCGAGTTCAAGGGCAAGACGATCACGTCCGGCTCGCTGACCTCGGACGGCTTCGGTGCGTACGTCCGGGGCAGCGGCCGCGTCGACTTCCTGGAGCGGCTCGGGTTCAAGAACAACCCCTGGGTCGAGAAGCAGGGCGGCGACAGCTTCTTCATCAGCGTGGCCCGCGAGAACGTGAACAAGCTCGACGCCGATCTCATGGTCATGGAGCCCATCGGCGTCTCCGCGTCGACGATCCGCAACGACGCGCTGTTCAAGAAGGTTCCGGCGGTCCGGGCCGGCCACGACGTGGTCTTCGAGCTGAACTCGGCTTCGGCCAACGCCTTCGCCACCGATTCCGTCCTGTCGGTGAACTACGCCCTGGACAAGGTCGTGCCCGAGTTCGCCAAGGCGCTGAAGAAGTAGGACGGGTTCCGGGGAGCCGGCGGCGGGTTCGGATCGACCACGGCGTGCAGCGCGCTGCCGGCCGACACGGTCAGGCAGCACAGCAGGGCGGCTGCCACGGTCCGCCAGGCGCGGCCGGCGACCAGTCGCCGTGCATCCGTCGCAGGGGACAGCAGCGCCGCGACGCGCTGCGGCACGGGGCCCGACGTGGCACCCAGGACCAGGCTCTGCCGGTGCGGGGGCTTGCGGGAGTCGTGGGCCGGTCGCGACCGGTTACAGGATGCCCCGGCGCCACTCGGCGAACAGCAGCCGGCCGAGGTACAGCCCGCCGAGTGCCATCGTCCACACGCCGACCGGCAGTTTCTCGAAGACGGGCGAGTTCTGGGCCGCCATGTCCGCAAGTACCAGCAGCAGGGCGCCGGTCAGCGCGGACGACGCGAGGTGCGGACCCGTGCCGCGGGTGACGCGCTTGGCGATCTGCGGCGCGGTCAGCGCGATGAAGGCGATCGGACCCGCGGCGGTGACGGCGCCCGCGGACAGCGCGATGGAGACGACGATGCTCCAGGTGTACGTACGCCGGGGGTCGGCTCCGAGCGAGGCCGCGGTGTCCTGCCCCATCTCGCTCGCCGTCAACGGCCGCGACAGCGCCCACGCGAACGGGACGCACACCAGCAGCACGACACCGGCCGTGGCCGCGTCGCTCCATGCGCGGGCGGTGAGGCTGCCGTTGAGGTAGGAGCTGAGCACGGTCGCCTGGTCACGTTCGATCGCGTAGACGATGTACTGGATGAAGGCCGTGGCCATCGCGGTGACGGCGATGCCCGCGATGACGAGCCGGCTGGGGCTCTTGAATCCGGTGCCCGTGGACACGTACACGATGCCCATGGCCAGGACGGCGCCGCCCAGTGCGCCGAAGGCCACGGGCACCGAGGGGAACAGCAGCGCGACCAGGGCGGCGCCCGCTCCCGCGCCGGGCGCGATGCCGATGATGTCGGGGCTGCCCAGCGGGTTGCGCGTCACGGACTGGAACAGGGCGCCCGACAGCCCGAAGGCCGCGCCGGCTGCCAGGGCGACGACGAGCCGCGGCCCCCGCAGCCGGTCGAGGACGAACGCGTCGATGCTCGCGCCCTGCCCACTCAGCGTCGAGGGGAGGTTGGCGAGCGGGATGCCGAGCCGCCCCACGGTCAGCGAGGCCACGCACGCGGCGAGCGCCAGCAGGACGAGGGCGAGGGTGACCCACAGGACGCGTGCCTGCACACGCAGCCGGACGGACGGGCCGACGCTGATCCGGTACCAACGAGGGCCCGAACGGCCGCGCAGGGAAAGGTCACTGGTCATGACGTGGACCTCATTCGGCGAACGGCGATCAGAAGTGCGGGCGCTCCGGCGAACGCGGTGACGACGCCGACCATCAGCTCCTGCGGTCGGACCACGACCCGCCCGACCACGTCGGCCAGGAGCAGCAGGACGGGTCCGATCAGCGCGCCGCACATTATCTGACGGCGCATGTCGACGCCGACCAGCATCCTGGTCAGATGCGGAACGGCCAGGCCGACGAAGGCGATGGGCCCGGCGGCAGCGGTCGCGGCGGCGCTGAGCAGCGTGGCGGTGATGAGCCCGGCCGCCTTCACCCGCGCGGGCTGCGCGCCGAGGGCGGCGGCGGTGTCCTCGCCGAGGGCCACCACGTTCAGGCTGCGCGCCAGCACCAGCGCGGCGACGAGGCCGACCAGGGCCAGCGGGGCGACCGTCAGGACGGCGTTCCAGGTGCGGCCGGTGAGCGCGCCGACGACCCAGTAGCGGTAGTTGTCGAAGGTCTGCGGTCGGCTCAGGGTGACCGCCTGGATGAACGCGGTCAGGACGGCGGTCAGGACCGCGCCGCCCAGTACGAGACGTACGGGGCTGACGCGGCCGCCGACGATGCCGATGAGGTACACGAACACCCCGGTGAGCAGGGCGCCCGGCAGCGACCACAGCAGGATCTGCATCTGCCCGCTCGCGCCGAGGTAGGCGGTGGCGGCGACCACGCCGGCCGCCGCCCCGGTGTTGACGCCGAGCAGGCCGGGTTCGGCCAGCGGGTTGCGGGTGACGGCCTGCATCAGTGCCCCGGCCACGGCGAGCCCGCAGCCGACCACGAGGGCGAGGACCGTCCGCGGGTAGCGGCTCTCCACCACCGTGGTCGTGTACGAGGAGTCCGCACCGCCGGTGACGGCCTGCCAGACCTCGCCCGGCGACAGCGTCTTGCTCCCGACCGCGACACTGGCGAGGCACGCCAGCACCAGGGCCGCCACCAGGACACCCAGCAGCACCGCGAGGGGAATGCGGGGCGTCCCGGCGGGGCGTCCGCGGGCGTCAGCGGGTTGCGGGCGGACCGCCTGCTCCACGTCCGTCACGGCAGGCCTACTTGTCGGCCTTGTCGGCCTTCGCGATGGCCTTGTCGATGAGCGGCAGGTACCGCTCGATGCTCCACGGCACGGTCAGCGGGTTGAGCATCGACGACGCCGTCACGAACGAGTTGTCCGCGCTGTACACCAGCGCGCCCTTCTTCACCGCGGGCATCGCCGCGTACAGCGGCTGCGCCTCGATCTCCTTGCGGTTCTTCGCGTCCGAGTAGAAGGTGAACAGCACGTCGCTCTTGTTGAGCTTGTCCGCGTTCTCCAGACCGATGAGCGACGAGTCCGTGCCCTCGGTCTCCTTGAACGTCTTGACGACCGGATCGACCTTCAGGCCCAGCGACTTGACCATGACGACACGCTGCTCGTCCGGGCTGAAGACGCCGAGGGTGCCCGGGCCCGAGTTGTAGATGTACGAGAACCGGTGCTTGGCGTACTCGGGGCGCTTCTTGGCCGCGACGGCGAGCTGGTTCTTGATGGTGCCGATGAGCTTGTCGGCCTGCTTCGGCTGCCCGAGGGCCTTCGCGATCAGATCGATCTGCTGGTCCCAGTCGGTGCTCCAGGCCTTGTCCGGGTAGGCGACCGTCGGCGCGATGTCCTTGAGGAGGTCGTACTGCTTGGCGGTGATACCGGACCAGGGCGCGAGGATCACGTCGGGGCGCAGCTCGGTGATGGCCTCGATGTCCAGCTGCTCACCGCCCTTGAACTGCTTGGGCAGTTCGTCGCCCTTCTTCTTCACCGCCTCGTGGATCCAGGGCAGGTAGCCGGACTTGTCGCTGCCCCAGGCGTACTCCTCGATGCCCACCGGGGTGTGCCCGAGCGCGATGGCGGTCTCGGCCGAACCCTGACCGAGGGTCACGACGCGCTTCGGTTCGCTCTTGATGGTCGCGGTGCCGAGGGCGCTCTTGAGGGAGACCGGGAAGGCGCCGCCGGCCGAGGTGCCCGTCGACTCGTCCTGTTTGTCGCTGTTTCCGCAGGCCCCGGTCAGCAGGACCAGCGCCGTGGCGGCGGAGACGGCGAACAGGCGTCGCGATATGTGGCGGCGCACAACAGGCATGGCGATTCCTTCAACTAGGCAACCGGGAACGGCGGTTGGCACGCCCGCCACCGGGAGGGTTCGAGCGCGCACCGGCAATAGTTAGGTTAACCTATCCTAAGAATTCGATGATCATTCAGGTGTTCGCGGGTCAGGGCTGAGGCGAGCGGCGGGCGGCCGCGAGCGCGTACCGGTGCTCGGGCCTGCCGGCATCGCCGTAGCGCAGGGACAGCCGGAGCGTTCCCTTGTCCTGGAGGTGGCGCAGGTACCGCTGTGCGGTTGAGCGGCTGATCCCCGCCCGGGAAGCCACCTCGTGTGCCGAAAGCGGGCTGTCGGCGCGGGAGATGACCTGGCAGATCAGCTCGACCGTGGGAGCGGACCAGCCCTTGGCCTGTGCGGTGGGCGTGCTCGCCGGAGCGCGTACCGCCCCGAAGATCCGGTCGATCTGCTGCTGGCCCGTGGCGGACCGCTCGCTCGCGGCACGCAGGGTGCGCCGCAGTTCCGCGTAGCTCTCCAGGCGGGAGCGGAGCCCGTCGAACGTGAACGGCTTGACGAGGTAGTGCAGTACGCCGTACCGCAGGGCTGCCTCGACCACCTCCACGTCCTGCGCCGCCGTGACCATGATGACGTCGCTGCGCAGACCCCGCTGCCGCATGGCGCGCACCAGGTCCAGGCCGGTCCGGTCGGGGAGGTAGTGGTCGAGGAGCAGCAGGTCCACCCGCTGGTTCTCCAGGGACTGCATGGCCTGGAGAGCCGTGTGGGCGCGGCCGAGGACATGGAAACCGGGCACCTTGTCCACATATGCCGCGTTGATCTCGGCGACGTGGAAGTCGTCGTCGACCACCAGGACTTGGATCATGACGGGTCTCCTGCCAGGACGGTCCGCGGGGCCGTGGCCGACGGCGGCGAGACGATGTCGGGGAACGTGACCGTGAAGACCGACCCGCCCCCTGCGCGCGCGGCCACACGCGCGGTGCCGCCGTACCGCTCGGCGAGGCTGCGGACCATGGCGAGACCGAGCCCGCGATCACGGTGAGCGGGGGACTCCTTGGTCGTCCACCCCTCCTGGAAGATGCGGTCGCGCAGGTCCACGGGCACGCCGGGGCCGTTGTCGGCGACGCGGACGACGACCGTCCCGTGCTCGACGAACACCTCGACCTCGACGTCGGGACCGCAGACCCGGCCACCGCCCACCGCGTCCAGGGCGTTGTCGATGAGGTTGCCGAGCACCGTGACGACGTCGCGGCCGTCGGTCAGCCCGCCCGGCAGGTGCGTCCGCTCGGACAGGCGCAGCGTCACGCCCCGTTCCGAGGCGATGGCCGACTTGCCGACCAGGAGCGCGGACACCATGGGGACGCGGATGCGCTCGGACACCGCGGTGGCGGACGCGCGTCGGGCACGGGTGAGGTGGGCGACGAAGTCACGCGCCCGTGCCGTCATGTCCAGTTCCAGGTAACCCAGGACGGTGTGCAGCCGGTTGGCGTGCTCGTGGTCCTGGGCGCGCAGGGCGTCCAGGAGGCCCTTGATGGAGTCCAGTTCCCTGCCCAGCAGTTCGACCTCGGTCCGGTCCCTGAGGGTGACGACGGAACCGCCGTCCTGCGTGGGCATGCGGTTGGCGATCAGGACGCGATTCCCGCGGACGGTGAGCAGGTCGCGGCCGGTCACCCGACCGGAGATCACGTCACGCGAACGCCCCGCGGGCAGCACGTCGTCGAGATCGCGTCCCTCCGCGTCGTCGGCGAGGGCGAGCAGCCGGGCGGCCTCGTCGTTCACCAGGCGCACCCTGTCGTGCTCGTCCAGCGCGATGACGCCCTCGCGCACCGCGTGCAGCATGGCCTCGCGCTCCGAGAGCAGCGCGGTGATGTCGCGTACGGACACCCCGTGCGTGCGCTTGCGCAGGGTCCGTGCCACCAGCAGGGCGGCACAGGCTCCGACGGCGAGGGCCGTGCCCGCGTACCGCAACAAGCCGGGTAGCGCCGCCAGCAGCCGGTTCTGTACGCCGGAGTAGGCGATCCCGACCGACACGGCGCCGATCACCGTGCCGGCGCCGTCGCGCAGCGGCACCTTGGCCCGCGCCGACGTACCGAGCGTGCCCCGGTCGACCTGCAGGATGACGTGCCCGTGCAGCGGGACGGACGGGTCGGTCGACACGCGCCGGCCGACCTCCCGCAGGTCCGTGTGCGACCAGCGGATGCCCCGCGGATCCAGCACCACGACGTAGAGCGCGCCCGTCGCCTCGCGGGTCCGCTCGGCCTGACGCTGCACCGGACCGCCCGGGGTGGGGGCGCTCGTCAGCAGGCCGGAGACGATGTCCGGGTCGGCGGCCGTGGTCTGCGCGATGGCCAGCGCCTGGTGCTCGGCCTGGTCGTCGAGCTGGGAGCGCAACGGCTGCAGGAACAGCCCGGTCAACAGCAGCAGGACGCCCGTGGTGATGAGCAACTGTGCGATCAGTACCTGGGCGAACACCTGCCTCGGCCAGCCGATGCGCAAGCGGGCCACGATGACACCTGCTTTCGGGGAACTCGCCCGTGCGATCAGACGTTCCGCCGGGGTGAACGCACAGTAACCGGCGTCGTTTCGACCGGGGAAGGGGCCCGGCACAGGCGGGGCCGCGGACCGTCGGCACAATGAGCAGAATTGCCTTCAACGGGCACAACCGGCGGTTGCGGGCCAAAACTTCCCCACGCCGAGCGGCGTTCCTAACGTTCCGCGGCATGACAAGCCAATCCAGCCCGGCCATCGAACTGAGGGGTGTCCGCAAGGCGTTCCGCACCCCGTCGGGTGCGCTGCACACCGCCGTGCGCGATCTCGACCTGACCGTGGAGCAGGGGGAGTTCGTCGCCGTCGTCGGCCCCACCGGCTGCGGAAAATCCACCACCCTCACGCTCGTCAGCGGCCTCGAGGAACCGACCGAGGGCGAGGTGATGCTGTCCGGCACGCCGGTGCGCGGTATCGACGAGAAGGTCGGGTTCGTCTTCCAGCAGGACGCCACCTTCCCCTGGCGCACCGTGCTGTCCAACGTCATGGCGGGCCCGCGCTTTCGGGGCGTACCCAAGACCGAGGCCAAGGAGCGGGCCAAGGACTGGCTGGCCCGCGTGGGGCTGAGCAACTTCGAGGACCGCTACCCGCACCAGCTGTCCGGAGGACAGCGCAAACGGGTCGCGCTCGCGTCCACGTTCGTCAACGACCCGTCCATCCTGCTCATGGACGAACCCTTCTCCGCGCTCGACGTGCAGACGCGCGCCCTGATGTCGGACGAACTGATGGAGCTGTGGGCCGGCACCGGGTCCTGCGTGGTCTTCGTGACGCACGACCTGGAGGAGTCCATCGCGCTCGCCGACAAGGTCGTCGTCATGACCGCGGGCCCGGCCACCGTCAAGGAGGTCTTCACCATCGACCTGCCCCGCCCGCGCCGCGTGGAGTCGATCCGGCTGGAGCCGCGCTTCGTCGAGATCTACCGGGAGATCTGGTCCTCCCTGGGCGAAGAGGTCCGCATCACCCGCGAAAGGGGCGCCCAGAATGTCGCCTGACACGCAGCTGCCGGAAGCCCCCGCCGTCGTCACCAAGACCGGACGCACCGCGGAACGCGCCCGTGCCGCACGCAGACGCCGCGGCCTCGTCCTGCTGAGCCGCGCCGCGGTGCTCGTCCTCGTCCTCGGCCTGTGGGAGTGGTTCTCCCGCGCCGGCGTCATCGACCCGTTCAACTTCTCGATGCCGTCGAAGATCTGGGACCAGATCCAGCAGTGGGCACTGCACGGCACCGCGCAGGGGTCCTTGGCCGAACAGATCTGGTACACGCTCTACGAAGCCCTGCTCGGCTGGGTCATCGGCGTCATCGGCGGTGTCGTGCTGGGCATCGCGCTCGGCCGCATCCGCTTCCTCGCCGACGTCATGGGCCCCTACATCAAGGTCCTCAACGCGCTGCCGCGCATCGTCCTGGCCCCGATCTTCCTCATCTGGTTCGGCCTGGGACCGGCGTCGAAGGTCGCCTCCGCGGTCGTCCTCGTCTTCTTCCCCGTCTTCTTCAACGCCTTCCAGGGCGCCCGTGAGGTGGACCGCCGCCTCATCGACAACGCCCGCATCCTGGGCGCCCGCGACCGTCAAGTCACCTTCCAGGTCGTCATTCCGGCCGCCACGTCGTGGATCTTCACGAGCCTCCACGTCAGCTTCGGCTTCGCCCTCATCGGCGCCATCGTCGGCGAGTACATCGGCGCCACCAAGGGCATCGGGCTGCTCGTCTCCGCGTCCCAGGGCACGTTCAACGCCGCCGGCGTCTACGCGGCCATGGTCATCCTCGCCGTCGTCGCCCTGCTCGCCGAAGGCCTCCTCACCTTCCTGGAGAACCGCCTCTTCCGCTGGAAGCCGGCCGACAACGAAGCCCGCTGATCCCGCCCCCGTTTCCCCGTTTTCCCGCTTCACCCCTCAGGAGCCGTACATGTCCCGTCGCACCTTCATGACCAAGTTCACCACCGCGACCGCCGCACTGGCCGCCCTGGCGGTACTGAGCGGCTGCGCCGACGAGGTCTCCTCCAAGGCCACCGACGGCGGGGGAGGAGGCAAGGGGGCCAAGGTCAAGATCATGGTGGGAGGCATCGACAAGGTCATCTACATGCCCGCGATGCTCGCCCAGCGCCTGGGCTACTTCAAGGACGAGGGACTCAACATCGAGCTCCTCAGCGAGCCGGCCGGCATCGACGCCACGACGTCCCTCGTCGCCGGGAACGTCCAGGGCGTCGTCGGCTTCTACGACCACACGCTCGACCTCCAGACCAAGGGCAAGCAGGTCGAGTCCGTCGTCCAACTCGCCCAGACGCCCGGCGAGGTGGAGATCGTGTCGAACAAAGCCGCCGGCAGCCTCAGGTCGCCCAAGGACTTCTCCGGGAAGAAGCTCGGCGTCACGGGCCTGGGCTCCTCGACCGACTTCCTGACGAAGTACCTCGGAGTCCACGACGGCGTCGCCACGGGGAAGTTCACCAACGTAGCCGTCGGCGCCGGGCAGACCTTCATCTCCGCGTTGCAGCAGGGCTCGATCGACGGCGGCATGACCACCGACCCCACCGTCGCCCAGATCCTGGACAAGAAGCTCGGCAAGGTCCTCGTCGACATGCGCACTCCCGAGGGCTCCCAGAAGGCGCTCGGCGGGCTCTACCCCTCCTCCAGCCTGTACATGAACACGGACTGGGTGAACGGACACAAGGAGACCGTGCAGAAGCTCGCCAACGCCTTCGTCCGCACCCTCGGCTGGATGTCCTCGCACAGCCCAGAGGAGATCGCGGCGAAGATGCCCAGCGACTACGCCCAAGGCGGCGAGGGCCTCTACGCGCAGGCGATCAAGAGCACCCTGCCCATGTTCACCAAGGACGGAAAGATGCCCGCCGACGGGCCGGCCACGGTCCAGCGCGTCCTGAAGTCCTTCAACCCGAACCTGAAGAACGCCACGATCGACCTGAAGAAGACCTACACCACGGAGTTCACGGACAGGGCCAGTTGACATCCTCTCCCCCTGAAGGGGGTGCGATTCCCGCCTACCGTGCCGTTGAGGGCTGTGGTGTCGGGTCAGTCCCTGCTTCGCTGCGCGGTGCCGGGACGAGCCCTGGTCCGTCACCGCCCTCTCGCATCCACCAGGCAAGCGCCGGCGTCGCTGCCGTAAATGCAAGGGCTCGGAAGCGCGCGCCTCTTGGTTTATTCACCAGGGGAGTGCTCGCGCGGTCGGACGTTTTCCGTGTTGCGCACCAGTCGTTTTCGGCCTCCGGCGCGGTTTCACTGGCGAAGGAAGCAACGGCCGACATCGGTGGGGACATGGATCTGAACACGGTGGTCGACGTACGGGACGCACGCCGGCCTGAGCCCTGGCGGCCGGGCGACGCCTGGCTCGGCGGCGGAACGTACCTCTTCTCCGAACCTCAGCCGCACATCAAGCGATTGGTGGATCTGAGCAGGATGGGATGGGAGCCGCTGCGGACGCACGCCGACGGCTCGGTGGAGGTCGCGGCCACGTGCACGATCGCGCAGCTCTCCCGCTTCGGCCGGACACTGGCCGCGACCGCGGCGCCGCTCGTCGAGCAGTGCTGCCGTGCCTTTCTCGCCTCGTTCAAGATCTGGAACATGGCCACCGTGGGCGGCAACCTGTGCAACGGCCTGCCCGCGGGCCCGATGATCTCCCTCACGGCCGCCCTCGACGGCGTGTGCCTGCTCCAGGCGCAGGACGGTTCCAGGCGCCGGGTGAAGGTCGCGGACTTCGTCACCGGCGCGGGCCGCAAGGACCTCGCCCCGGGCGAACTGCTGCGCTCGGTCACGATCCCGGGCCGTTCCCTGGAGTGCCGTACGGCATTCCGGCAGGCGTCGCTGTACGGCCTCGGGCGCTCGGGCGCCCTGGTGATCGGGACGCTGGATCCGGTGGACGGTTCGCTGGCCGTGACGATCACGGCCGCGACGACCCGGCCGTTCCGCCTCTGGTTCGCGCTGCCACCGGGCCGAGGCGAACTGCGTGCGGCGATCGAATCGGCCGTGGGCGATTCCGATTGGTTCGACGACATCCACGGGCTGCCGCGCTGGCGTCGGCACATGGCCCTTCATTTCGCGGAGCAGGTACGCCAGGAACTCACCCGGGACGGTGTGCGATGAGCTTTCGGATGCACGTCAACGACCAGCCCTTCGACGCCGCGCCGCGGGCCGGCCAGTGTCTGCGCACCTATCTGCGCGAACGCGGCTGGTTCGGGGTCAAGAAGGGCTGCGACGCCGGCGACTGCGGTGCCTGCACCGTGCACGTCGACGGCGAACCGGTGCACAGCTGCCTCTACCCGGCGGTGCGGGCGCAGGGCCGCGCGGTCACCACGGTGGAAGGGCTCGCCGCACAGAGCGGCGAACTCCACCCGGTCCAGCAGAAGTTCCTCGACGCGCAGGGTTTCCAATGCGGTTTCTGCACCGCGGGATTCCTGATGACCACGGCCGCGCTGGAGCAGGAGCAGGGCACGGAACACGACGACGGCAAGCTGGACGACCTGCCGAGGGCCTTCAAGGGGAACATCTGCCGCTGCACCGGATACCGCGCCATCGAGGACGCCGTGCGCGGGGTGCGGCACACCGAACGCCCCTGCGCCGGAAAGGCCGTCGGCAAGAGCCTCGGCGCCCCCGCGGGCCCTCAGGTCGTGACCGGCACCGCCCGCTACACCTTCGACGTCGAGGTTCCCGGGCTGCTGCACATGAAGCTGCTGCGCTCCCCGCACCCGCACGCCCGCATCCTCGCCATCGACACCGCGGCGGCCCTGCGGGTCCCCGGCGTGCACGCCGTCCTCACCCACGAGGACGCCCCCGACACGCTGTACTCCAGCGCCCGGCACGAGCATCCCACCGAGGACCCGGACGACACCCGCGTCCTGGACGACACCGTCCGCTACGTCGGCCAGCGTGTCGCCGCCGTTGTCGCCGACAGCGAGCAGGCCGCGGAAGAGGGCTGCCGCCGGATCGAGGTCACCTACGAGCAACTCCCGTACGTCACCGACCCCGAGGACGCCATGCGGGACGGCGCGCCGGTCATCCACGCCGGTAAGGGACCGCAGGTGCGCATCGCCCGCGTCGAGAACAACGTGGCCGGCGAGGTGCACGGCGAGATCGGCTCGGTCGACGACGGATTCTCCGAAGCCGCCGTCGTGTACGAGCACACCTTCCGCACCCAGCGTGTCCAGCACGCCAGCCTGGAGACCCATGGGTGTGTCGCCTCCTTCGAACCGAAGGAGGACGGCACCGGCGAACGGCTCACCGTCCGCTCCAGTACGCAGACCCCGTTCCTGACCCGCCGCGCCCTGTGCGCGCTGTACGACCTCCCCGAGGACGAGGTCCGGGTCGTCGCGGGCCGGGTGGGCGGCGGCTTCGGCGGCAAGCAGGAGATGCTGACCGAGGACATCGTCGTCCTCGCCGCGCTCAAGCTGCGCCGTCCGGTCAAGCTCGAGTACACGCGCGCCGAGCAGTTCTACGGCGCGACCACCCGGCACCCGTTCACGATCGGGATCAAGCTGGGGGCGCGGGGCGACGGCATGCTGACCGCGATCCAGATGCGGGTGGTCTCCAACACCGGCGCGTACGGCAACCACGGCCCCGCCGTCATGTTCCACAGCGTCGGCGAATCCTTCGCCGTCTACCGCGCGCCGCACAAGAAGGTCGACGCGTACTCCGTCTACACCAACGGCGTGCCCGCGGGCGCCTTCCGGGGATACGGCCTCGGCCAGGTCACCTTCGCCGTCGAGTCGGCGATGGACGAGCTGGCCCGGCGCCTGGGCATGGACCCGCTCGCCTTCCGGGAGAAGAACATCATCGGCCCCGGCGACGCCATGATCAGCCCGATCGGGGAGGAGGAGGACCTGCACATCGCCTCGTACGGGCTCGCCCAGTGCCTCGGCATCGTCCGCAAGGCCATGGCGGAGGACCGGAGCGAGGAGGAGGTGCCGCAGGGCTGGCTCACCGGCCAGGGCACGGCCATGGCCATGATCGCCACCGGTCCGCCCGGCGGTCACTACGCCGACGCGACGGTCAGCCTCCTCGCCGACGGAACCTACGACATCGCCGTCGGCACCGCCGAGTTCGGCAACGGCACCACCACCGTGCACAAGCAGATCACCGCGGGGGCCCTCAACACCACGGTCGACCGACTCGCCGTCCGCCAGTCCGACACCGACGTGGTCCGCCACGACACCGGCGCCTTCGGCTCGGCCGGGACCGTCGTGGCCGGCAAGGCGGTTCTGCTCGCCGCACAGGCGCTGGCCGAACGCCTCCAGACGTTCGCGGCCCGGCACACGGGTGTGGCCCGGCACCTGTGCACGTTGGACGCGGAGTCGTTCGACTGCGCCGGACGGATCGTCACGCTGAAGGAACTGCACGAAGCCGCCCGTGCCGCAGGCGCGCAGCACGAACTCACGGCCGAGGGCCATTGGGGCGGCACCCCGCGCTCGGTGGCCTTCAACGCCCAGTGGTTCCGTATCGCGGTCGACCCGGACACGGGCGAGATGAAGATCCTGCGCAGCGTCCACGCCGCCGACGCCGGCAAGGTCATGAACCCGCTGCAGTGCCGTGGCCAGGTCGAGGGCGGTGTCGCCCAGGCGCTGGGTGCCACGCTCTTCGAGACCGTACGGCTCGACGAACGCGGCGAGGTGACCACGGCGGCCTTCCGCCGCTACCGGCTTCCGCAGTACGCGGATGTCCCCCGTACAGAAGTCCACTTCATGGAGACGACGGACGCGATCGGCCCGCTCGGTGCCAAGTCGATGAGCGAGAGCCCCTTCAACCCGGTGGCGCCCGCCTTCGCCAACGCACTGCGCGACGCCACCGGCATCCGGTTCGCCGAGATGCCGGTGACCCGTGACCGCGTCTGGCTGGCGATGGACCAGCACAAGGCGCGAGGAGAGGAGCCCGTGACGCGCCGCCCAGGAGGAGCGACGGCCTGAAACGGGCCGGGACGTGACGGACGGCGGCGGCGCGGCCGGGCCCGGGCCCGGGCGGGCGAGGTCACGTCAGCGCGCGACCACTCGCCCGGCTCCCTCTCCAGCTTGAGCGGAACAGGCGGTAGCTGCGGGCGTCCAGGCGCCCCGTCGCGTCCCCGGCGCAGCCCACCCGGAGCTGGCCGGGCCTCCGCACGAGGTCAACGGTCAGGAGGGTCTGCGGCGGCTGGTCGCACGTCTCTTCACCCGACCGGCGCGCCGACGCAGACGGATGACTCCTCGCAGGCGTGTCACTCGTTGTGGAGCACGTACGACCACGCGGGTTGTGCACCGCCCGCCGCATCGACGCCGGTCAGCGCCCCCAGGACCCAGTACGTGATCTGCCCCCGCTCGGAGCTGCCCGGAGGCAGGAGCTCCCGGGTGCGCAGACCGGTGACCCACAGCGCGACCATGGCGAGGAAGCTCTCCAGACTCCGCGCTGCGGGCAGCCCGCTCAGCTGCTCCTCGTCGGTGCCGGTCGGCACGCGCAGGATGCGCCCGGTGGGCCCGTCGACGACGATCCCGCCCCCCATCCACATGCCGATCTGGAAGAACGGCCCGCGTTCCGCCACGGGTTCGACAGCGTCCGGCCAGTCGACTTCGTCGAAGAGTTCGATCTCACCGTCTCCGTAGGGGAGGAGCGCCATGGCTCCCTCGTCCATGTCCGGCAGCCCGAAACCGGTGAGCAGATCGCGAGTCTTTTGATGGGTCAACCGGTCCGGGAACTCCTCGGGTTCGGCCTCGAAAATGTCGTCCTCGCCGAACAGCGCGGTCAGATCCCTGTGGCTGGAAGGCGCGGCATCGACGGGGGTGCTGGGACCCGCGTCCGCGTAATCCCAGGAGAGAGGCCGTCGGCGGGAGCCGAAGGTGTCCGAAGGGATCGCGCCGTTCGCCGACTGGAGGGCGATCAGTCCCAGGTCGCCTCCGAACAGGACGACGTCGTCCACGGTCAGTGGGGCGCAGGGAAGGAGGAACGCGCGCTTGTCCCGAGGAGGCGAGGACGCACCGAACAACTGGGCGAGGCGAGTGAGCCGCCCGGAACCCTCGCCGTCCTGCGCGCCCGATGAGGCCGCCGTCGCAGCCGCTGCCTTGGGTGGCAAGGTCTCCGTGCCGTGCTCCGCCGGAAGGTCTCCCTGCTCCCAGGGACCGGCGAGGACCTCACCCGTCTCCACGTCCCGGATGGAGACGTACGGCTCCGGCGAACCGTCCCCCGCGCGCTGTTGCAACCCGGCAACGGCCGCCCGCCCCTCCCAGCGCACTTCCGCCAGCCTGACGAACCTGCCCGCTTCGAGGAAACGCGCGTGGAATCCACCGGGCAGCCGCCAGTGGGCCCACTTCGCACGCCAGGGAAGCGAGACACCGGACGAAGCAACGGACGACGCGAAGGCGAAGTCGCCGCGCGACCAGGCCATCAGGTGCAGCCAGGAGGCCCACTCGCCCTGACTGGGCGGAACAACTCCCCAGTTCCACAGGTGAAGGGCGTCGGAGGCGGGACTGTTGCCGGGGATGACGAAGCTGCGGCTGCGCGCCGAGTCCATGACCGCGGTCTGCGGCAGGTGCGCCATCGCCCGCCCGTCGCGCAGGAGTTCCTCGTAGGTGCCTGCCTGGACGGCGTGTATGGCGAGCCCGACGGCCGCGTACAGCCCGACGGCGCCGGCCCTGGCCCACCCTTGCGGATGACGGAAACCGGCGGACGCGCGCAGCAACCACGCAACGATGTGCCGATGGACACGGATCAGTTCCGCGGAGTCGACCTGACGACGCAGAACCTCGGCCACGGTCTCGTCGAGGAACGAGACCCCGAGTGACCCGACCAGCACCACATCGGCATGCGCCCGAGCCGACTCGGTGAGTTCCTCCGCCGTCATGGTCTCGCCGGTCACGGCGGCGACGAGTTCCGCCCACACGGGCACGGGCACGATGCGCGGCTCCGCCAGGGCGAGAGCGCGCAGGGCAGCCGGAAGGTCAGGAGCGGGTACGGGGTCGGCCGGGTCAGCCAGGCGGAAGACGGCATCGGCCGGAGCGCCTGACGGCAGCAACTCGGGCCGGGTGTCGGTCAGCACGGCCAACTTCCCCCGCGCCAGCAGGGGGAGGGTGCTGTGCAGCAGCCTCTCCGGCTCGTACGACCGTCGGGTGGGCCCGGCGCGATGGGTGTTGACGAGGACCAGCAACCGCTCCTCACGCCACGAACCGAGCGCGGACCGCCAGTCGTCCCGCTCACCGGGTGACAGGTCAACTCCCAGTGCGGCCAGGGCTTTGTGCATCACCTGCTCCGCGGTGAGCCCCGCCGCATCGACGAGAACGCTCCCCGGTACCGCCTCGTGCGCCTGCCGCATGACGGTCTCGGTGCCGGCGCCGACCGGAGCGACGACGTGGGCGAAACGGCCCGGCCGCCCGGCCGCACGCCACCAGGCGCCCACGCGATCGGGTACTTCTTCCGCAGGAACACCCGCCACTGCCACAGTCGTGCCGCTCCTCCCCGCCACCGTTCCCGGAGCCCGCCACTGTAATGGGCCGGTGTCTTCGCAGGAGGAGCGGCCCGGTCCGATCAGCGCACCCGACCCCGGGGTTTGAGCGGCACCGGCGGCAGCTCGGGCGCATCCAGCCGCCCGCCGTCGTACCCCTTCACTTCCCCGAACCGCGACCCGCTCATCCAGTCCTCGCGCGCCTGCGTGATCTCGTCCTGGTTGCGGCCGATGAAGTTCCACCACATCACCAGCTCCTCCTCGAACGGCTCGCCGCCCAGGAGCATCAGGGACGCGTCCGACTCCGCCCGGACGGGGAGCTCGGTGCGGCCGCAGCCGAGGTAGAGCATCGAGCCGGGCAGGACCGGGACGCCGTCGACGTGGGACTCGCCGGACATCGACAGGACCGCGTACTCGAAGTCGGGGTCCAGGGGGACACGGACGTCGGCGCCGCGGGACAGGGCGAGGTCCGCGCCGACGAGGGGCGAGTACGTCGTGCCGGGGGACGTCGCCCCGTCGAGCGTGCCGAGGACGACAGTGGCGAGCAGACCGGGGGCCGTCACCTGCGGCAGCGCGGCGTGGTGCTGGAAGTGCGGCTCCGTGTGGCGGTGGGCGTCGGGGAGTGCCACCCACAGCTGCGCGCCGTGCAGGTAGCGGGCGTGGGACGCGGGACTCTCCTCGGAGTGGGAGATGGCGCGGCCCGAGGTCATCAGGCCCAGCTCGCGCGGGCGGATCGTCTGGAGGCTGCCCGTCGAATCGCGGTGCAGCACCTCGCCGTCGTGCAGCCAGCTCACCGTCTGCAGGCCCATGTGCGGGTGCGGCGGCACCTGCATGCCGGGCTCGTCGGCGATGTCGTCGGGGCCGTAGTGGTCGACGAACGCCCAGGCGCCGACCATGCGACGGCCCAGGTTCGGCAGCAGCCGCCGTACTTCCGTGGCCTCGCCCAGCTTCACGCGGCGCGGGCTGAGGAGTTCGCGGACCGGTTCCGCCACGACGAATCCCCGTCCGCCGCACAGGGAGGGAACCGCCTCGCGATCAAGATTGCTCATGCCCGACAACCTAGACCCACCACCGTCTCCCGTCAGGCCCGGTGCGTGAAGTCGCCCCGGCGCACGGCGTGCGGGCCGCCGCGTCCGCCGCCCGTACGGGTCACCCCAGCGCGCCGTGCGCCGCACCTGCCACTGGAATGGACGAGTGCCCCTCGTGACCGCGGTGTCCGACACCCCGCCGGACGACTGTCTCGCCCGCAACGACTGGATCTGCGGCGAGTACCTCAGCACGCGCCGGCACATCCTCGCCGATGCGGTGCTGCAGCATCTGCAGATCACCTTGGTCGCCGTCGCGATCGCGCTCGTCATCGCCGTGCCGCTCGCCGTCGTCGCGCGGCGGTGGGGATGGGCCGCCGGGCCCGTGCTCGCGCTGACGACCGTGCTGTACACGATCCCCTCGCTCGCCATGTTCTCGCTGCTGCTGCCCGCGTACGGGCTCTCCGCCACGCTCGTCGTCGCCGGGCTCGTGCTCTACTCACTGACCCTGCTCGTGCGCAACATCCTCGCCGGGCTGCGCGCCGTCCCCGACGAGACCCGGCAGGCGGCGCGCGGCATGGGATACGGGCCGATCCGGCTGCTGCTCACCGTCGAGCTGCCCCTCGCGCTGCCCGCCGCGATGGCCGGGCTGCGGATCGCGACGGTGTCGGCCGTGTCCCTGGTGACCGTCGGCGCCATCGTCGGGTACGGGGGACTGGGCAACCTGATCTACGCCGGGATGAACACCTACTTCAAGGCGCAGGTGCTGACCGCCTCCGTGCTCTGCGTCGTCATCGCCATCGCCGCCGATCTGGTGCTGCTGGGCGTGGGCCGGCTGCTCACCCCCTGGACGAGAGCGAGCCGGACGTGAAGACCCTCACCGACGCCTGGGACTGGCTCGCCGACTCGGCGCACTGGGCCGGCGACGACGGCATCTGGCACCGGCTCACCCAGCACCTGGTGCTCACGGTGGTGTGCCTCGCCCTCAGCTGCCTCATCGCCCTGCCCGTCGCCCTCGTCCTCGGGCACCTGGGCAAGGGCGGCGCGCTCGCCGTCAACATCTCCAACGTGGGACGGGCCGTGCCCACCTTCGCCGTCCTCGTGCTGCTGCTGCTCACCCCCCTCGGGCAGTACGGGGAAGGGCCCACCGTCGTCGCCCTCGTCCTGTTCGCGGTGCCGCCGCTGCTCACCAACGCGTACGTGGGCATGCGCGGCGTCGACCGGGAAGTCGTCCGGGCGGCGCGGGGGATGGGCATGACCGGGCGGCAGATGCTGCTGCGGGTGGAGGCGCCGCTCGCGCTGCCGATGATCATGAACGGGGTGCGGATCGCCGCGGTGCAGCTCGTCGCCACCGCCACCATCGCCGCCCTCGCGGGCGGCGGCGGGCTCGGACGGATCATCACGGCCGGGTTCAACCTCGCCAGTACGCCGCAGGTCGTCGCGGGCGCCGTGCTGGTCGCCGCGTTCGCGCTCCTCGTGGAGGGCCTCTTCGAGATCGCCGAACGACTTGCCCCGAACTGGGCACGGGGGAGGGCCGGATGAGCGGAATGCTGCGCAGGCTGGTGGCGCTGCTGGGGCTCGTGCTGCTCGTCGCCGGGTGCTCGGGCGGGCCGTCCCTGGAGAACCGGGGCGAGGTGACCGCGCCGCCCGGCGACAGCAAGCACCTCGTCATCGGGTCCGCCGGGTTCACCGAGAGCGATCTGCTCGCCAACATGTACGTACTGCTGCTGAAGAACGCCGGATACGGGACCGAGATCCTGTCCGTCGCCAACCGCGAGCTCTACGAACCCGCCCTGGAGTCCGGGCAGATCGACGTCGTCCCCGAGTACGCGGCCACCTTCGCCGACTGGCTCAACGCCAAGACCAACGGGGCCGACGCGGCGCCCGTCGGCTCCCCCGACCTGGACGCCACCGTGAAGGCCCTGCGGGACCTCGCCCGCCCCCGCGGCCTGGTGGTCCTCGACCCCGGCAAGGCCGTCGACCAGAACGCCTTCGCGGTCTCCGCGTCGTACGCGAAGCAGCACCGGCTCAAGACGCTCAGCGACCTGGGAGCCTCGGGACTGAAGGTGCGCCTCGCCGCCGGTGACGAGTGCGTCCAGCGCCCCTACTGCGAACCGGGGTTGAAGAAGGTCTACGGGATCGACATCACCGGCGTCGACCCCAAGGGCGTCGGCACCACGCAGTCCAAGCAGGCCGTGCAGAACGGGCAGGACCAGATGGTGCTGACCACCTCCACCGACGCGACCCTGTCCGACTTCGGGCTCGTGCTCCTCGACGACGACAAGCACCTGCAGAACGCCGACTACATCGTGCCCGTCGTGAACCGGTCGCGGGCGGGCAGCGAGCGGGTCGCCGAGGCGCTCGGCGCCCTCAACTCCGTGCTCACGACCGACGACCTGGCCTCCCTCAACCAGCAGGTCGACAGCTGGCGACGGCTGCCCGAGGACGTCGCGCGCAGCTACCTGGAGAGCAAGGGACTGTTGAAGTAGGCCGGTGCGGGCGGGTGTGCCGGGGCGGTTCGAGGGAACCTGAAACGCCTCCTTCCCGTTCCTCCCCTCCAGGACCGCCCATGACCTCAGCCGTCGTCGTCGGTGCGGGCGTGCTCGGCGCCTGCGTCAGCTACCACCTCGCCCGCGCCGGTGTGCGGACCGTTCTCGTGGAGGAGTCGCGCCCCGCGGGCGGCACGTCCGGCGCCACGTTCTCCGCCGACGTGACGCACCTGAAGACCCCGTACGCGTACTACCGGCTGAACCGGCAGGGCTCCGACGAGCACCGTCTGCTGTCCGACGAGCTCGCCGGGCCGGCCTGGCGACACCCCGTACCGCTGCTGCAGTGGGCCGACACGGACGAGGCGGGACGGGCACTGCGCGCACGCACGGCGCGGGCCAGGGACTGGGGCCAGGACTGCCGGCTCGCCGGGCCGTCCGTGCTGCGGGAACTGGCCCCTGCTGTGGACCCCGCGGCCTGTCGCGCCGAAGAGGTCGCGGTGCACGACGGCGCCGCCTGGTTCGACGCGCCGCGCTTCGTGCACGCCCTGCTCGACGCCGCCGTGCGCCACGGCCGCGTCGAGACG
>NZ_JAAGMG010001382.1 GCF_010548525.1 Streptomyces sp. SID14478
TGCGGTGCGGCGTGCAGCACCTTGGGGGCGGGGGCGGCCTGGGCGGTGGGCAGCGGGGCCAGGGCGGCGGCCGCCGCGGCGAGGAACACCGCGGCCGTGCCGCGGAGCGTACGGGTGCCGGATCTCATGCGGGTGCCTTCCCTTGGGGCGGATCGGCGGATGCGGGCGGATTGCGGACGGGCGCGGGCTCCCGGCCTCCGGGGACCGCCGCCCGTCAGGACGCTGCGGACCATTCGGGGTGGCCCGGCATCGGCGGATTCACCGGCCCGAACAGCCAGTCCCGCAGGAAAGGGTCGAGCGAGCGGTCCCGCGTGACGTCGACCGCGTGCCGGATGAAGTCCTCGCTGGTGACGGTGCGGTCCTTGAACCGGCGCGGCCACTGCCCCATGATCCGGTCGAACAACCGTTGCCCGACGTGGAGTTGGAGGGCGTAGAGCACGAGTGCGCCGCCGTCGTAGATGTTGGTGCCGCCGAGCGCGCGGGGCAGCCCGGGCGGGCCGTCCTTGGCGCGGACCGCGTTCAGCCCGGCGTACGTCGTTTCCATCTTGTCGGCCATCACCGACCAGCCGCGCTCCTGGCTGTAGAGGGCGGCGTAGTACGTCGCGGGCCCTTCGTTGAGCCAGGCCTGCTGCCAGTCGTCCGGGGTCACGCTGTCGCCCCACCACTGGTGGGTCAGCTCGTGCACCATGGTGTTCTCGTACGTGGGGTTGCCGTCGGCGTTGGGCTTGAACCAGTTGGTGCCCATGAGCGTGAGCGTGGAGTTCTCCAGCGCGTCGGTGTACCCGTCGTAGATGTGGATGCCGTAGACGGAGAAGGGGTACTTCCCGAACTTGGCTTCCAGCCAGGCGAGATGGTCGGGCGTCCGGGCCACGATCGGACCGTACGTGTCCTCCTGGCCCTGCGGGACGACGTGCCGCAGCGGCAGGCCGGTGCGCGACGTGCCGTACAGGTACGTGCCCTTGACGACGGCGATCCCGAGGAGCTCGCTGGGCATCCGCTCGCGCAGGGCGAAGTGCCACACGGCCGACCCGTCGGCGCGCTTGTCCTTTCCGGTCAACTCGCCGTTGGCCGCCGCCACGTAGCCCTCGGGCGCGGAGAGGTGGAAGGTCCACGTCGCCTTGTCGGAGGGCGTGTCGTTGCACGGCATGAAGGTGTCCGCGCGGGAGGACTGCGCGGCGCAGGCGAAGCCGCCGTCGGTGCCGAACTTCCAGCCGGACAGGCTGGTGCGCGGTGCCTTGCCGTTGCCGCGGTAGGCGACGGTGACCGCGAAGGGCTGCCCCTTGTGCAGCGGGCGGGCGGGGGTGACGGTGAGCTCCTGGCCGGATGCGCCCGCGGACAGGGCGAAGGGGGCCGCGCGGCCGTTCACGGTGACCGCGTCGATGGTGTGGCCGTCGGTGTCCAGGTTGAACGCGGACAGGTCCTGCGTGGCCCGCGCGCTCATCTTCACGACGCCCGTGAAGTCGTACGTGACCGGGGTGAAGTCGAAGGTCAGGTCGTAGTGCGTGACCTGGTAGCCGCCGTTGCCGAGGGTCGGGTAGAGGGGGTCGCCGGCACCATCGGAGCCGGGGCGCGGGTCGAAGCCCTCGGCCAGGGCGACGGGTGCGGCCAGCGGGACCGTACAGGCGGCGATTCCGGCGCCCTTGAGGAGGGTGCGTCTGCTGGTGCTCACTTCTTCCCCTTCTTCGAGGACTGCTGGGAGGCCTGCTCGAACTCGGCGCGGCAGGTGTCGCCGCCGGCCTTGCGCCACTTCGAGACGAGGTCGTCGTAGGAGGACATCGGCTTACGGCCGGTGACGAGGTCCTTCACCCCGTCGAGGTGGATGGTGTAGAGGCTGCCCATGCCCTTGGAGTCCCAGGTGGGCGCCGTGTAGGCGAGTGTGGGGTCCTCGATCATCATCGGGATGAGCTTGGTGTACGCCTCGTGGACGTAGCGCGCCGCCTCCGGGTGGGTGGCGCTGAAGAACGCGGGCGTGGCGGAGGCCAGCTTGGACCAGGGGACGGTGACGTCCTGGGTGCCCTGCTTGGTGAGTACGGGTGTGCCGTTCTTGTCCCGCTTGTGGTCGGTGCCCTCGACGCCGTAGTTGATGAGCGTGTACTCGAGCGAGCCGAACGGGGAGGCGGCGAAGTCGGCGAGGCGCAGGAGTTCCTTCACGCGCTTGTCGTCGGCCTTGGTGAGGTGGCAGTTCTGCAGCGAGACGTTGTCGGTCCACACGACGGCGTCCTTGCCGACCGGGACCATCGGCCGCACGTCGTAGGACGTGTCGATGACCGCCATGGCGTCGACGTAGCCGCTGCCCGTGGTCAGGTAGGAGGGCATGCCGTCGTAGACGTACGCGGCCTTCCCGTTCTTGAACAGGTCGGTGTACTGGGCTTTCTGGGCGCCGGACATCTGCACGGTGCCGGGGTAGAAGCAGCCTGCCTTGTACAGCTTGGCGGCGGTCTCGACGGCGTGCCGGAACGCCGGGTCCTCCAGCTGGTAGGTCCACTTGCCCGTCTTGCGGTCGTGCTTCCAGAAGTGCTGGGCGCCGGTGGACATGGCGAGCAGGTTCGTGCTGCCGCCGGTGAAGAAGTACCGCTTCTTCTTCTCGTCGGTGAGGTCCTTGGCGAGTTCCACGAGCCGTTCGACGCTGTCGATCTGGTCGAGGTCGGTGACGCCCGCCTGCGCGAGGAGGTCGGCGCGGTAGAAGCCGGCGCCGCCGCTGCCGGAGCGGGCGATCGGGATGCCGTAGAGCTTGCCCGCGTAGATGGCGTCCTGCCACGCGTACTCCGGGATGGCGGCCAGGTTCGGGTAGTCCTTGACCTTGTCGCCGGACAGGTGCGGGGTCAGGTCGGCGCACTTCGCGGTGAGGAAGGCGCCCTTGTTGTCGACGCCGCCCGTCTCCGGGTACATGAAGATGTCCGGCAGCTGGTCACCGGCGATCATGGTGGAGAACTTCGCCGGGTAGTCGTCGGCGGGCACGGCCGTGAAGTCGACCTGACCGCCGAGCAGCTTCTCGATCTCCCGCCAGGCCGCGTTCTTGCCGCGCCCGGGCGGCAGCGGGGAGTAGGTCTCGGTGACCGCCGTTATCTTCTTGGCGCCCTTGAGAGGGGTGCCCTTGGTGGCGCGGGCCGGGTGCGCGGGGTACGTGAGGAAGGCGTCGGGCACTCCTGCCGCGGTGCCGGGCAGGTCGGCGTTGACGCCGATGGAGCGCAGGGTGGTCGTCGGGATCAGCTTGGCGCTGTTCGCCTCGGCCTTGGCCGCGGTGCCGCCGTCACCGCAGGCGGCGAGCAGCGGGGCGGCGACGACGGCGAGGCCGGCGCCCGCACCCCAGCGGAACAAGGTGCGGCGGTTGAAGGACGTGGTGGCGGACATCG
Organism: Streptomyces sp. SID14478; assembly: GCF_010548525.1. Lineage (GTDB taxonomy): Bacteria > Actinomycetota > Actinomycetes > Streptomycetales > Streptomycetaceae > Streptomyces. The sequence goes on from NZ_JAAGMG010001382.1 coordinate 3,354, forward strand.
AGAGGCTCCTCAACACGAGGGAGAACAGGGCGAGTTGGGGGGTGCGGGCAGCGGTGTCAGCCCTTGACGGCGCCGGTGAGCACGCCCTTGGTGAAGAACCGCTGGAGGAACGGGTAGACGAGCAGGATCGGCACGACCGCGATCACGAGGACGGCCATCTGCACGGCCTGCTGCGGCGCCACCGCCTCACCGGCCGCGCCGGAGTCCAGGGACTGCCCCTGGAGGATGAACGTGCGCAGCACCATCGGCAGCGGCCACTTGTCGTTGTCGCCGAGGTACAGCAGGGCGTTGAAGTACGCGTTCCAGTACGCGACCGCGTAGAAGAGGCCGACGACCGCGACGACCGCCTTGGACAGCGGCAGCACGACTTGGACGAGGGTGCGGAAGTCCCCTGCCCCGTCCACCTTCGCGGCGTCGTACAGCTCCTCGGGCAGGTTCATGAAGAAGGCGCGCATCACGACGAGGTTGAACGCGCTGACCATGGTGGGCAGGACGAGCGCGGCGAAGGTGTTGTAGAGGCCGAGTTCCTTCACCAGAAGGAAGTTGGGGATGACGCCCGCGTTGAACAGCATGGTGAACAGGGCCGTCATGAGGATGAAGCGCCCGCCGACGATGCCGCGCCGCGAGAGCCCGTACGCCATGCCGATGGTGGCGAGGAGGCTGCATCCGGTGCCGAGCACGGTGACACCGACGCTGACGAACAGCGCGCGGGTCACGCGGCCGCCGGTGAACGCCGTGCGGTAGGCGTCGAGGTTGGGGTGGTCGGGCCACAGCACGAGGCCGCCCGTGCGGATGATGTCGGACTGCGAGGCGAAGCTGGTGCCGATCACACCGAACAGCGGGTACGCCACCAGGCCCACGACGAGGACGAGGGCGAGGCCCTTGAGGACGAGCCCGGCCTTGGTGGGGCGCTCCATCCAGGGCGGGCGGGCGCCGGAGGGGCGCAGTTGCGCGGGCGCGGACGCGGCCGGTGCGCGGCGCGTCGTCACGGTGGTCGTCTCAGTGGTCAGCACCGCGGTACACCCCTTCATGGCCGAGCCGGTGGGCGAACTTGTTGGCGCCGATGACCAGCACCGTCCCGATGGCGGCCTTCACCAGGCCGACGGCGGCCGCGGTGCCCCACTGGTTGTCCTTGATGCCGTGGAAGTAGACGTAGGTGTCGAGCACCTCGCCGGCCCCGGCGCCGACGGCGTCGCGCTGGAGCAGGATCTGCTCGAAGCCGACGGTGAGGATGTTGCCGAGGTTGAGGATCAGCAGCAGCACGAGCACCGGGGAGAGGCCGGGCAGCGTCACGTGCCAGAAGCGTCGCCAGCGGGCCGCGCCGTCCATGGCGGCCGCCTCGTACAGTCCGCGGTCGATGGACAGCAGCGCGGCGAGGACGATGATCGTGCCCCAGCCGGCGTCCTTCCACATGACCTGCAGGGCGAGCAGCCAGGGGAAGGCGTTCGGGTCGGTCATCATGTCGTAGCGCGGCAGGCCGACGGCTTCGAGGAGGTCGGGGACCACGCCCGCGCCGCCGAGGATCTGCTGGAAGATCGAGACGATGATGACCCAGCCGATGAAGTGCGGCAGATAGACGACGCTCTGCACGAAGCGGCGCAGCTTGTCGCTGACGATGCTGTTGAGCAGCAGGGCGAGCCCGATCGGCACGGGGAAGAACAGCACCAGCTGGACGAGCGCGATCTTCAGGGTGTTGACCGTCGCCGACCAGAAGTCGGGGTCGGCGAAGGCGTTCGTGAAGTTCGTGAAGCCGGTCCAGGCGCTGTGCATGTAACCCAGATAGGGCTGGTAGTCCTGGAACGCCACCATGTAGCCGAGCAGCGGCACGTAGTGGAACACCACGAAATACAGGAAGCCGGGCAGGCACAGCAGCAGCATCACCTTGTCGCGCTTGAGGCGCTGCCACAGGGTCTTTCGGGGAACGACGACGGGTGGTGCCGCGGTGGGCGGTGCGGGAGCAGTCATGGGGCGGTCCTGTCCGGCCGGATGGCGCAGAAGCTGTGTCGCACGTAACTGGGTGTCTGCGGCCGCAAGTTAGTAAGCGGTTAACCCCATCGTCAAGAGATCCGTGGAACAGCCACGTAAAACCGATGCCTTCAATGAGGCTTTCTCGCGCGCCATTTCGCGTACTAACCGGACAACTCGCCCCACCTCGCCAGCCGTTAACCTTGACGGTCATGCCGAGCGCTCCCTAGCGTGCGGTCACGCCATAGAACACGTTTACTGTCCGGAGGCAGGGTGCGTACCACTGACGAGGCGCCGGTCGAGGCCATGGCCGCCGATGCCACACCGCCCCCGCGGCGGCCCCGTACGGTTCTCGCGATGGACTCCGCGGTCCTCGACGACGTCTTCCCGCCGGCCGTGCGGGCCCGCCTCGAAGAGACCGCCGACATCCAACCGCCCCGCGTGGTAAGGGAGTTCAGCAGCCCTCAGGCGCGGGCCGCGCTCGCCGAGTGCGAGGTCCTGCTCACCGGCTGGGGGTGCCCGGCGATCGACACCGCGGTGCTCGACCGGGCGCCCCGGCTGCGCGCGGTGATCCACGCGGCCGGAACCGTGAAGACGTTCCTGAGCCGGGACGCGTACGCCCGCGGCATCGCCGTCTCCTCGGCGGCGGCGGCCAACGCGGTGCCGGTCGCCGAGTTCACCCTCGCCGCGATCATCCTGGGCGCCAAACGGGCCTTCCCGCTCTCCCACCTCTTCCGCACCCGGCGCACCCACCGCACCGGCGCCGACCTGGACCGGCACCACTGGCTGGGCACCCACGGCATCACGGTCGGCATCATCGGCGCCTCCCGGATCGGCCGCCGCGTCGCCGAACTGCTGCGCGCGATCGACGCCGAGGTGCTGCTGTACGACCCGTACGTCGGCGACGCCGAGGCGGCACTGCTCGGCGCGACCCGCACCGACCTGGACACCCTGGTCGCCACGAGCGACGTCGTGAGCGTGCACGCGCCCGACACCGAGGAGACGCGGCACCTGCTCGACGCGCGCCGCCTCGGCATGATGCGCCCGGGCGCCCTGCTCGTGAACACCGCACGGGGCCCGCTCGTGGACACCGCGGCCCTCACCGAGCACCTGGTCAGCGGCCGGATCGACGCCGTCCTCGACGTCACGGACCCGGAGCCGCTGCCCGCCGACCACCCGCTGTGGGGCCTGCCCAACGTCTTCATCACCCCGCACATGGCGGGCGCCCAGGGCAACGAGGTCGGGCGGCTCGGCGCGCTCGCCGTCGACGAACTCGCCCGCTACGCGCGCGGGCTCCCGCTCAACCACCCCGTACTCCTCGACGACCTGGAGCGGATCGCGTGAGCGGACCCGCACCGCACGTCATAGGCTCTGGGACGGGCGGAGGACCACAGACGGATCAGCAGGCAGACGAGCACGACCACCAGGGGGTGAGCCGGATGTCCCGGCAGAGTTCCACGGCACCCGGCAGCGGCGGACCCGCCGGGCAGCGCCGCGCGACCGTCGTCGACGTGGCCCGGCACGCCGGCGTGTCCACGGCGACCGTGTCCCGCGTGATGAACCGCAACTATCCGGTGGCCGCCGCGACGCGCGAGCGCGTGGAGGCGGCGATGCGCGAGCTCGGCTATGTGGTCAACGCCCATGCCCGCGCCCTCGCCGGCGTCTCCGGCCGCACGGTCGGCATCATCGTCAGCGAACTGATCGACCCCTTCTACGCGTACATCGCCCGCGGCGTCGAACGCGAGGCCACCGACGGCGACCGGCTCTGCCTGGTGTGCTGCACCCAGGGCGATCCGCAGCGCGAGCTGGCCTTCATCGAGCTGATGCACGAGCGGCGCGCGGACGCGGTGGTGCTCGTCGGCGGCAGCGTCGACGACCGCGACTACAAGGTCGAACTCGCGCGCCGAGCACGTGAGTTGGATGCGGGCGGCTCGAAACTCGTGCTGTGCGGCCGTCCCTCGATCGGCAACGGCGCGCCCACGGTCGGCGTCGAGTACGACAACGAGGGCGGCGCCTTCGCCCTCACCGACCACCTGATCACGCAGGGCCACGAGCGGATCCTGTACCTCGGCGGGCCGCCCGGGCTGTCCACCGCCAAGGACCGGCTCGCCGGGCATCGCCGCGCGCTCGAACTGCGCGGCATCGCGCGCGACCCCGAGCTGGAGCAGCCCGGGGCGTTCAGCCGCGCCTTCGGCTACCGGCGGATGAGCGAACTGCTGCGACAGGGGCCCGGGTTCACCGCGGTGTTCGCGGCGAACGACATCGTGGCGGCCGGCGCGGCGCAGGCCATGGAGGAGGCGGGGGTGCGCGTCCCGCAGGACGTCTCCCTGGTCGGGTACGACGACATCCCGGTGGCGCAGGAGCTGCGGCCCCGGCTGACGACGGTCCGGATCCCCCTGGAGGAGATGGGCCGCCAGGCGGTGCGGGTCGCACTCAACGGCGGTGACGAGGACGACTGGCGCGCCCCCACCACCGGCACGCTGCGACTCGGCACACAGCTCGTGGTGCGGGACTCGGTGGCACCCCCGCAGCGCCGCTGAGGCACGGCCGAGGCACCCCGGGCACCCCTCCCCGGCCCCCCGCGATGCGCAATTCTGCGCGAACCAGCACTGCTTGACGTAGTAACGAACAGAAATTCCCCGGACCCTCTTGCGGCCGGATAGCAAACGCTTACATGCTGGCGCGCAGCTCCATCGCGCCCCACGACCGTCCCGCCCCTCGCTCCGACGTTCTTCGTCCCATGGGAGTCTCCGGATGCGCCCTGCCCACCCCGCACTTCCCACCCCCGCCACTGCCGCCAGTGCCGCCCTGGCCTCCCGGCGCTTCGGGCGTCGCTCGCTGCTCGCCGGACTCGTAGGAGCCGGCGGCGCCGCACTCCTGAGCGGCGCGGGGACCGCCGCCGCCTCGACCCCGGCCTCGTCCCCCGCGACGCACGGGGACACCCTGCACATCACGGCGTTCCCGGACGCCGAGTCCGAGCGCCTGCGCCTGGACCGCTCGCTGCGCGCCAGTGAGTTCCTGCCCACCGGGCGCTGGGCCGCGCCGGGCGCCTCCGTCACCGTCCGCGTGCGCCCCGCGCAGGGGACGCTGCCGGTCCTGCACATCGGGACGTTCGACGACTACCACACCAACCCCGATCTCAAGGCCCCGCGGGTGTTCACGCTGAAGCCCGGCCTGAACACCGTCAGCGACGTCTACGGCGGCCCCCTGTACCTGAGCTTCGCCGGGCACGGCCAGCGCGCCGCCGTCACGTTCGTCTCCGGCGCCGCACGGATGGCCACCTTCGTCCTCGGCCGCACCACCGAGGCCGACTTCCAGCGGCAGCTCGACACGATCACGGACGTACCCTGGGTCGAACTCACCACCGACCAGGCCATCTTGACCCTCACCCGCGAGGGTGCGCTGCTCTACCGGGGCGAGGACCACATCGCCCTCATGACCTTGTTCGACACGGTCATCGACTCGCACAACCGCATCAGCGGCCTCGACGGCCGCCACCCCCTCGACCGCCCCAAGGCGGGCCGCTACCACTTCAACGAAGTCAGCGTCGTGCCCAAGGGCGTCGGCGCCTACGCCTGGCACGGCTTCAACGGCTTCCCCCGCGCCTACATGGACCGGCTGTGCACGGTCAGCGGCCTCACGACCCGCGGCTGGGGCCTGTACCACGAGCTGGGGCACCTCCATCAACAGGCCGCCTACCAGGCGGGCACGCTCACCGAAGTCACCGTCAACATCTACTCGCTGGCGGCGCAGCGCACCCTGCGACAGCCCTCGAACCTGCTCACGGTCGACGCGGCGACCGGACTCAACTGGTTCCAGTCCGCGCAGGCCAAGCTCGGCACGCCCGGCCTCTCCTACGTCGACGACCTCGGTGCGTACGAACAGCTCGTCCCCCTACGACAGTTGGAGCTCGCCTTCGGCGAGGACTTCTGGCCGCGCCTGCACCGGCTGGTCCGCGCCGAGCACCAGCACGACGCACCGGTCGAGGACTACGACCATCCGCCGGAGGTGGAGGCCCGCCAGTACCGCACCCTCGCCACCTGCGCCTCCCGCACGGCCGGCCGCGATCTGACGGACTTCTTCGTGCACCGGTGGGCGATGCCGATCGACGCCAGGGGGCAGGCGGAGATCGCCGCCCTGCGGCTGCCCGCGCCCACGGTCGATCCGAGCACCCTCGCGGACTGACGGGCGCGCCGGGAAGGGGCGCCGGACCTTGGGTGCCCCCTCCCTCTTCCCCCGCCCCGCACGGCGTCTCCCCGCACCCGCACCCCTGAGGAGAAGACCTCCATGACCCCCTCCGGCCCTCTCGGTCGCCGCTCCGTCCTGGCGGGTCTCGCCGGTGTCGCGGGCGCGGGCGCTCTCACCCTCGCGGGACGCGCCGCAGCCGACGACGCGGACACCGACCCGTACGAGGCGCTCCTCGCCCGCGCCGAGCAGCAGCTCACCGGCGGCGCGTTCGACACCGAGGACCCCGATTTCGCGGCCGCGCTCACCGCCCTGGACACCCAGGCCGCCGCCTGGTGGCAGCAGCTCGACACGTCCGCCGGGCGCACGGCCCTGTGGCCGGACCTCTCCCCTGCCTCCGACCCCGGCATGTTCGGCCAGAGCTATCCGCGGCTGCGTACGCTCGCCACGGCCTGGGCCACGCCGGGCACCTCGCTGACCGGCGACGCGGCCGTGCTCGCCGGGCTCGTCGACGCCCTGCGCCTCCTCCACAGCGCCGGATACAACGAGACCCGGTCGGAGTCCGGCAACTGGTGGTTCTGGGAGATCGGCGCACCCCGCGCGCTCCTGGACACCTGCGTACTGCTCCGCGCGCACCTGCCCGCCGACGACCTCGCCGCGTATCTGAGGACCGTCGCCCGCTTCGTCCCGGACGCGGACCGCCGCACCAACTCCCCGAGCCTGGCCGAGACCGGTGCCAATCGCGCCGACAAGGCGGTCATCGTCGCCCTGCGCGGCCTGCTCGCCCGCGACGCCGCCACGCTCGCCCTCGCCCGCGACGGCCTGTCCGACGTCCGCGGCGGCGGGAAGAACAGCCTTTTCCAGTACGTCACTTCGGGCGACGGGTTCTCCACCGACGGGTCGTTCGTCCAGCACGACTGCGTCGCCTACACGGGCACGTACGGGAGCATCCTGCTCGGCAGCGCGGGCCAGCTCATCGCTCTCCTGGCCGGCTCGGACTGGGCCGTCACCGACCCGGCGGTCACGGTGCTCCACGAGGCCGTCGAGCGGTCCTTCTCCCCCGTCCTGTTCGACGGGGTCATGATGGACGCGGTGCGCGGCCGCGCCATCTCCCGCGAGCGTGCCCGCGACCACACCGACGGCGCCATGGCCGTGTCGTACATCCTCCAACTCGCGGACGGCGCTCCGCAGTCGTACGCGGACCGCTGGCGCGCGGCGGCGAAGGGCTGGATCCTGCGCAACAAGGAGACCCCCTACGCCGGCCTGGTCGGCGTCCCCGCCCTGGCGCGCGCGAAGGCCGTCCTCGACGATCCCTCGGTGCGTCCCGCGGACTGGCTCACCGGGCACGTCGTGTTCGCCGACATGGACCGGGTGGTGCACCGGCGCCGGAGCTGGGCCTACGCCCTGTCGCTGTCCTCGCGGCGCATCAGTGCGTACGAGGCGGGCAACGGCGAGAACCTGCACGGCTGGTACACCGGCGACGGCATGACCTACCTGTACGACGGCGACGACCTCGACGCCTTCGGCGACGGCTTCTGGCCGACCGTCGACCCGTACCGGCTGCCGGGCACGACCGTGGACACGCGCGCCCGGACCGATCTCGGCACGGGCGGCGGCACCAGCACGTTCCGGCCGAAGAACGCCGTCGCGGGCGGCGCCGTCCTCGACGGACAGTACGGCGCGGCGGCTATGGAACTGGTCGCCGACGGGTCGACCCTGCGCGCCAAGAAGGCCTGGTTCTGCCTGGACAACGCGGTCGTCGCGCTCGGCGCGGACATCACGGCGAGCGACGGCCGCACCGTCGAGACGGTCGTGGAGAACCGGAACCTGCACGCCGACGGCGCTCCCCGGCTCGTCATCGACGGCCACCGGCAGCCCTCGGGGCCGGGCTGGTCGGCGTCGCTGCCCGACGCCCGCTGGGCGCATCTGGAGGGGACGGGCGGCTACGTCTTCCCCGCCCGTGGCCCACTGCGCGCGCTGCGCGAGGAACGCACCGGCACCTGGCGCGCCCTCAACTCCGGCGCGGACACCGGCGGCAGCACCACCCCCGTCACCCGCCGCTACGCCACCCTCTGGTTCGACCACGGGGTCTCCCCCGCCGGCGCCTCCTACGCCTATGTCCTGCTGCCCGGCGCCAGTGCCGCCACGACGGCCGTCTGGTCCCTGTCCCGGCCGGTCCGGATCGTCGCCAACGACGCCACCGTCCAGGCGATCGAGTCGCCCCGGCTCGGACTGCTCGCCGCGCACTTCTGGGCCGCGGGCACGGCCGGCGGCCTGCGCACGGACGGCCCCGGCACCGTCCTCGTGCGCCGTCAAGGCCAGCGGGTCACGGTGGCGGTCGCGGACCCGGGCCGCACCGCGACGAGCCTGACGGTCCACCTGCCCTTCCCCGTACGCCGCGTCCTGCGCGCCGACGACACGGTCACCGTCGCCCCGGGGCGACGGCCGGTCCTCACCGTCCGGGTCGGCGGCTCGCGCGGCCACACGCACACCGCCGAACTCGCCTGATCGCGGGCCCTCTTCACCATCTACGCCGGGCCACAGCACACCTAAAATCCGGCGAAGGGCGACGAGGATCATCGCCACAACCCACCACCCCCGCCTACCGACCGAGGAGCCAGCGAACCACCATGCCCGCCCCGTACTTCTCCCTGCCGCCCACCGATCGTGTCCGCTCGCCGCTGACGGGGTGGACCCGGGCGCACTGGGAGGCCCTGGCCGACCGTCAGCTGGACGCCCTGGTGCCGTACGCGACCCCGGGGTTCGCGCAGTACCGGCTGCCCGGGCGGGCCAGCTGGTCAGGGGTCGTCTCGGACGGGCTCGAAGGATTCGCTCGGACATTTCTGCTGGCCTCCTTCCGGATAGCGGGCGCCTGCGGTGCGGGCGACGAGACCTCCGTCTCCCACGTGATCGAACGGTATACGCAGGGTCTGACAACGGGCACGGACCGTGACAGCGGGGAGGCCTGGCCCGAACTCACGGACTGCTCCCAGCAGATGGTGGAGGCCGCCTCGATCGCGATCGGTCTACACGAGACGCGACCGTGGATCTGGGACCGGCTCGACACCCGGGTGCAGGAGCGGGTCGTCGACTGGTTCTCCGGCTTCGTGGGCGGCCGGACGTGGGACAACAACTGGCGCCTGTTCCAGGTGGTCTCCGAGCAGTTCCTCGCCTCGGTCGGCGCACCGTTCAGCCAGGGCGACATCGACGGCGGGCTCGACCGGATCGAGGACTGGTACGTCGGCGACGGCTGGTACACCGACGGCGACGGCCGCAACTTCGACTACTACATCGGCTGGGCCATGCACCTGTACCCGCTGCTGTGGGCCCGCATGGCCGGGCCGGACGGCGACGGCGGCCGCGGCAAGGTGTACCGCGAGCGGCTGGCCCGGTTCCTGGCGCCGTACCCGCAGTTCTTCGGCGGGGACGGCGCTCCGGTGCACCAGGGCCGCTCCTTGACGTACCGGTTCGCCGCGACCGCGCCGGTGTGGATGGGGGCGCTGGCCGACTGCACGCCGCTAGCACCCGGCCTGACCCGGCGCCTGGCGTCCGGCACGGCCCGGCACTTCGTGGAGCGCGGCGTCCCGGACCGGCGCGGGCTGCTGCCGCTGGGCTGGTACGACACGTTCCTTCCCGCGACGCAGGCGTACTCGGGCCCGGCCTCGCCCTACTGGGCCAGCAAGGGCTTCCTCGGTCTGCTGCTGCCCGCCGACCACCCGGTGTGGACGGAGCGCGAACTCCCGCTGCCCGTCGAGCAGTCCGTCCAGTACACCGCGCTCCCCGCCCCCGGCTGGCTGCTGCACGGCACCCCGCACGACGGCATCGTCCGCCTGGTCAACCACGGAAGCGACCACAACCCGCTCGACGGGCCCGCCACCGACGACCCGCACTACGCCAAGATCGCCTACTCCACGGCCACCGCCCCCGAGTCGGCCGCGCACGCCTGGGCCCGCACCGTCGACAACCACCTGGCGCTGCTGTCCGCCGACGGGACCCCTTCGCGCCGCCGCCGCATCCACCCCCTCACCTGCGAGGGGCGCCGCGCCTCGTCCCGTCACGACGCTCAACTCCCGGGGTCCGACGAGGAGTTCCCCATCGAGTCGACGAGCGTCCTGCACGGGCCGTGGGAGCTGCGGGTCCACCGGGTGCAGGCCCCGGCGGGCTGCGCCGTGCGCGAGGGCGGGCACGCGGTCGCCGACGCCACGCGTCCACACGCCGAGCAGGGACCCGGCTGGGCGCTGACGCGCACGGAGTCCGGTCTGACGAGCGCCGTCGTGGCCCTGCACGGCTGGGACGAGGAGAGCGGCGTCGCGCGCGAGGTCGAGGCCAACGCCTACGGACCGCACTCGGCGACCCCGTACCTGCGCGCCGCACAGCACCCCGGCGGCGGCAGCGTCCATGTCACCCTCGTGGTGCTGACCCGCGACGTCGTCCACCCGCAGGCCCTGCGGGAGTCCCTCGTATGCGCGGTGGACGGGGCCGAGGACGGACAGGTGCGCGTCACGTTCCCGGACGGTGAGACCGTGACGGTGTGACGGCCAGGCCCGGTCCGGCGCGGGGCCGTCACACCATGAGGTCCCCGCGCCGCCGCACCATGTCCATCAGTTCGCCGGCCATGGCCTTGATCGTCGCCAGGCCGGCCCGGCCCCAGGGGCACGGGTCGGTGTCCACCACGCACACGGTGCCGAGCGCGAGCCCCGTACGGTCGTCGATCAAGGGGGCGCCCAGGTAGGAGCGGATCCCGATCTCGTCGACCACGGGGTTGCCCGCGAACCTCGGGTAGTCGCACACGTCTTCCAGGACGAGTGCTTTGCGCCGCACCACTACATGAGGGCAATAGCCGTGGTCGCGCGCCATGTAGCGGGCCACGCCGACGTCGGTGGACTCCGCGGCCGCCGCGCCGAGTTCCGCGCCCCGGTGGTTCCCGTCCGGGGTGTGCAGCCCGGCGAAGAACTGGCGGTTCTCGTCGATGAAGTTGACCATGCCGTAGGGCGCTCCGGTCACCTCGGCGAGCCGGTCCGCGAAGAGGTCGAAGGCCGGCTCCGGGCGCTGCCCCAGATCGAGGCGGCGCAGCCGTCGCGCCCGCTCGGGCCCCTCCCGGTCGCTCGGTGTCAGCAGGAGGCGGCCCGTCGCGTCGTACGTCATGTGTGGGCCCCGAAGCCGGACCCGGTGGCCGCCGGCGCCGCGTGGGCCAGCAGGTGCCTGACCAGGGTGAGCAGGGTCTGGATGCCGGAGCTGGAGATGCGCGCGTCGCAGCGCACGACGGGGACCTGGGGGTCGAGGTCGATGGCGGCCCGCACTTCCTCGGGTTCGTAGCGGTAGGCGCCGTCGAACTCGTTGACCGCCACGATGAATCCCATGCCGCGCTCCTCGAAGAAGTCGACGGCGGCGAAACAGTCCTCGAGGCGGCGGGTGTCGGCGAGGATCACCGCGCCGAGCGCGCCCTCGGACAGTTCGTCCCACATGAACCAGAAGCGTTCCTGCCCGGGCGTGCCGAAGAGGTACAGCACGTGTTCGGGGTCGAGAGTGATGCGGCCGAAGTCCATGGCGACGGTCGTCTCGACCTTGTTCTCGATGCCGTCGAGGTCGTCGGTCGCGGCGCTGACGGTGGTGAGCAGCTCTTCGGTGCTGAGCGGCGCGATCTCGCTCACCGCTCCGACGAAGGTGGTCTTGCCGACCCCGAACCCGCCCGCGACCAAGATCTTCAGCGCGGTGGGGAAGGGGTCAGAGCTGACGTCGTAGTCCATCGAGCACTGCCTCCAGTAGGGACCGGTCAGTGGGGTTGTCGTGGAACGTGGGGGGCTTGGTGGTGAGCGCTCCGCAGTCGACGAGGTCGGACAGGAGGACCTTGGTGACGGCTGCGGGCAGTCGCAGATGGCCGGAGACCTCCGCGACCGATGTCGGATGCGCGCACAGGTCGAGCGCCTGGCCGTGTTCGGGCCCCAGATAGCCGAGGGGGGTCGCCCCGGTGGCCATGACCAGGGACAGCAGGTCCATCGACGTGCTCGGCCGGGTGCGTCCGTTGCTGATCGTGTACGGGCGCACGAGCCTGCCTGCCGCGCCGTCGAGCCATGGCCCGTCCTGCGGGGCCGACACCCTCAATTCCTCATCGCCGTGGGCTCGGCGGAGGGCTGGCGGGGAGCGGTCACCAGGTAGGGGCGCACGCTCTTGACGAGCATGGCCATCTCGTAGCCGAGGACGGCGGCGTCGGCCTCCCGCCCGGCGAGCACCGCGAGGCACGTGCCGGATCCGGCGGTGGACACGAACAGCAGGGTGGAGTCGAGCTCCACCACCACCTGCCGGACGTCGCCGCCGTCACCGAACCGCACCCCGGCGCTGCGGCCGAGCGAGTACAGGCCGGACGCGAGGGCCGCCATGTGGTCGGCGCTGTCGACGTCGAGTCCGTGCACGGACTTGACGAGGCCGTCGGACGAGAGGAGCACGGCGCTGTGGGTGTGGGGAACACGCTGGACGAGGCCGCTCATCAGCCAGTCGAGATCGGACACATGACCCGTCGGCACATCGCTCGCCATGGGGATCGACTCCTTGGTGGACTGCTGGGTGTGGTGCTGGTCGGGGGAGGCCGAGGTGGCGCGGTGGCGCCCGACGGCTATCGCCCCGCGGTACGGGTTCGTGGTCGTACGCGCCCGGCTCATCCGGCAACTCCGCCCTCGTCGTCCCCGGCCGGGGGTGCCAGGTGCGGCGCCTCACGCGGTTCGGCCTCCTCGGCGAGCGTGATGCCGCGCCGGAACGCGGCCATCAGCCCCGGGTCGTGCCCGACCGGCGGCTCGTCGTCCGG
>NZ_JAAGMG010001425.1 GCF_010548525.1 Streptomyces sp. SID14478
CTGCGGCAGCGCGAGCGCGAGCGGCAGCAGGACGAGCACCGGGATCCCGAGGAACACCCAGCGCCAGCCGAGGTGTTCGGTCAGGGCGCCGGCCGCCAGCGGCCCCACGATCGACGGCACGACCCAGCTCGCCGCGAACGCCGCCATGATCGCGGGCCGCAGTCGCGGCGGGTAGGCCCGGCTGACGACGACGTACAGCGCGACGATGACCAGGCCGCCCCCGAGCCCCTGCACGGCCCGCCCGGCCACGAACAGCCACATGCTCCCCGCGGTGCCGGCGAGCACGAGCCCGGCGGCGAAGGCCCCGATCCCGGCCGTGACCGGCCCGAGGGGCCCGCGCCGGTCGGCCCACTGCCCGGCGAGCACCATCCCGAACAGGCTGGTCGTGAAGTACGCGGAGAAGGCGAAGGCGTACAACGACACCCCGTCCAACTCCCGCGCGGCGACGGGCATGGCGGTCCCGACGGCGGTGGCCTCGAAGGCGATGAGAAGAACGACGGTGACGATGCCGATGCTGAGCGCGCGGTGCGCCCGGCCGAGAACGCCCTCGCCGTCCGGCCCGTCGGCCATCAAGGGGACGTCGGGAACGGTGTCCTGGGCGGTGTCCGGGATGACGTCGGGGGTGGAGTCGTCGAGGGCAGCCATGCGCTTCACAGTAAGGGGCTTACGGGTCCCTGACCCCTGTCAGAGGTCGGGCTCGGCCTGGTCCCTTGGTCGTACGTCCCGTGCCCGTCCCCCCTCGGACCCCGGCCTCACGGTCCGGGCGCGCTGATCGTGAACGCCGTGTGGCAGTCGCATTGCGGGGGCGGCCGAACCCTTGAGGCGGGCGCGGGCAGGCACCTACGGTCGTAGGACCAAGCAAGAACATGGCCGTGTGCCCGAGTGGTTTAGGGATTCGCCTGCAAAGCGAAGCACACCGGTTCGATTCCGGTCACGGCCTCCGGCAGTCCAACGGCGCTGGACTGCATGCGTCGAAGGGGCGCCCCGCCACAGCGGGGCGCCCCTTCGACACTCACTCCTTCACTTCGGTGTTCTGGCAGACGTGCAGCAGCCAGCCCCCATCGGCCTGCTTGGTCATGACGTACAGCGGAGCACCGGCCGAGTCCCCGTCCGCCGCCGAGTGGTAGACCTGCCGCACCTTGACGGCCGCCACGTCGGCCCGCAGGAACTGCGTATGCACCACCTCATAGGTGACGTCGCCGTCCCAGCTCGCCTTCGGCAGGACGGCGCGGGTGAACTCGGCGATCGCGTCGAACCCGATGAGGACCTTCCCGTGCCCGGTGGTCCACAGGGCATCGGGATGAAAGAGCGCGAGGAAGCCCTCGGGATCCTTGGCACGCTGGGTGCGCTCGACGGTGGCGACGACCTGCTCAATGGCCGCGAGGTCGTCATTCACACTCTCGGGGTTCATGCTCTCGGCGTTTATGCTCTCGGCGCTCATGCGGATCACGCTGCGACCTCAAGTCAGCTTGAGGTCAAGGGAGTTCACGCCACTTGAGGCCAAGGATGTTCACACCACTGGGGGCCAACGGTATCCACACCAGCTGCCGAGACCGGCTCATCCCCCGGCCACGAGAATCACGCCCCCGCCGACCACGACCACGGCGAAGACGACGAAGCCGAGCACGAAGAGCAGCAGCTTCCCGGCCGAGGGCGCGGGTTCGTAACCACGCGGAACGGACCCACCCTCGTCATCCACTGCTCCCGATCCCGTCCCCGCCCCATCCACGCTCCCACCTGTCGCCACTCCGCCATGCCCTTCCTCACGACGACGAATCCCCACCACCGTACGACTCCCCCCGAACACCGACCCGCCCACCCCGGTCACCGCAGATTCCTCAGGCCCCGGAGATCGCTCGCTCCCCCATGACGACCACCACGTCCAACAAGGAATCCGACACCCGACGCCACTTCCTCGACGCGCAACGAGCCGGCGCCCTGCCGATCACCGACGGCCGCACGGAGAACGAGCTGCGCACCCCGGCACTCCCCAGCCCCCAGGCCGCACCGGCCCCGGCTAACGCACCACGCGATAGCGGAGAAAGACGAACTTCGCACCGAAAGTGCGGGTCTCGACGAGCTCGAGACCCACCTGGCGCTCGTCCCGCGGAAAGAACGGAATGCCCCCGCCGACCAGCACCGGGTAGACCACGGCCCGGTACTCATCGATGAGCCCCGCCGCGGCCGCCTCGGCGGCAAGCGTCGCACCGCCGATGGCGATCTCACCCTCCCCGGGCTCGGCCCGCAGCCGCTCGATCTCCTCGACCAGCCCACCGGAGACGAGCCGGGCATTGCCCTCCACGGTCGACAGCGTGGTGGAGAACACGACCTTGGGGAGCGGCTTCCAGAGCCCGGTCCACTCGATCTCCGCCTCATCGAGCGAGGCTTCCTGCTCGGCGGTCTCCCAATACAGCATCGTCTCGTACAGCCGCCGCCCCATCACGTGGACGTCGACTCCCCGAATCTCGTCGATCCAGTAACGAAAGACTTCCGCGTCCGGCGCCGACCAGTCGAACCCCCCGTCCGGCCCGACGATGTAGCCATCAAGCGAGACACCCATCGAATAGGTCACGCTACGCATCAGACGTCCTCCTCGGAGCGGGGCTTCGACAGTACGACCCCCCAACACCCCGAAACTCATCGCGACGCACGGGGAGCCACGGATGAGTCGATCCAGAAATGGGTGTTGACGTGGTGCTGATGCAGGGGACGAGCCCCAAGAAGTGTCGGCTGACGCCAGTGGATTTCGTACAGGACGGAGCGGACCAGTTCTCCACCCTGTGCGCGAACAGCAGCCTGCCGATGCTCAACCGAGTGGACCCGTATCGCACCCAGATCCTCACGCAGGCGGACATGCCCCCGTTCATCTCGGAGCTGGAGGCCACCTGCGACCTGGTGAGGAAACAACGGGAACGAGAGCCAGACCGAGAGATTCCGCAGAAGGTCCAAGACATCCGAGACCTCGCCGACCGCTGCACGCAGGCTCCAGTCCCGGAACTCCACCTCCAAGGCGTGTGAGTTGCCCTTCCCTTGGCCATTTGCGGCGGTAGCTTGAGCACGAAGGCCCGGGCTCTCTTGTCAGCCGCCGAGAGCCCGGGCCTTGACCATGACTACGTGCTAGGCGTTGCCGTCCTTCCAGACGGGGTGGTAACTCGTGTCGCCCTTCACCTTGGTGACCCACACGCGGACGGGTGTGCCCTCGGTGAGGTTGCCGCTGGCCCAGCCGGAGCAGTACGGAGAACTGTGGCCGCGGGTGCTGACCTTGCGGTCGATGTCGCCGTCCCGGTTGACGTCGAGCTTCACCTCGATCCCCCAACCGTCCGCGCTCAAGTCACACGCGGCAATTGAATCACCCGGCGCGTCCCCGTACCCGATCGGATCAGCCCCCGGATCCTGCTGCCAGTAGCCTGCTCCGCCCCCTTCATAGGCGCCCCAGCTGAACGAGGCGGCGCTCGCCGAATTGGCCATGACGAGCCCCAGCCCGAACGCGGCGACCGTGACGCCGACCGCCCGCATCTTGCGCAACTTCACGTGTGGGTCCCTCCCCTGCACACCGCCGAACCCGTACTTGTGTACGAGCATTTGACGGGCCGCCAAAGATTAACGCAAGGGTGATCCACCCACTGCAGTTCTGCCACAGCACGCCACGGGACGAGCGGGGAGTCATGAGCGCGCACATCGCGACCCCAGCATCGAGGGGAACGGGGTGGAGCACCGGGCGTCCGCGATCACCCAACGGCTACATCCGCCCACACGCCAAGCCCGCCCGCCCCCATCCGGCACTCCCACCGCTGCGCAAGGGCCCGCCCGTTGACGAGCCCCGCCCGGACTCCGCATCATCCCCAGCGACCTGCGCCGCCATCTCCCCCAGACCCTCCCCCGATCCCCCTTGATCGGCCACGACGACGGTCACCACACCACCCGCACGCCTG
This sequence comes from Streptomyces sp. SID14478, assembly GCF_010548525.1. GTDB lineage: Bacteria > Actinomycetota > Actinomycetes > Streptomycetales > Streptomycetaceae > Streptomyces. The sequence continues at coordinate 3,933 of NZ_JAAGMG010001425.1, forward strand.
GCGAGGGCCACCGTGACCTGGGGCCCGGGCCCGTGCTCAACAGCATTCGCCGCCAGCTCCCCGACGATCGCCTCCAGCCCCCTGGACGGCGCCACCAGACACCCCCGCCACGTTTGAAGAACCCGCTATGTTCTACCGCCATGCGATCACGTGAGTACGACCTTGACTTCCGCTACAGGGCCGGTCGCGAACGCGCCTGGGGACTCGGCCTGTTGGCGGTGGCAACGCTCCAGTGGGCATGGTGCGCCCTGCTGCTCCTCACCCCGTACACAGTCGATGAGGAACCAGACGACCGCCATCCCGCCGAGTGCGAGTCACGATTGCTGACAGATCGCGGTACAGCCAACAACGGCATCTACAAAGGGGATTGGTGCCAGAACGAACGTGACTGGCCTGAAGCCCTGCTGGTGCTCGGGCTGTCTGTGCCCGTGTCGGCGGCAGGTGTGGCGCTTTTCACGAGCGGCAGGGTGAGCATTCGGATGAGCGCCCACGCCGAGGCCATGCGCGAACTGGACAAGTACGCCGACGCGCGTGACATGAAGTCCACCGGTTGAGCGTGGCCCGCCCCCGCTTCGCGTCTGCGTTGCGTGGATCACCATCGCACAGTGTGATCTTGATGCTGGAGTTGATACCAGTAGTTGAAATTTCGCCCTGCCGAAGATCGAGTGACGGTCCGAAGCGATATACGCGTTCGGTTACGGGATCACTATCAGCCGCTGTGATCTTGTCGGTGCGGCACTACCGTGGATCGAGGGCGAAGACGTCCGAGAGTCGCGAAAAGTTACAGATGGCTTGAACGTGCTGATGTCGGTCACTCGATCCCTGGCGAAGCAACTGGGATGCTCGGCAGAGGCAGATATTCCCACCGGGTTGCCTGCGCCATTGCAGAGATGAGCGCCATAGCGCCAAGGGACCAGGAACAGCCGCATTCGCATCCCGTCGCATTACGGCCATCTTCTTGTCAGGTACGCTATGCCCTCTGGCCAGGCCGGATAAGCACTACTTTCGTCGGCCTTTGGGCAGCTGCGGGCGTCAGGAACCTTGGCGCGGATTCTGCAGATTGTCGCCCTGCGAATAGCCGCCGTATGGCTGCTGCCCCGGCTGCCCCGTGAACTGCTGATTGCTGTAAGGCTGTTGCTGCGGGGCTCCGTACGGGCCGCCGGGGTAGTTCTGCGGCATCGGCGCGCCTGGGGGCGGAAGCTGCTGGTCGCGGCGCCGGCGTCGGGAAACAGCGAATGCCGCCGCTCCGCCGATCACCACGACAGCCGCGACTCCCAGGCCGATCCACATCCCGGTGTTGCTGCCGTCGTCCTTGGCATCCCTTGCCGCCGCAGCCTTCCCCTCTTCACGGGTCTCCCCGCCGGTCGCCTTGGACGCTTCCGAGGACGGGGTCTTGGCGGCCACCGGATAGTCCGACATCGGGAACTTGTCCGCCGGCCCCGGGTCACCCGGCGTCTTCAGTGCGATGCGAGGGCGGACGATTCCGTAGCCGATCGAGTCGTTGCGCTTGGCTCCGTCCGTGGGGGCGCCGATCGTGTTGAGCATGACCCTCAGGACCTGATTGTTGGTCCAGGTCGGGTGCTTGGACCAGATCAGGGCTGCACTGGCGGAGGCGAGGGCGGTGGCGTCACTCGTGCCCTCCGACTTGCAGAGGCCAGTCGACCCTCCGCAAGCATGGACCATGTCAACACCCGGTGCCGACAAGTCCACTTGGGGGCCATAAGTCGAGAACTTCGCGCGGTGAAGATCCTCTCCCACCGCGCCGACTGCTACCACTCCCGGAGTGGCGGCGGGGTACTCCAGCTTGTTGCCCTTGTCGCCGCTGTTGCCTGACGCGGCGAACACCAAGGAGCCCTTCTGCAGGGCGTACTTAACGGCAGGTGCCAGAGCCTCGAACTCAGAATTGGTGCCACCGAGAGAGATGTTGATGACGTTGGCACCCGAATCAGCGGCGTACCGGATGGCCTTGACGAGCTGCGTGCTCTCCTCAAATGGCATGACACCTTTACTGATGTCCGGCATGCGGATCGGAAGGATCTTCGCTCCCGGCGCGAGACCGAACGCCCCCTTGCCGCCGTTGTAAGCCCCGGTCCCGGCGATCAGCCCCGCCATGCCGGTCCCGTGTCCCTCATAGTCACTGTGCTCGTCGCCGTTCTCCAGATTGGAAGCCAGGTCCAATCCGTCAAGCACTCGCCCCTTGAGGTCCGGGTTACTGGCGTCCACGCCCGTGTCGATGACAGCAACGGTGACGCCTTCACCCGTGCTCGTCTTCCACATGTTCTCGGCCTGCATGGCATCGAGGAACCATTGCTGGGATCGCGTCGTATCTGCTTGGGCCGGGTCCGCGGCCAAGCCCACCAGCAGCGCACCGAGGATGGCCGTGGCTGCCGCGCCGCGGCGTCGCATGCTGGTGGAGGGCATTGCTTTACCTCTCGTCGCTCTTCGTCGCATCGTCGACGACCGAAGGTACATTGCGGCGATCATCAGGCAGCCACGTCGACTCGTCTTCAGTCACATAGTCGGGCCTGTCTTGGCCCTCCTCGTCATTGCGTGAGCCGGGGCGGGCACCCCGCGGGGCTGCGCCCATGCCCGCATTGCGTCCAGCCTGGTTCGGTCCATGCAGGCCGTCTTGGGATGAGCCGGGCCCACTGCCCTGGCCGCGCACCAGACCCGAACCACCAGGGCTGAACGAGCGAGCATTGGAACGGCCTTGCTGCTGCCCTCGGCCTCCTACGATTCCGCCGTTCTCAGCCGTCGTCCCGGTAACTCGGCGACCGCCGCCCGAGCCTCGCGCGACTTGCCCACCACCCGTCGTGGCGGGCCGACCGCCCATCGCTCCTTGCCCGGTTGCGGCACGTCCGCCGGTTGTCGGTTGGGCGCCCATTACGGAGCCTCGGGGAATTCCTCCTGCAGGCTTGCCCGTCGCGGGCTGAGGGCGGCCGCCTGCGACTCCGTTAGCCGTCGGCAGTCGGCCTGGGGCACCGCCCCGTCCCGTGGTCGAGCCACTCTGACCGGGCATCATCTGGCCCCCGCGTGCCCCCGGCGCAGTGGGGCGTCCTGTGCTCCCCGAAACAGACGGTGCTGTGCCGCGGCCGGCGCCTCCCGAAACAGGCGAAGTACCTCCGCGACCCAACGGTCCCGTCGTCCCCTGCGCACGCCCGACCGACGGCTGCTGTGCCGCGCCAGCGCGTCCGAAGGCGGGAGGTAGGGCACTAGGAGGGGCCACCATGTTCTGGCCGCCGGTCTGCGGGGCGATCGGGGAAGGCCCCGTCGTCGGCGAAGAGGACACCGGGGATGCCTCCGGGAGCGTGCCCACGGAGTCGATGCCCATCTGCGTGGGAGCTTCCGGAATTTCGGGCGGCGGCGAGACCGCACGGGAGGGAGACACCCCGCCTGACGATTCCGCCGCCGTCGATGGAGTCACCGAGCTTGTGGCTACGTGCCTGGCCACTGATCCGCTCGTTCCGGCTGAGGGCGCAGTCTCTACACCTCCCCCGCTTCCCGGGCGGGCCAAGTCCGTCGACTCGTCTCGCGGAGGCACAAAAGCGGTAGGCGGCGGCGGGAACTTGGGCCGCTGCAATGAATCCATCTGTGTAGCAGAAACCGAGTACGCCTGGCCCAGCTTCGTCATCTCCGCGGCCGCCTCGAGGCGGACCTTCTCCCGGTCGGCCTTGAGGGCGGCGAGTTCGCTGGATGACTTCGAGGAGATCGCCTGGGCGTCCGGGTCGTTGTGTGCGGCCTGCGCCGCGTCCAGGTTCGCCTGGGCGCTCGGCTTGTCGCGCGGGATCGAGGCCTGGGCGGTGCCGATCGCCGTGGCTGCCTGCCCCATCCACTTGGACGAGTCCTGGCTGAAGTCACCGAGGCGAACGGTCGCATTGGCCAGGTCGGAGGCCCAGCCCCGGAACGCGTCCGCGCCCGTGCCCTTCCAACTGACCCATTGCGGGCGCACCTTGAGGTCGTCCGCGATCTTGTGGATCTCCTTGGCCGCCGCCGCCAGGCGATCCGCAGCGGCCTGCACCTCACCGCTGTTGGCCTGGTCGAGCCACTCCAGCATCTGCTCATGGGTCAGGCCCGTGAACTGCGTGCCTGCGGGAGCGCTGCCGCCCCCGTCAATGGGTGCTTCCGCCATCAGAACGCTCCGCCCGAGTCGCCGCCTGAAGATGGGTCCGCGGCCGTGTCCGCACCGCCCTTGTCGGAGCCGTCTTCGCTCTTCTTGTGGGTCGGCGGCACGTACTCCCCGCCGTAGTGCTTCGTCGTCTCCGTGCTGATGGCCTGCATGCGACGGCGGATGTCGTCGTCGATGTTCGCGTAGCCCTTGTGCGAGGCCATCACCGCGATGCCCATGCCCTCTATCGAATCGGACAGCAGACTCGAGAGGTTCTCCAGCTCGGTGATCACCGTCGCGTACGACGTGTGCAGACCGGCCGCTTCCTTGAAGCCGCCGTCACCGCCGCCGAACTGGTGGCGCGCCAGCGCTTCTTCGCCCACCTTCTTGGGACCGGCCGGAGACCCCTTCAGATCCTTGATCAGCTGATCGACCCGCTGCTGGAACTTGGTGAAGGACTCCAGCTCGGTGACGATGTCCCCCACCGCGTCCTGCGCCGCCTCGACCGCGCCGAACAACCAGCCGCCGAGACCGCCCGAGCTGCCGCCCCCACCCTTGTCGTCCGCCATCGCGTACGTCCTCCCCGTTCCCCCGTGTGTCCGTCACCCTGCGCGTCCTCGTCGCGTACGCGTGCCCGTACGTACCGACGAAGCCGAAGTCAGGCACAACTCTAGCCAAGCGCACTGACAGTTCACAGGCGTCCCAGGGCAGAGGCAACACACATCACGTCACAGAACGCCACGACGCGTCACAGTTCGAAACGGGTGGGAGGGGTGGACGGACACGGGCGCCACGCGTAGATACGGGCCGTCAGCGAGCCACCAAGGCAGGGGCTGTCAGGAGGCGACAGGAGGGCGGCTGTCAGACGGCGACAGGGGTGACCACGGTACGTGGATTCACCCCACCTCTCAGCCCGTTGACTCCGCCCCGCCCCCGCCCGACGCCACCGCCGCCTGCGGGCGGATGGGCAGGCGGTTCACGGGGCGGCCCGTGGCCGCGCGTACTGCTGATGCCACCGCCGCCGGGGACGCGACCACCGGGACCGCGCTGGCCGCCTTCGCGCCGAAGGGGGCCACGACGTCGCGTTCCTCGACCAGTTTGACGATGCGGATGTCCGGGGCGTCCAGGGACGTGGGCAGGGCGTAGCCCGTCAGGTCGGGGCGGCGGACCACGCCTTGCGGGGTGCGGAGGTTCTCCGTGAGGGCCGCGCCGACGCCCTGGGTGACCCCGGCCTCGATACGGGCCGCCAGCTGGCCGGGGTTGAGGACGCGGCCGACGTCCTGTGCCACCGCCAGTTCGACCACCCGCACCGAGCCGAGCTCGATGTCGACGTCGACGACCGCGCGGATCGCGCAGAAGGCCAGGCCCACGAACGCGTCGCCCTGGCCCGACGCGTCGAGTGGCTCCGTGGGGTGCGGGCGGCACTGCGCCGTGGCCCACAACTCCTTGCCGTCCATGGCCTCTTCGACCGTGGTGGAGAGGACCCCGTCGTACGACGTGATCTTGCCGTCGGCGATCTGGAGGAGCTCCGTGGACATGCCGAACTTGTGGGCGAGGGGCTGCAGCAGCTGCGTGCGGACCATCTTGGCCGCTCGTTCCACCGCGCCGCCCGAGACCCAGGTGTGGCGGCCGCGGCAGCCGGGCCCGGCCGGCGGCTGGTCCGTGTCCACCGGGGCCACGTGGACCTCGTCGATGCCCAGCGTGTCCTGGACGATCTGGCGGGCCAGCGTGGTGAAGCCCTGGCCGGTCTCCACCGCCGCGCAGATGACCGTGGCGACGCCGTCCTGGACCTTGACCGTGGCCGTCGAGACCTCGTCCGTGCCCTCCGCGCCCAGCATGTGCACCATGCCGATGCCGTAGCCGACGCCGCGACGCACCGCCCCGGGTTCGCCCGCGCCCTCCGGGCCGCCCGGCAGCAGCCAGTCCTCCGGAGGGGTGTCCTTCGGCAGCAGCGGCAGCGGGAACTCCCGTACGGCGTCGAGGAGTTCGGCGACCGGCGCGGGGCACGTCACCGTCTGCCCTGTGGGCAGCACGTCGCCCGTGGCCAGCACGTTGCGCATGCGCAGGTCCGCCGGGTCGACGCCCAACTTCTTGGCCAGCTTGTCCATTTGGGCCTCGTAGGCCGCGCAGACCTGGAGTGCGCCCTCTCCGCGTACGTGCCCCGAGGGCGGGTTGTTCGTGCGTACCGCCCAGCCCTCGATCGAGGCGTGCGGGACGACGTAGGGGCCGCAGGCGAAGGAGACCGCCGCCGCGAGCGCGTCCGAGGACGTGTCCGCGTAGGCGCCCGCGTCGAGCAGGATCTGCGCCTCCACCTTCACCAACGTGCCGTCCGCGTCCGCGTGGTGGCGGTAGCGCAGCAGGGTCGGGTGGCGGTGCGGGTGGCCCAGGAAGGACTCCTCGCGGGTCGCCGTCAGCTTCACCGGGCAGCCCGTGCGCAGGGCAAGCAGGCCCAGCGGGAGGTGGAAACTGGGGTCCTCGCGGTCCGCCGTCGCGCCCGCGACGCCCGTGACGACTACCTTGACGCGCTCCGGCTCCAGGCCGTAGCGGGCCGCGGCCAGATCCCGGTCGCCGTGCGGGTCCGTGGACGCGATGTAGAGCTCCACGCCGCCGTCGGGGCGGGGGACGGCGAGGCCGGCCTCGGCGCCGATCGGTGCCGGGTCCTGGCGGCCGATGCGGTAGAGGCCCTCGACCACGACCTCGCCCGTCGCCTCCACGTCGCCGTGGCGGAGCGGGATGTGGCGGATCAAGTTGCCGTCGGGGTGCAGGGGTTCGGCCGCGAAGGACTGCTCGGGGTCCGTGACCGGGTCCAGGACCTCGTACTCGACGATGATGGCCGCGGCCGCCATGCGCGCCGTGTCCGGGTGGTCCGCGGCCACTGCCGCGAGGGCCTCGCCGTGGTGGCGTACGACCTCGGAGGCGAACACCGGGCGGTCGGCCGTGCGGTGGCCCGCCAGCGGGCCGCCGGGGACGTCCTCGTGCGTGACGACCGCGCGGACGCCGGGCATCTCGCGCGCGTGGGTGGTGTCGATGGAGACCACGCGTGCGTGCGCGTGCGGGGAGCGCAGGATCGCCGCCCACAGGAGCCCCTCGGCCCACAGGTCGGCCGCGTAGGGGAAGGTGCCCTCCGCCTTGGCGCGCGCCTCCACGGAAGGCAGTGTCGTGCCGAGGCCGTGCGGGAGTTCCTCCGTCCCGACGGCCGCGGGGGCCTCCGTCGTCTCGTTCGTCACGCCCGGCCTCCGTCCCCGATGTCACGGATGTCGTGGATGTCGTGGATACCGCCGGTGTTGCGGATGTCCTCGCTGGTGGCCGGTCCGCCCTGGTGCGGGATGCGGGGCTCGTCCGGGGCGGCCGGCTCCGCGGCCTCCACCGACGTCCTGCGCTCCTTGGCGACCTGGCGCACCGCGTCGAGTACGCCGCGATAGCCGGAGCAGCGGCACAGGTTGCCGCACAGGGCCTGGCGGGTCTCCAGGTCGGTGGGGTCCGGGTTGCCTTCGAGCAGGTCGTGGACCGTCATCGCCATGCCGGGGACGCAGAAGCCGCACTGGACCGCGCCGCAGGCGGCCAGCGCGCGCTGTACGTCGGAGGCCTGGCCGTCCTCCGCGAGGCCCTCGACGGTGCGGACCTCACTGCCCGCCGTGGTCGCCGCGGGCACCAGGCAGGAGGCGACGAGGCGGCCGTCCACCTGGACGTTGCACGCGCCGCACTCGCCCTGCGAGCAGCCGTCCTTGGCGCCCGCGAGGCCGAGGCGTTCGCGCAGCACATACAGGAGCGATTCGCCGATCCAGGCGTCGGTGACGGGGCGGTCGCTGCCGTTGACCCGCAGGACGTAGCTGATCTCGGGGTGGTCCTCGTGGAGGGAGTGCGACGCCGCTGCGGGTGCGGCGCCTTCGTCCTCCGCGTCCGCCTCTGCCTCCGCGCCCACAGCCGCGGCCGCAGGCACCGCCGCATCGGCGTCGGGATCGGCCTCGGCTGCCACATCCGGGCGCGGCTCCGAGGGTTCCTGCTCGGTCGGCTCGGCCGCCGGCTCCGGCTGCGCCTCCTCGACCGGCTCGGGCCGAGCGAACTCCGCTTCGGGCCGTACGAACTCCGACTCGGGCCCTGCGAACTCCGGTTCCGCCTGTACGGGCTCCGGCTCGGCCCGTACGAACTCGGGCTCGGCCCGTACGAACCTCGGCTCCGCCCGCACGGGCTCCGACTCGGCCCGCTCGGGCACGGGCTCGGGCTCCGGCGAAGCGGGCTCCGGCAGGGCGGCGGGCTCCGGCTGAGGCTGCGCCCACGGTTCCGACGCCCAGGGCGCGGCCGCGCCCCCGGGCAGCGTCGCGGGCGGCGTACGGTCGCCCCACTGCGAGGCGAGCGCCGACGTCGTGAACTCCCCGGAGTCCTCCGGCAGTTCACCGTTCGCGACGGGGATCGACCACTGCCCCGTATCGCCCTGCACCACGCCGTAAGGCGTCTGCTCGGGCTGGGGCTCCGGCTCGGGCTCCTGGTGCGCGGCGGGCCAGCTGACCTGCTGCTCCTCGGACCGGCCGGGGTTGCCCGTCAGCTCCGGCGGCAGCACCCACACGCCGGTCGCCGCCGGGTCGGTCGCGGCGGCACCCGTGGCCGGGCTCACCGTTATCTGCGGCGGCACGTAGCCGTGGCCGGGGGCGGCCAGTGGTGCGTCCTGGAAGTCGGGGGGCAGCTGTACGAAGGCCGTGGCGTCGGAGTCGTACTCGCCCTGGGGCAGCGGCTCCCAGCCGTCGTGCCCGGCACCGGAACCCGAACCGTTGTACTCGTTCGTCACGACAGCGCCCTCCCAAGTGCACGTCGGGCCAGCGCGGCGACGGTGCGCCGCAGATGCAGTACGGCGGGCGGCAGCGCCTCCTGCGTGCCGTCCGGGGCCGGGGCCTGGTCGGGGATGCAGGCGGCGGCGACGTACTCGCCGAACGCCTGGATCGCCTCCGGCACGAGCGCGCCGCGCTCGCCGTCCCAGTCGATGAGCGAGGCCACCCACTGCTCGGCCTCCAGCGGCCGCAGCGGCATCGGCGCGATGGCGCC